>NZ_FPJC01000012.1:0-200249 GCF_900119265.1 Pseudomonas sp. NFACC04-2
TGCAAATAACTCTTAAATGGTGCACTCGACAGGATTCGAACCTGTGACCGCTCGGTTCGTAGCCGAGTACTCTATCCAGCTGAGCTACGAGTGCATTTGTTGCCGCGCATTATAGGTCGTCAAATCCTTTTGTAAAGCGCTTTTTTTCAGTAATTTCAATCACTTACTGATCAAGCCAGGTTATGACGCACTAAACGAATAATGGCGGAGAACGGGGGATTCGAACCCCCGACACCCTTTTGAGGTGTACTCCCTTAGCAGGGGAGCGCCTTCGGCCACTCGGCCAGCTCTCCGCAACACGGGGCGTATATTAACCACCTTCATCCCCGTTTGCAAACATAAAAATCGATAAAAATTAATGGCTTGGTTCGTCGTCCTTCTCTTTCTTGATACGCAGGTAGATTTCCTCCCGGTGTACAGCAACCTCTTTCGGGGCGTTGACGCCGATACGCACTTGGTTTCCTTTGACGCCGAGCACGGTCACGGTGATTTCGCCATCGCCAATAATCAGGCTTTCTGCACACCGACGAGTCAGAATCAGCATACCTTTCTCCTCACGCAATTCACTTAAGGGACAACAGTCTGCAAAAAAAAGGCATTGGACCTACAACCGAAACGGTCGAAGCCTACAGGCCTAGTATTGACCAGCGCGGGCAAAAGAACAGTTTTGGGACGCGCCGTTCAGAAAAACAGAGGGCGCGGTCCGGCCGCGCCCTCTGGATAACGCTTTACTCGCCCTGCTGGGCAGCAGCGTCGAGCTCGAAAGCCGTGTGCAGGGCGCGCACGGCCAGTTCCAGGTACTTCTCTTCGATCACTACGGAAACCTTGATTTCCGAAGTAGAGATCATCTGGATGTTGATGCTTTCCTTGGCCAGGGATTCGAACATGCGGCTGGCCACGCCCGCGTGGGAACGCATGCCGACACCGACGATCGAGACCTTGGCGATCTTGGTATCGCCCACCACTTCCCGGGCACCGATCTCGCCAGCGGTCTTTTTCAGGATCGCTTCGGCAGACTGGTAGTCGTTGCGGTGCACAGTGAAGGTGAAGTCAGTGGTGTTATCGTGCGAGACGTTCTGCACGATCATGTCGACTTCGATGTTCGCGGCACTGATCGGGCCGAGAATCTTGAACGCCACGCCGGGGGTGTCTGGCACGCCACGGATGGTCAGCTTGGCCTCATCGCGGTTGAAAGCGATGCCGGAAATGATCGGCTGTTCCATGGATTCCTCTTCATCAATAGTAATGAGGGTGCCCGGACCCTCTTTGAAGCTGTGCAGAACGCGCAGCGGAACGTTGTACTTGCCAGCGAATTCGACCGCCCGGATCTGCAATACCTTCGAGCCGAGACTGGCCATTTCCAGCATTTCTTCGAACGTGATCTTGTCCAGGCGCTGGGCCACAGGCACCACCCGTGGGTCGGTGGTGTAGACACCGTCCACATCGGTGTAGATCTGGCATTCGTCAGCCTTGAGAGCCGCTGCCAGAGCTACGCCCGTGGTGTCGGAACCACCACGGCCGAGGGTGGTGATATTGCCCTGCTCGTCCACGCCCTGGAAACCGGCGACAACCACGACACGGCCATCCTTCAGGTCGCCGCGAATCTTCTGGTCGTCGATCTGCAGAATACGCGCTTTGTTGTGCGCGCTGTCCGTCAGGATACGCACCTGGTTGCCGGTGTAGGACACCGCCGGCACGCCACGCTTGATCAGCGCCATGGCCAGCAAGGCGATGGTCACCTGCTCGCCAGTGGAAACGATCACGTCCAGCTCACGGGGAACCGGTTGCTGGTCGCCGCTGATTTGCTTGGCCAGATCGATCAGACGGTTGGTCTCGCCGCTCATTGCCGACAGCACAACCACCAGGTCATCGCCCGCTTCACGGAATTTCTTAACCTTGTCGGCGACTTGTTCGATTCTCTCGACAGTGCCGACCGAGGTGCCTCCAAATTTCTGTACGATCAAAGCCATTTCAAAGCCGCCTCTGCCCATGAAGGGCGCCCAATAAATCACTCAAACAGCGGCCAGGCTCGTCACTAGACCACGAGCCCGGCGACGCTGCCTTAAATACCCTGCTCTACGAATGCAACGGTCTGGGCCAGTGCCGCGTCCAGGGCGCCGACGTCGGTACCACCGCCTTGCGCCATGTCCGGACGACCACCGCCCTTGCCGCCCACTGCCGCAGCGGCCTGCTTCATCAAATCACCGGCCTTGAGTTGGCCAGTCAGGTCTTTGGTCACGCCTGCGACGAGAACGACCTTTTCCTCATGGACACTGCCGAGCAGGATCACTGCGCGGCCGAGTTTGTTTTTCAGTTGATCGACCAGCGCCAGCAGCGCCTTGCCATCCTGGCCATCCAGACGCACGGCCAGCACCTTCACGCCCTTGACGTCCACCGCCTGGGCCGACAGATCGTCGCCCGCGGCGCTGGCGGCCTTGGCCTGCAACTGCTCGAGTTGCTTCTCCAACAGGCGGTTGCGCTCCAGCACAGCCGACAGCTTGTCGATCAGGTTGTCGCGACTGCCCTTGATCAGGGTAGCCGCTTCCTTGAGTTGTTCTTCGGCCGCGTTGAGGTACGCCAGGGCCGCGGCGCCGGTGACCGCTTCGATCCGGCGCACACCGGATGCCACGCCACCTTCGCTGATGATTTTCATCAGGCCGATGTCGCCGGTCCGGTTGGCGTGGATGCCACCGCACAGTTCAACAGAGAAGTCGCCCATGCTCAGCACACGCACGCTGTCGCCGTACTTCTCGCCGAACAGCGCCATCGCGCCCTTGCGCTTGGCGGTCTCGATGTCGGTTTCTTCGGTTTCCACCGGGGAGTTCTTGCGAATCTCGGCGTTGACGATCTCTTCCAGCGCCTTGAGTTGCTCAGGCTTGATGGCTTCGAAATGGCTGAAGTCAAAGCGCAGGCGCTGACTGTCCACCAACGAGCCCTTCTGCTGGACATGCTCGCCCAGCACCTGGCGCAACGCCGCGTGCAGCAAGTGCGTGGCGGAGTGGTTCAGCGACGTGGCATGGCGCACCTCGGCGTCGACATGGGCGGCCACCGGGGCGGCGATCATCAGGCTGCCCGACGCCAGCACGCCGTGGTGCAGGAACGCGCCGCCGGTCTTGGTGGTGTCACGCACGTCGAAACGCGAGCTGCCCGCCTGCAGGTAACCGCTGTCGCCGATCTGGCCGCCGGATTCGGCGTAGAACGGGGTCTTGTCCAGCACGATCACGCCTTCCTGGCCTTCGCTCAGGATGTCGACCGATTGCCCGTCCTTATAGATGGCAACGATCTTGGCCGAGCCGGTGGTGCCGGCATAACCGGTGAACTCGGTGGCCACGTCTACCTTGACCAGGCTGTTGTAGTCCATGCCAAAGGAGCTGGCGGAACGCGCACGCACCCGCTGGGCTTCCATCTCGCGCTCGAAACCTTCCTCATCGAGGGTCAGGTTGCGTTCGCGGGCGATGTCGCCGGTCAGGTCCATCGGGAAGCCATAGGTGTCGTACAGCTTGAACACCACGTCGCCCGGGACCACGTTGCCCTTGAGTTCGGCCAGGTCCTGCTCGAGGATCTTCAGGCCTTGCTCCAGGGTCTTGGCGAATTGCTCTTCTTCAGCCTTGAGCACGCGCTCGATATGCGCCTGCTGGGACTTGAGTTCCGGGAAGGCGTCGCCCATCTCGGCCGCCAATGCCGCAACGATCTGATAGAAGAAGCTGCCCTTGGCGCCCAGCTTGTTACCGTGGCGGCAGGCGCGACGGATGATCCGGCGCAGCACATAACCACGGCCTTCGTTGGAAGGCAGCACACCGTCGGCAATCAGGAAACCGCAGGAACGGATGTGGTCGGCGACCACTTTCAGCGAGGCCTGGTTGTCGTTGGTGCAACCGATGGCCTTGGCCGACGCGCTCAGCAGGCTCTGGAACAGGTCGATTTCGTAGTTGGAATGAACGTGCTGCAGCACCGCACTGATCCGTTCCAGGCCCATGCCGGTGTCCACCGACGGCGCTGGCAGCGGATGCAACACACCATCGGCGGTGCGGTTGAACTGCATGAATACGTTGTTCCAGATCTCAATGTAGCGGTCGCCGTCTTCTTCCGGCGAGCCGGGTGGACCGCCCCAGATGTCGGCGCCGTGATCGTAGAAGATCTCGGTGCAAGGGCCGCATGGGCCGGTGTCGCCCATGGTCCAGAAGTTATCGGAGGCGTAAGGCGCGCCTTTGTTGTCGCCAATGCGCACCATGCGCTCCGCCGGGACACCGACCTCTTTGGTCCAGATGTCATAGGCTTCGTCGTCGGTGGCGTAGACCGTTACCCAAAGCTTTTCCTTGGGCAGGTTCAGCCACTTGTCGGACGTCAGGAAGGTCCAGGCGAAGGTGATGGCGTCACGCTTGAAATAGTCACCGAAGCTGAAGTTACCCAGCATTTCGAAGAACGTGTGGTGACGTGCGGTATAGCCGACATTTTCCAGGTCGTTGTGCTTGCCGCCGGCGCGCACGCACTTCTGGCTGCTGACCGCACGGGTGTAGGCACGTTTTTCCTGGCCCAGGAAGCAGTCCTTGAACTGGTTCATCCCCGCGTTGGTGAACAGCAGGGTCGGGTCGTTGCCCGGAATCAAAGAGCTGGAGGCTACTCGGGTGTGGCCTTGCTCTTCGAAGAAGCGAAGGAAGGCTTCACGGATTTCTGCGCTTTTCATTAGGTTCTTCCACGGAGGCTGCGGCCAAAGGCCTGTGCAAAACGTCAACAGACGAAGCAACGGCAAAGGGCCGCATTATATCGGCCCTGCGCGTGGGGTACAGCGTGTTTATACGATAGAAACTGTCAATTGCCCCGGTAAGCGGGTCATTGGCGAGAAAATTCGACGAAAGTGGCGATCACCTGATCGATTTGCGCCGCGCTCACGTCCATGTGCGTCACCATTCGCAGGCGTGGCGCCGCGCTGAGCTTGACGCCCCACTCATCGGCAAACGCCTTGATCGCCTCGGCCCGCTCGCCCATTTGTACGTAGACCATGTTGGTTTGCACCGGCTCGACCTCGTACCCCGCCCCACGCAAACCCTCGGCAAGCCGCTGGGCATTGGCGTGGTCATCGGCCAGGCGCTGGACCTGATGTTCCAAGGCATACAGCCCTGCCGCCGCGAGGATCCCGGCCTGGCGCATGCCGCCACCGACCATCTTGCGCAGCCGGCGGGCCTTGCCGATCAGCTCGACGCTGCCGCACAGGACCGAGCCCACCGGAGCGCCAAGACCTTTGGACAGGCACACCGATACCGAATCGAAATGTTGCGTGATTTGCCGGGCATCGACATTCAACTTGACTGCGGCGTTGTACAGCCGCGCCCCGTCCAGGTGCAGGGCCAGGCCATGCTCCTGAGTGAAACGCCGGGCCCGGGCCAGGTATTCCAAGGGCAGCACCTTGCCCTGCATGGTGTTTTCCAGGGCCAGCAGACGGGTGCGGGCAAAGTGGAAGTCATCGGGTTTGATCGCCGCGGCAACGTGCGCCAGGTCCAGGGAACCGTCCGCTTGCACCTCCAGGGGCTGGGGCTGGATCGAACCGAGCACTGCCGCACCGCCGCCCTCGTATTTGTAGGTGTGGGCCTGCTGACCGACGATGTATTCATCGCCGCGTTCGCAGTGGGCCATCAACCCCAGCAGGTTGCTCATGGTGCCCGACGGCACGAACAGTGCCGCGGCAAAGCCCAGGCGCCCGGCCAGTTCGGCTTCGAGGCGATTGACGGTCGGGTCTTCGCCATACACATCATCGCCGGTTGGCGCGCTGGCCATGGCATCCAGCATGCCGGCGGTAGGTTGGGTGACCGTGTCGCTGCGAAGATCGATAACACTCATGAATCTGGCCTCGGGTTCTGGTGGGGGAATTCCCTTTCGAAGGGCAATTACTGCGGGCATGGGCAGGAATAATCAAGCCTGGTCGACGGAAAGCCTGAAGATTATCCGGAACTCCTGTGGGAGCGAGCTTGCTCGCGATAGCGGTGGTTCAGCTTGCCTTGATGCTGGCTGCAATGGCGCTATCGCGAGCAAGCTCGCTCCCACCGTAGGTTATGTGTTAAAAATCCTCCGCTGCCAAAAACCATGGCGGCAAAAACGTTCTCAGGGCGGGGTGTAATTCCCCACCGGCGGTAATTGCACGCAACGTGCATAGCCCGCGAGCGCTTGGTGGTACACCGCTTTTTTTGGGTGTAGCGGCAAGGTCAGCAGACCCGGTGTGATCCCGGGGCCGACGGTCATAGTCCGGATGAAGAGAGAACGGGATTGGCACCCAAGGGCCGACTGCGACTGTCTTGTACGCGGCGTACCCTCGAATCCCCTTCGATTCATGACGCCCTGTTTTTCACACAAACAGGAACCAGAACATGCAACCCACCGCAATCGACAGCAAAAGCAAAAGTCATCCGGGCGAGCGCGTCGCGTTCATCCAGGCCTGCTGGCACAAGGAAATCGTCGACCAGAGCCGTAAAGGCTTCGTCGCCGAAATGATCCTCCAGGGTTACCAGGAAAGCGACTTCGACTTCTTCGAAGTCGGCGGCGCCTTCGAGATTCCGCTGCACGCCAAGCTGCTGGCCAAGTCAGGCCGCTACGCCGGCATCGTCGCCGCCGGCCTGGTGGTGGACGGGGGCATCTACCGTCACGAGTTCGTCGCCCAATCGGTCATCAGCGGCCTGATGCAGGTGCAGTTGGAAACCGAAGTGCCGGTGTTCTCGGTGGTGCTCACGCCGCATCACTTCCATGCAGGGGAAGAACATCAGAAGTTTTTCTTCGAGCATTTCGTGCACAAGGGCCAGGAAGCCGCGAAGACTTGCGCCGATACCTTGCACAAGACCCGGGCGTTGCGTCGCAGTGAGCAGCGGGCGGTAGCGAGCTAAACGTCACCCAAAAAACTGTAGGAGCGGGCTTACTCGCGAATGCGGTGTGTCAGTTAACCAATATTTTTACTGACACACCGCATTCGCGAGCAAGCCCGCTCCCACATTTGAAAGATGTGGCTTCAGGCCAGGTTTTCGTCAGTCGCCGGTACGATCAGGATCCCGGCCCGCAAGCCATTCTTGACCTTGGGGTTCGGGAAAATGATCCGGGCGCCCTCCTCTTCGATCACCCAGCGGGTCTGGGCGATGTCTTCGGCCAACACATAACCTTTTTCAAGCTCGGAGAAGTTCTCGATATCCGCCGGCAGGTTCAGGCGGAAGCTGTCGCTGTGCTTGATGATTTCCCGCGCCACGCTGAACAGCTGCAGGCCATCCAACCCTTCGTCCAGCTCAGGCTCGTTGCCTTCGATGATCTGTTGCAGGCGGGTTTCCAGCAGGCTGACGTTGACCCCGTCGTTCTGCCCGAATGGCCGGGCCTTGCCCAGCTCCAGGGTGAAGGACTCGGCGCCGAGCTGGTCGTAGGTGTAGGCACTGAAGACGATGGACGGCTTGTTCTGCAGCAACACCGCCTCCATGCCCGCGGCACGCAGGCGTGCCAGCTCACGGCGTGAATGCGCGCGGCCTTCCTTCCATGGGTAAAGGGCGAACTGCTCGATCTTCGAACCGCGGATAGCAGTGTGCAGGTCGTAATGCAGGCGGCTGCGCTCAGGTCGACTGAAAAAACTGGCGGCCAGCCGCTCCAACTCGCAGGCCCGCAGCGCTTCAGCACCGCCACTCAGCTCATGGCGACCGTTGAACAGCCGGTTGACGTCCTGTTCGACGAAACGCTCACCGCGCCGGATGGCCTCGGGGTTGCCGAACAGGAACAGAATGCGCGCCCGCGGTTTCAGGTCTCCACGGGCAATGTCGTGCAGCAGGCGGTCGAGCAATTCGATGGGAGCGGTTTCGTTGCCGTGGATACCGGCCGACAGCAGCAGGTCCAGGCCGTTATCCCGGGCTTCGGGCGGCTTGACCTCCAGCGCGCCCTCGCTCAACCAGCGCATCCGTACGCCTTCGACAGTCAGTTGAGTCTTCTCCGCCGGTTCACGGCCGGCGAGGGTCAGTTCAAGCAGTTTGCCGAGGGCGAGCATAGCGCGGTTTCCTTAATGGTCGTGGCCGCAATCCGGGCCATGGACATGGTCATCGTCGCCGACGTCCGCCGGTTCCATTTCCAGTTGCAGGCTGACCAGGTTGGTCGCCAATGGACGCAACAACAGGTTGGCGTATTCCTCGTCCCCTTCCTCGACATCGACGCCGATCAGCAACTGACCGCGGCCATCCTGCTGGATCCACAACTCCTTGCCTTGCCACATCACCGCGACACGGGTGCAGGAGGTTTCCAGTTGGGTGCCGTCGGTGTCTTCAAGGATCAGCTGCAGGGTATCGCTCATGTCTTTACGTTCTCGTCTGGGGATAAGGCAACGCGCCCTGCTTTGACTGTAGTCAGGTCGCGCGCGCTTTCAATTGATCTGGAAAGGATAAACCGCGCCAAGTTTAAGGATTTGTGTCAGTTCATCCAGCGCCCCACGGCATTCGAGCAGCAACTGCGGGTCTGCCAGGTCATTTTCGGTCATGCGGTCGCGGTAGTGCCGCTCGACCCATTGGGTCAGCGAATCGTACAGCGGCGCGGTCATGATAACCCCTGGGTTGACGGCCGCCAGCTCGGTTTCATTGAGGGCCACGCGCAATCTCAGGCAAGCCGGGCCGCCACCGTTCTGCATGCTTTGCTTGAGGTCGAAGACCTTCACTTCGCGAATGACCCCGCCAGCGCCCGTCAGGCCTTGCAGGTATTGCCAGACGCGTTCGTTGCCGCGGCATTCTTCCGGCACGATCAAGAGCATGGAGCCGTCGGGACGCGACAGCAGCTGGCTATTGAACAGGTAGGAACGTACCGCGTCATCGACAGTAACCGCCGAACGCGGCACGCACACCGACTGAAATTTCCCACCGATCTTGGCGAGTTTGCCGCTCAACTCGGCCAACATCTTGTCGGTCTCGAGAAACGCATCCTCGTGATAGAACAACACTTCACCGTTGCCCACCGCGATCACGTCGTTGTGGAACACACCCTGGTCAATCACCGACGGATTCTGTTGGGCGTACACCACGCCCTCCTCCCTCAGGCCATGCAGGCGGGCAACGGCCTGGGACGCTTCCAGGGTCTGGCGCGCCGGGTATTTCTGCGGTGCGGGATAACGGGTGTCGAAGGCGCTGCGACCGAAGACGAAGAATTCCACGCCGGCCTCGCCGTAGGCCCGGCAGAAACGGGTGTGGTTGGCCGCGCCTTCATCGCCGAACTGCGCCACCGCCGGCAAGGCGGCGTGATGGGCGAAGTGCTGCGAGTTGGCGAACATCGCCCCCAGCACGCGACTGGTGGTCGGATGCTCGATGCTGCGGTGGTACTTGCAGTTCAGGTTGGCTGCAGTGAAATGCACGCGACCATCGGCCGTGTCGGCGCTCGGGCTGACCGTGGCGGCGTTGGCCACCCACATGCTGGAGGCCGAGCAACTGGCGACCAGCAACGGCATCGCTTCCTTCGCGGCCTGCTGGATGACCTGGGCATCACTGCCGGCAAAGCCCAACCGGCGCAGGGCCGCCACGTCCGGGCGCTCCTGCGGCGCCAGCACGCCTTGCTGGAAACCCATGTCCATCAGCGCTTTCATTTTCGCCAGCCCTTGCAACGCCGCTTCCTTGGGATTGGAGGACTGCTGGCTGTTGCTCTGGGACGCGACGTTGCCGTACGAGAGCCCACCGTAGTTATGGGTCGGCCCCACTAGACCGTCAAAGTTGACTTCATAGGATTTCATCAGCGAGGCTCCACGAGAATCTGTTTTTTATAGGCATCAAATAACAACCGCATCGCGGCCTTCGCGAGCAAGCTCGCTCCCACATGGATTGCGCAAGACCCTGTGGGAGCGAGCTTGCTCGCGATCGGGGTTCACACCATTCTCACGCCGGGGGTCAGGGCAGCCGGCATGACGAGGCTCGGGGTCTCCAAGGAAGCCACCGGATACGCGCAATAATCGGCCGCGTAATAAGCACTGGCGCGATGGTTGCCCGAGGCACCGACACCGCCGAACGGGGCGCTGCTGGCGGCACCGGTCAGCTGTTTGTTCCAGTTGACGATACCGGCACGGCTCTGCAGCCAGAATTGCTGGTAACGCTCCTGGGAATCGGACAGCAACCCGGCGGCCAGGCCATATTGCGTATTGTTGGCCTCGGTAATGGCCGCTGCGAAGTCCGGGTAGCGGATTACTTGCAGCAACGGCCCGAACAGCTCTTCATCAGGACGCTCGGCCACGGCCGTCACATCCAGGATACCCGGCGTCAGCAAGGCCGCCTGGGGCTGCGGCTGGGTCATGGCCAACAGCGGCACGGCGCCTTTGCCCAGCAAATGGTTTTGTGCATCCATCAGCGCCTTCGCCGCGCCCAGGGAAATCACCGAGCCCATGAACGGTGCCGGTTGCTGGTCGAAGGCACCGACTTCAAGGGTCGAGCTGACCGCCACCAGGCGCGCCAGCAAGGCATCACCCCAGGCACCTTCCGGCACCAGCAGGCGGCGCGCACAGGTGCAACGCTGCCCGGCGGAAATGAAGGCGGACTGGATGATGGTGTAGACCGCCGCATCGACGTCCGCCACCTCATCCACCACCAGTGGGTTGTTACCGCCCATTTCCAGCGCGAGGATCTTGTCCGGACGCCCGGAAAATTGTTGATGCAGCAAATTGCCGGTGCGGCTGGAGCCGGTGAAAAACAACCCGTCGATACCTGGGTTCGCCGCCAGGGCGATACCGGTTTCCCGCGCGCCTTGCAGCAGGTTCAGCACACCCGCCGGCAGACCGGCCTCGACCCAGCATTTGACCGTCAGCTCGGCGACTTTCGGCGTCAGCTCGCTCGGCTTGAACAACACGCTGTTGCCGGCCAGCAGCGCGGGCACGATATGACCGTTGGGCAAGTGACCGGGGAAATTGTAGGGGCCGAAGACCGCCACCACGCCGTGGGGCTTGTGGCGCAGCACGGCGGTGGCGTCGCCCAGGGGGCCGCTCTTCTCGCCGGTCCGCTCGCGGTAGCTCTGCACCGAAATGGCGACTTTGTTGACCATGCTGGTCACTTCGGTCGCCGCCTCCCACAACGGCTTGCCGGTTTCTTCACCGATGCACTGGGCCAGTTCGTCAGCGTGGTTTTTCAGGGCCGCGGCAAAAGCTTCCAGCACCTGGATGCGTTCGTCCAGCGAGCGCCGCGCCCAATCCGGGAACGCCTGGCGCGCGGCCTGCACCGCCGATTCCACTTGCGCCGCCGTGGCGCCGTTGCCCGACCACAACACCTGCTGGGTCACTGGGTTCAACGACTCAAAGAGGTCGCCCTGGCCTTCCAGCCAGCTACCTGCGATGTACAACGACTTCATCATTTCGACTCCCGGGCAGCGGACAACGCGACGGCACGCACCTGGTCGCCAGCGTTGAGTTGAAGACGTTTGGCGGTCAGCGGATCGACCACCAGAGTGCCTGCGGCAAAACGCGCCGGTGCAGCGGTGATGCGGCAGTCTTCGCGCTTGCGGTTATGGATGAGGAACGGCGTGGCGTCATCGCCCGGCGTGCCGACGGCCAACACCAGCGCCTGGCTGTCGCGAATCGCGCGGATCTTGCCGGTTTCGCACTCCACCGCCGGGCCGGCGTCGAAGATGTCGACGTAACCCTGATAGCTGAAACCTTCGCTCTTGAGCATCGACAAGGCCGGTTCAGTATCCGGATGAACCTGGCCAATCACGGCCCGAGCATCTTCGGACAAGAAACAGGTGTACAGCGGGAACTTGGGCATCAGTTCAGCGATGAACGCCTTGTTGCCCACGCCGGTGAGGTAATCGGCCTGACTGAACTCCATTTTGAAGAAATGCCGGCCCAGGCTTTCCCAGAACGGCGAACGTCCGTTGTCATCGGACATGCCGCGCATCTCGGCAATGATCTTGTTGCCGAACAACTGCGGGAACTCGGCGATGAACAACAGCCGCGCCTTGGCCAGCATCCGGCCATTGAGGCCACTGCGGTAGTCGGCGTGGAGGAACAGCGAGCACAACTCGGAATTTCCGGTCAGGTCGTTGGCCAGGAACAGGGTCGGGATTTCCCGATAGATGTTCAATTCCTGTGAGGCACTGACCGTCAGGCCGACCCGAAAGTTGTACCAGGGCTCACGCAGCCCCACGGCACCGGCGATGGCGGAAATGCCCACCACGCGACCGTCATCGTCTTCAAGTACGAACAGGTAGTCCGCATCGCCGCGCCCGGCTTCGCCGCGAAAAGTCTTCTCGGCCCAACCGACCCGATGGGCCAGGCGCTCTTCATTGGCCGGCAAGGTGGTCAGGCCGGTGCCCGTGCTGCGGGCCAGGGCGATCAGAGCGGGTAAATCGCTGCTGCGTACGGGACGAACGATCATGCTATCTCCTCAAACGGGCCGCTCACGCCACCCGCGAAACTCAGCTGTAAGGCGTTAAACCGCAACCAGGCGCACGCTGGCACCTTCGCCAACGCCCAAGGCTTCGGCCGCTTCCATATCCAGGGTCACCGGTTTACCCGGCGCGTAGTCGAGTTCGAGCAGCACGGCGCGGTAATCCTGCAACTGGGCATTGGCCACCAGGTATTGGCGGCCGGCGCCCTTGACCGGTTCGCCGATCTTGACCGGCACCACGCGGCTCTGGGCGATCGAGCGGATGCCCGAGACGCGGGCATGCAGGGTCGGGCCACCGTCGAAGATGTCGATGTAGTGATCGGTCTCGAAACCCTCGCGCATCAGGATGTCGAAGGTGATCTGCGCCCGCGGATGCACCTGGCCCATGGCTTCCTGGGCGGCATCCGGCAACAGCGGCACATAGATCGGGTAATGGGGCATCAGCTCGGCGAGGAAGGTACGGCTCTTCAGCCCGCACAGACGCTCGGCGGCGGCGTAGTTGAGGTCGAAGAAGTTGCGACCGATGGCGTCCCAGAACGGCGAGTCGCCATTCTCATCGCTGTAGCCAACGATCTCGGTCACCACCGAATCGGCAAACCGCTCCGGATGGCTGGCGACGAACAGCAGCCGCCCCCGTGAGTTGAGTTCCGACCATGGCGAACCCACCAGTTCCGGCACCACGTAGAAACTGGTCAGCAGGCTGTTGCCGGTCAGGTCGTGGCATTGGGAGAGCACGTGGATCTTGTTGTGGATCTTCAGCTCACGGGAGGCGTGAACGAAGGTCTCGTTGCGAAAGCTGTAGAACGGTTCGGAATAACCGGCCGACGCGACGATGGCCGAACAGCCCGCCAGTTTGCCGGTCGCGGTGTCTTCGAGGACGAAGAAATAGCTCTCTTCGCCGTTGAAGCTGACTTCCGCGGCAAACGAGGCTTCGCTTGCGGCGATCTTGTCGCTCAGGCGTTCCACGTCATCCGGCAAGGAAGTGACACCGATCGGACTGTCCGCAGCCAGACGCTGTACCTCGCCCAGATCAGCCATTTGCGCGGGGCGCATCACCAGCATGGTGTCACTCCTTAACTTGAAATAAACGGTTCGACCATAAGGGTCGATACATGAAAAAAATACCGGACGACTACCGCATCCGTTCAAGCGTGGGAGCGGGCTTGCTCGCGAAGAGGCCATCACTTTCAACGAAGATGTTGACTGATCGATCGCCTTCGCGGGCAAGCCCGCTCCCACATTTGGATCCTGTCCGGCTCTAAGGGATCAGGCTTGCGTCAGCTTCGCCGCGGCGCGCTCGAAGCGGTCCAGGCCGGCGTCGATGTCGGCGTCTTCCACTACCAGGCTCGGGGCGAAGCGAATCACGTCCGGGCCGGCTTGCAGGATCATCAGGCCTTCTTGTTCGGCGGCGTTGAAGATGTCCTTGGCCTTGCCTTTCCAGGCATCGTTCAGCACGCAACCGATCAGCAGGCCCAGGCCGCGCACCTGGGTGAACAGGCCGTATTTCTCGCCGATCTGCTCCAGGCGCGCCTTGAACTTGGCGTGCTTGGTTTTGACACCACCGAGCACCTCAGGCGTATTGACCACATCGATCACCGCTTCGGCCACTGCGCAGGCCAGCGGATTGCCGCCGTAGGTGGTGCCGTGGGTGCCGACGACCAGGTGCTTGGCCAAGGCTTCAGTGGTGAGCATCGCCGCAATCGGGAAGCCACCGCCCAGGCTCTTGGCGCTGGTGAGGATGTCCGGGACCACGCCGTAATGCATGTAGGCGAACAGATGACCGCTGCGGCCCATGCCAGTCTGCACTTCGTCGAACACCAACAGCGCGTCGTGGGCATCGCACAGGTCGCGGGCGCCTTGCAGGTAGGCCTGCTCGGCCGGCAGCACGCCGCCCTCGCCCTGGATCGGCTCCAGCACCACGGCGCAGGTCTTGTCCGAGACAGCGGCCTTCAATGCGGCCAGGTCGTTGTAAGGAACGTGGGTGATGCCAGTAATTTTAGGCCCGAAACCGTCAGAGTACTTCGACTGCCCGCCGACGTTGACGGTGAACAGGGTGCGACCGTGGAAGCTATTGAGCGCGGCGATGATTTCGTATTTTTCGCTGCCGAACCGATCGAACGCAACGCGACGGGCCAGCTTGAAGGCGGCCTCGTTGGCTTCGGCGCCGGAGTTGCAGAAAAACGCGCGCTCGGCAAACGTCGCGTTGACCAGCTTGTGGGCCAGGCGCAGGGCCGGCTCATTGGTAAAGACGTTGGAGACATGCCACAGCTTGTTGGCCTGTTCGGTCAGTGCGCCGACCAGCGCCGGGTGGGCGTGGCCCAGTACGTTGACTGCAATACCGCCAGCGAAGTCGATCAACTCACGACCGGATTGGTCCCATACGCGGGAACCGGCACCACGCACAGGTATGAAGGCAGCAGGTGCATAGTTGGGAACCATAACCTGGTCGAAATCGGCGCGTTGTACCGCGGCTTGCTCAACGGACATCGGAGTCTCCTGATGAGGAACACCCGCCTGGAACTGGCGGGCTTGGTAAGGATTGTAAGGACAGTTTTCAGCCCGGCCTTGCCGCCAAGCGACAACTTCTTATAGCGCCAACCCACGTTTTGCGCGGGTTTACGGCAATGCGACAAATAGCGTCGCAAAGGCGCAGTTTAAACGTTGGCGCGGGGTTTGAGGCGCCTGCGTCCACATTTCCCTGGCCAGCCACAGCTGGAACTTGAGAGGAGTTATCTGTGGTGAGGGGATTTATCCCCGCTGGGCTGCGAAGCAGCCCCAAAAAAGTCCGGATGCGAAAATCTGGTGAACCGAGGCGGCAGGGATATGAAGGTTGCTGCGCAACCCAACGGGGATAAAGCCCCTCGCCACAGGGTGTTGTAGCAACCCTAGCCACAGGGAGTTGTATCTGCCCTAGCCGCAGATGTTGCTCCAGCCTAGCCCCGCTCGGAAGGCACCGACGACAATTCGAACGGGCTGCTGCTGCGTCGCTGGTTGCGGTCTTCCCGCGGCGTGGCGCCGAAGAAGTTGCGGTAGGCACTGGAGAAGTGTGGCCCCGAGGAGAAACCGCAGGACAGGCCGATCTGGATGATGGATTTGCTGGTCTGCATCAACATCTGCCGGGCCTTGTTCAGGCGCAGCTCCAGGTAATACTGGCTGGGTACGCGGTTGAGGTATTGCTTGAAGATCCGCTCCAGTTGCCGGCGGGATACACACACATGCTGGGCGATTTCGTCGGTGGTCAGCGGCTCTTCGATATTGGCTTCCATCAGCAGCACCGCCTGGGTGAGCTTTGGATGGCTGGAACCGAGGCGATTCTGCAACGGGATGCGCTGGCGCTCGCCGCCTTCACGAATGCGCTCGACCACCAACTCTTCCGACACCGCGCCGGCCAGCTCCGCACCGTGATCCCGGGCCAGGACCGCCAGCAACAGGTCCAGCACCGACATGCCGCCGCAAGCGCTCAGGCGATCGCGATCCCAGTCAAACAGATGACTGGTGGCGATGACCTTGGGGAAACGTTCGGAGAAGTCGTCCTGCCAGCGCCAATGCACAGCGGCACGGTAACCGTCGAGCAAACCCAGCTGGGCCAAGGGATAGACACCCGCCGACAAACCACCGATCACGCAACCGGCACGTACCAGTTGCTTGAGGGCGCTGCTCAGGGGCGAGGCCAGTGCGGTCGGCGGCTCATCGGCCAGCAGGAACAGCTTCTGGAACCCCTCGAGCTTGCCGGCCCAAGGCTCGCCCGGCAATTGCCAGGCGCCAGCGGCCGGTGGCTCGGCCTGCAAGAACGACAGCTCGTAGACCACATCCGGATGCACCCGCTGAGCGACACGCAAGGCCTCCTCGGCCAGCGCCAGCGTCAAGGCTTTAGTGCTGGGCCAAATCAGGAAACCTATTCGATGGGCAGTCATGGCGGGCGATCCGAAGCGAAAACAGTGTTAAAGCCAAAAGCGGCTGCAACCAAATTAGACCATCTGGCACGCGGTGCGCAGCATGACCCAAATCAGGTGCGTAACGGGAGCGTTACTTGAGGCTGCCCGAAAGAAATTGTTGCAGGCGCTCCGATTGCGGATTGACCAGCACTTCACGCGGGTTGCCGCTTTCTTCGACGATGCCTTTGTGCAGAAAAACCAGTTGGTTCGACACTTCGCGGGCAAAGCCCATTTCGTGAGTCACCACCACCATGGTCCGACCTTCCAGGGCCAGGGCCTGCATCACCTTGAGCACGTCACCCACCAGCTCCGGGTCCAGTGCCGAGGTCGGTTCGTCGAACAGCATCACCTCAGGCTCCATCGCCAGCGCACGGGCAATCGCCACGCGCTGCTGCTCGCCGCCGGACATGTGGCCCGGGTAGGCATCCTTGCGATGGGCCACGCCGACCTTGTTCAGGTAGTGCTCGGCCTTCTCCCGCGCTTCAGCCTTGGCCACGCCCAGTACATGCACAGGCGCCTCCATGATGTTTTCCAGCGCGGTCATGTGGGACCACAGGTTGAAATGCTGGAACACCATCGACAGCCGCGACCGCATGCGCTGCAGTTGCTTGGGGTCTGCAGCTTTCATGGCGCCATCCTTGCCGGCGACCAGTTTCAGCTCTTCGTTGTTGAGCAGAATCTTGCCGGCATGGGGCTGCTCGAGCAGGTTGATGCAACGCAGGAAAGTACTCTTGCCGGAGCCACTGGAGCCGATGATGCTGATCACATCGCCAGCGGCGGCCTTCAGGGACACGCCCTTGAGCACTTCGTGACTGCCATAGCGTTTATGCAGGTCTTGGACTTCAAGCTTGTACATGCGGTCGGTTCTCACAAAACGTCAGTCGTTGAGCAGTCGATCGGATCGATGCGTTATCAGTGCTTGCGCGGGGCCAGGTAACCCAGCCAGCGGCGCTCGGCCAGCTTGAACAGGCGCACCAAGATGAAGGTCAGGCACAGGTAGAAAGCGCCGGCCGTGATGTAGGCCTCGAACGGCAAGTAATACTGCGCATTCACCGTGCGCGCCGCGCCGGTGATGTCGATCAGGGTCACGATGGAGGCCAGGCTCGTGGTCTGCAACATCATGATCACTTCGTTGCTGTATTGCGGCAGCGCCCGACGCAAGGCCGACGGCAGCAGGATCCGGCGATACAGCTTGTAGCGCGACATGCCCATGGCCTTGGCCGCTTCGATCTCACCATTGGGCGTGGCCCGCAGGCTGCCGGCGATGATTTCGGCGGTGTAGGCGCTGGTGTTGATGGCGAACGCCAGGCACGCACAGAACGTCGCGCTGGACAGCCACGGCCAGAGGAAGCTTTCGCGCACGATCGCGAACTGCGCCAGTCCGTAGTAGATCAGGAACAGCTGCACCAGCATCGGCGTGCCGCGGATCACGTAGGTGTAGAGCCAGGCCGTCATGTTGACGATCGGCTGCTTGGACACCCGCATCAGCCCCAGGGGCAACGCCGCCAGCAGGCCGAAGAACAGCGACAGGGCCAACAATTTGAGGGTGGTCAGCAAGCCACTGAAATACAGCGGCAAGGCTTCATAGATGACGTTGTAGTCGAAGATCATAGATCAGCCGCCCTTACGCCTACCGAGTAGCGCTTCTCAAGGTGACGCAACGCCAGCAACGAGACACTGGTGATCACCAGGTACATCGCCGCCACTGCGAGGAAGAAGGTGAAAGGCTCACGAGTGGCATCCGCCGCCTGCTTGGCCTTGAACATCATGTCTTGCAGCCCCACCACGGAAATCAGCGCGGTGGCCTTGGTCAATACCAGCCAGTTGTTGGTGAAACCCGGAATCGCCAGGCGAATCATCTGCGGCACCAGCACCCGGAAGAACACCTGGAAGCCGCTCATGCCATACGCCATGCCGGCCTCGGCCTGGCCTTTGGGAATCGCCATGAATGCACCGCGAAAGGTCTCCGACAGGTACGCACCGAAGATGAAACCCAGGGTGCCGATACCGGCCGCCAGCGGGTTCAGGTCGATGTAGTCGTCATAGCCGAGCATCGGCGCCACGCGATTGAGCAAATCCTGGCCGCCGTAGAAAATCAGCAGGATCAGCACCAGGTCGGGGATGCCGCGAATGACCGTGGAATACAGGTCGCCCAGCCACGCCAGCCAGCGCACCGGAGAAAGGCGCAACGCAACGCCGATCAGACCCAGGACGATGGCCAGGGCCATAGACGACAAGGCGAGCTCAAGCGTCAACCATGCGCCATCGAGGATGACAGCCCCGTAGCCTTTCAACATGATTCAGGTCCTCGAAAGTAGGATGAAAAAATGGCGCAAACCGCAGAGATCCTGTTGCTTGCGCCATTTCGCACGAGTGGCGGGGCTTCGTTACTTGCCGTAGATGTCGAAGGCGAAGTATTTGTCCTGGATTTGCTTGTATTTGCCATTCTCGCGGATGGCGGTGATCGCGCCATTGATCTTGTCCTTCAGCGCATCGCCCTTGCGAACCGCGATACCGATGCCGTCGCCGAAGTATTTCTCATCGGTGAAGGCTGGACCTACAAATGCGAAGCCCTTGCCGGCATCGGTCTTGAGGAAGCCGTCATCCAACAGGGTAGCGTCTGCCACGGTGCCGTCGAGGCGGCCGGCGGCGACATCCAGGTAGATTTCGTTCTGCGAACCGTACGGCTTGATCTCGGCACCCAGCGGGGCCAGGACTTCACGGGCGAAACGCTCGTGGATCGAACCACGCTGCACGCCGATGTTCTTGCCCTTGAGCTCGGCCAGGTTATCGCTGACCTGGGTACCGGCCTTCATCACCAGACGGGCCGGGGTGTTGTAGTACTTGTTGGTGAAATCAACGGACTTCTTGCGATCTTCAGTGATGGACATGGACGACAGGATTGCGTCGATCTTGCGCACCTTCAGCGCCGGGATCAGGCCGTCGAACTCTTGCTCGACCCATACGCACTTGACCTTCATTTCTTCGCACAGCGCATTGCCGATGTCGTAGTCGAAACCGACGATGCTGCCATCCGGGGCTTTCGAGGCGAACGGAGGGTAAGCCGCTTCGATACCGATCTTCAGGGGTTTCTCATCAGCGAAGGTCGGCAGGGACAGCACGGACAGTGCCAGGGCGCCAAGCAGCACTAGTTTCTTCATCTTGGGACTCCATCGGTAAAGGGCAAAAACGGCAGAGTGAGCAACAGCCCAATATGCGAATGGGTGGAACGAACGTGGGTGCTGCGTCCTGGGAAGCTCACGGTTTATTCAACGCAAGCCACGACGAGCGAGTGATCGGCATTCTAACGACAGGCCCGAAGCCGATATTTCTTCAATGCGACAACAAATTACAGAAGCACCGAGAAAGCGGTTCGAGCACATTGACAGCCCCGCAAATTCATGCCAGAGCAAAAGAAGGGAAACCGATCTATGCTGCAAATAGCGGGCCCATTATTCGCAAACCCTTCTAATCCAGCAAGCACAGCGTGTCGGCTTATTTGCCGAGACATCCGGGGGCGCCCTATGACGGAGCTTCGCGTTTCACATCGCCCCGTTGTGGCGCCTTTGGTTACACATTTCGAAACACCGGTAACGTTCGGACACCTCCTACTTCAAACGCCGATATTTATTCATCCGCCGAACCTGTGGCGAGGGAGCCTGCTCCCGCTGGGCTGCGACACAGCCCCAAACGGTCAGTCGAGCTCCAACCTGTGGCGAGGGGATTTATCCCCGCTGGGCTGCGAAGCGGCCCTAAAACCAGGCAACTTGGTGTATCAGGAAGAATGAGTTGGGGATATTGGGGCTGCTTCGCAGCCCAGCGGGGATAAATCCCCTCGCCACAAAGGCCATAGGACGCGCATAAAAAAGCCCCACCAAGCAAATGCCAGGCGGGGCTTCTTGAGGTCACAAACCGCCGTCAGGCAACGTTCATGGTCTTGTGCGTCTCGATCAAGTGCGCCACCACACCCGGGTCGGCCAGAGTGGAGATATCACCCAACCCGTCGTATTCCGCCGTGGCGATCTTGCGCAGGATGCGGCGCATGATCTTGCCGGAACGGGTCTTCGGTAGCCCTGGTGCCCACTGGATCACATCCGGCGACGCAATCGGACCGATCTCCTTGCGCACCCAGTTCTTCAGTTCCAGGCGCAGGGCCTCGCTGGTTTCTTCGCCGGCATTGAGGGTGACGTAGACATAGATGCCCTGCCCCTTGATGTCGTGTGGCACGCCCACTACCGCCGCTTCGGCGACTTTCGGGTGGGCGACCATGGCGCTCTCGATCTCGGCCGTGCCCATGCGGTGGCCGGACACGTTGAGCACGTCATCCACTCGACCGGTGATCCAGTAATAACCGTCCTCGTCGCGACGGGCGCCGTCACCGGTGAAGTACATGCCGCTAAAGGTCTTGAAGTAGGTGTCGACGAAACGATCATGATCACCGTACAGCGTACGCGCCTGGCCTGGCCACGAATCGAGGATCACCAGGTTGCCTTCGGCGGCGCCTTCGATCAGGTTGCCGAGGTTGTCCACCAGCGCTGGCACCACACCAAAGAACGGGCGAGTGGCCGAGCCTGGCTTCAACGCCGTGGCGCCTGGCAATGGGCTGATCAGCACGCCACCGGTCTCGGTCTGCCACCAGGTGTCGACGATCGGGCAACGTTCCTTGCCGACATTTTTGTAGTACCAGTCCCAGGCTTCCGGGTTGATCGGCTCGCCCACCGAACCCAACAGGCGCAGGCTGCTGCCATCGGCGCCTTCGACGGCGGCGGTGCCCGAGGCCATCATCGCGCGGATAGCGGTCGGTGCGGTGTAGAGGATGCTGACTTTGTGTTTGTCGATGACCTTGGCCACCCGGGTGATGTCCGGGTAGTTCGGCACGCCTTCGAACAGCAGCGTGGTCGCACCGTTGGCCAGCGGGCCGTAGACGATATAGCTGTGGCCGGTGACCCAACCCACGTCGGCGGTGCACCAGTAGACCTCGCCTGGCTTGTAGTCGAACACGCGCTCATGGGTCAGCGCTGCATACAGCAGGTAGCCGGCTGTGGTGTGCTGCACGCCCTTGGGCTTGCCGGTGGAACCGGAGGTGTAGAGGATGAACAGCGCTTCTTCGGCGCCCATTTCCTTCGGCGCGCAAACGGTGCCGGCCACTTTCATCAGGTCTTCGTACCAGATGTCACGGTGCTGGTTCCACTTGATGCCACCACCGGTGCGCTTGCACACGATGACTTTCTGGATGCTGCTGGTTTCCGGGTTGGTCAGCGCGTCATCGACGTTGGCCTTGAGCGGGATCTTCTTGCCGGCGCGAACGCCTTCGTCGGCGGTGATCACCACTTTGGATTTGCAATCGATGATCCGGCCGGCCAGCGCTTCAGGGGAGAAGCCGCCGAACACCACCGAGTGAATCGCACCGATCCGGGTACAGGCCAGCATCGCGACCACAGCCTCAGGGATCATCGGCATGTAGATGGTCACCACGTCGCCGCGATGCACGTCCTGGCCACGCAGGGCGTTGGCGAACTTGCAGACTTCTTCGTGCAGTTCGCGATAGGTGATGTTGCGGCTCTCGGACGGGTCATCGCCCTCCCAGATAATCGCAATTTGATCGCCGCGCTCGGCCAGGTGACGGTCGAGGCAGTTGTAGGACACGTTCAAGGTGCCGTCGGCAAACCACTTGATGTCGACATGGTGATCGTCGAAGGAGGTCTGCTTCACCGTGGTGAACGGTTTGATCCAGTCGAGGCGCTTGGCCTGCTCGCGCCAGAAGCCATCCGGGTTGACGACCGACTGCTGATACATCGCCTTGTAGGTCGCCTCGTCAGTCAACGTACTGGCCGCAACCTCGGGGCGAACGGGATACAGAGAAGCCGCACTCATCTTTCTTACCTCGGAGACATAGTTGTTTTTGTATGGTCCCGTTGTAGCCCGGGGCGGGCCTATAGAACCATTCGACGATGGTAGTAACAAGTCCCTACAAAATGTCGGTACTAACCGGCAACCCCCTGGCTGCAGGCATTTTCCTGTGTGGGAGCAAGCCCCCTGCCACAATTTGTCGTACGCCACAGATCCAATGTGGGAGCGAGCTTGCTCGCGATGACGGCGGCACACCCAACATAGATGCCACAGCCCCCCCACCACCTGTAACGATTATTACCAGATCAACCAACAGTGTTTATCAAAACCCGGTCTTTTTGCGATTAACCCCACCCTCTAAAATCCACCTCGCCAACCGGCAAACACGATTAACGCAACACAGCCCCCACGAAGGCCGTTAATCCAACTTCCAATACTTGCTCCACACGCAACCCCAAAAAGGTTGCGTGACCCCACTCGACCTCAAGAAAGGTGAATCAGATGAAAGCTTTATGGGTTCTGGTCCTCGGCAGCCTGTGCGCCACCGTGATGGCGGATGAGGCCCCGACCGATGTCGCACAGCAAAAACCGGCCATTGAGGAGTACACCTACTCCACCCACCTGGACATCGCCAAGGTCATCTCCATGAGCGACATCCCCAATGTCTGCAAAGTGGTCCCAGCCAAGATGGAATACGCCGATTCCCAGGGCCAGCGCCACATCCTGCGCTACAGCGTCATGGGGACCGGTTGCTCCAACGGCTGATCACAACTGGCAATTTCCACGGCCCGATTTCGCTCGGGCCTGGTTGTGTCTGGAGACACCAAAAACGACTCACAAACACAACATGTAGTGCAAAACTGCAAAAAACGCTGTTTTTTTGATCAAAAAATTCCACGATCCGCTTCGTGCAAAAAAAATCTTAAGCGGCCAAAGCCTTGTAAACCCTCGCTCCCACGCGGATATGCCACCCACCGCCCCTTCTGTGAGCTATTTCGCCGCACCACGTAGGCAAAAAAGTCCTTATAATGCCGCCTTAAACGGGCCTGCAATATTCCCTTACAGGGGATCACGCTTACTGGGAGCCTACGCAGAGGCCAATCGCCTCCTCGCGTTCACCGCCGCTCCGGAATGACCCGTACATTTTTCTGTTTATTGCCTGCGTCAGCTGCTGCAACAAACGATTTTTCCAAGATCCACCGCGGCCAGTAGGCCTTCATCGGGCATCTGGCCCTCACGCAGGAGACGACACGTCATGCTGAGCTGGGACGAATTCGACAAAGAAGACGGCGAAGTTGCTGTAAAAGGCGCCAACGCCGGCCATGCTTCTGAAGCCAACATGGACCGCCTCGACAGCGCCGGCGGTGCCGCCGCCCTCGAAGCCCGGGCCGTGACGGCCAGCGACTCGGCCGCGATCATTCGCGCCAAGGCCGCCCTCGACAAACTCGACGTCGCCGAAGGCCTCGCCGAACTCGAAGGCGCCTCCGCCCGTGTCGCCGTCGATGAAAAGCGCATGATCAACTGCCGCGCCGATCTCAACCAGCTCGTACCTTTCAAATATGACTGGGCCTGGCAGAAGTATCTGGACGGCTGCGCAAACCACTGGATGCCGCAAGAAGTCAACATGACCGCCGACATCGCCCTCTGGAAAAACCCGGAAGGCCTGACCGACGACGAGCGCCGCATCGTAATGCGCAACCTGGGCTTCTTCTCCACCGCCGACTCCCTGGTTGCCAACAACCTGGTCCTGGCCGTGTACCGCCTGATCACCAACCCGGAATGTCGCCAGTACATCCTGCGCCAGGCATTCGAAGAGGCGATCCACACCCACGCCTACCAGTACTGCATCGAATCGCTGGCCATGGACGAAGGTGAAATCTTCAACATGTACCACGAGATCCCATCGGTCGCGAAAAAAGCCGCCTGGGGCCTGAAATACACCCGTTCGATCTCCGATCCGAAGTTCGAAACCGGCACCCCGGAAACCGACAAAGAGCTGCTGCGCAACCTGATCGCCTACTACTGCGTCCTGGAAGGCATCTTCTTCTACTGCGGCTTCACCCAGATCCTCTCCATGGGCCGCCGCAACAAAATGACCGGCGTCGCCGAGCAGTTCCAGTACATCCTGCGCGACGAATCCATGCACCTGAACTTCGGCATCGACGTGATCAACCAGATCAAGATCGAAAACCCGCACCTGTGGGATGCCGAGATGAAGGAAGAAGCGACCCAGATGATCCTGCAGGGTACGCAGCTGGAGATCGAATACGCCCGCGACACCATGCCTCGCGGCGTGCTGGGCATGAACGCGGCGATGATGGAGGACTATCTGAAGTTCATCGCTAACCGTCGCCTGTCGCAGATTGGTCTGAAGGAAGAGTACCCAGGGACGACTAACCCGTTCCCTTGGATGAGCGAGATCATGGACTTGAAGAAAGAGAAGAACTTCTTTGAGACGCGAGTGATTGAGTATCAGACGGGTGGGGCTTTGAGCTGGGATTGATTTCGAGAGAGAAATCCTGAACTGAACCACCAGTGACTTAACTTAAAACCTCGTGAAAACGGGGTTTTTTTTGTTCTGCAGAATCAAAATCTGCGTTTAACTTCGAGGCACGCATCACTCATTCAACCGGCCCCCTGTCATCATCCTTGACCTTCGCAATGCCTCGCAGTGTAGTAACGCTACTGATCTGGAAACAGTCAGTGCAACCCACCCCGCCTCCCGCTATTAATAGCCCTCCCTCTCAAGGACCCGAGCCCCATGAAATTCGACCTCGCCTACTGCCGCAGCCTCGACGACAAGCTGTCGATCTATGACGTGCGCGATTTGAATTTCGACGAGACGGTGGCGTTCGATTCCGCGAAAGAACAGTTCCAGTGCCCCAACGATACCTGTCGGGCGGCGTTTGATGAGGAGAATCGGCTGACGACGTTCAATGCCAAGAACGTCAATTACATTCGCACGCCACATTTCAAGAACCAACCAACGACCCAGCATATCGAGGGCTGCCCTTATGTCAGTCCGAAAACGCCGGGGTTGGGTGCTCAGAGTGACGAGGCGGAAACGGATGACGATCGCGAAGAGCATTTTCCCTCGGAGCTGTTGCTGACTAGGCGTCAATACGTACGTAAACCGTCCGATCTGCCGAAGGATGTTGAAGCGACTCGTCCTACGCCCCCCTCTGTATCGTCCCACGGTGATAACACTCATTCCGCCCAAGACTCGACACCGGACAAGACCAGTGTCTTTGCCCACCCGGTGGAATGTTTCGTCTCGAATTTCGATAACAAGGATCTGCTCAAACGCATGCCGCTGAAGATTGGCGAGCACACGGCGCCCTATGGATCGTTCTTCAAGAAAATCGACTACCTGCAGGACAACAAGGGTTTGATTTACTGGGGCAGGATCAAGGAGATCAAGGATTACACGCTGAGCTTTCGCATCGATTTCGAAGCAAAAGTCTGGTTCAAACAAGCGGACGAGGCAAAGAAGAAGCCTTACTCAGTCAATGTTTACCTGAGCAAGAAGCTGATCGACAACTACCGCAAGCGCAAAGCGTTCCTGGAAGAAATCAAGCACGCCATCGACAGTGACACGCCGTTGTATTGCTTCTTTTACGGCGTAACGCCGGAGTTGAAGCAGGTGCCGAGCAAGAAAAACCCCGACCAGACGTTCGGGGTATTCAGTGCCAATATCGAGAACCTGGACCACTTCATTATTCGGGAAGCGCCGGGGTTGGCGGATCAATAACCCCCCTACCCCAGCAACATCCCCCCCATGACCAGCATCAACAACCCCACATACACCCGCGCATGCAGCCGATCCGATATCCGCCCGATCCACGGCGTTGCCAGGCTGATGCCCAACAGCGCCCCGAGCGTGAGTACAACGAAGGCCAGCAAGTCGACATAACCGACGAACCACGGCCCCAAGTCTGTTCCGGTGAAAGCGGCCAAGGCCATGTAGGTCACGGTGCCAGCCAGAGCGACAGGCAGGCTCAGCGGATTGGCCATGGACGTAGCCTGGGACATGTTCAAACCACATCGGCGCAGCAGCGGCACGGTCATGACACTTCCGCCGACACCCAGGAACGTGGCAATGATTCCGACAGCCGTACCACCCAACGTCGTCTCCATCGTCGACAGAGGTCGTGGGTCGGCATCCCTGGCGCGTGTCAGAAAACCTCGGCGCAGCAGGCAGTCCACAATGGTCAGCCCCAAGTAGGCAATGAAGGCGTAGCGGATAATCTCGCCGCTTATCCAGGTGGCAGCCGTTGCGCCGAGGGTCGCGCCCAGGGCGATGAAGCCGCCGAACGGCCACAAGTAATGAGGAAGCAGCTGACCGGCGCGGTGATGTTTTCCAGTGGCAACCAAGGCGTTGACGATCATGACGCAGGTGGAAGTGGCCACGGCGATGTGCATCGCCGACTCACCGATAACGTCACCTGCGTGGCGAGCCATCAGCAGGCGGTAGATCAACGGCACCACGACAAAACCACCGCCGAACCCAAACAGCACGGCGGTCACGCCACTCAAGCAGCCGAAACAGGCGAGCAATACGTAGAACATCCAGGGAAGTCCGTGGAATGGGGAGGCGTCCACGATAGGTAAGCGAAGGTTGGCCCGCTGTAGCAAACCGGCCAATAATGTTCGCGTTTACGCCAATCGCGAGTCACCCTTCGATGCGCAACACTTCGATCGATTTATTGGATGCCACACCCAGGGCCGTCGTCGCCATTGGCACCGATTACCCCCACGGGCATTTGCTGCCGTTGCACCATCATCGCCGGGCCCAGTTGCTCTACGGTGCCACCGGGGTGATGCAGGTCGGCACGGCAGATGGCAATTGGGTGGTGCCGCCGCAACGAGCGGTCTGGATTCCCCCGGGGGTCGACCATGAAGTGCTGATGCTGGGCGTGAGCACCCGCAGCCTGTACATCGAACCGGCGGCGGTAACGGCCATGGGCACGCGGTGCCAGGTCATCAGCGTGTCGCCCTTGATGCGCCAGTTGCTGATGGAGGCCGTGGAGCTTGCGCCGGACTACGACGAGGCTGGACGCGATGGCGCGCTGATCGATCTGCTGCTGCACGAACTGCTGCGCAGCGCCCATCTGCCGCTGCACCTTCCACTGCCCCAAGACCCACGTCTGCTCGGCCTGTGCCAGGCGTTCCTGAAACACCCCGGCACCCATGCCTCGCCCGTGCAATGGGCGGCGCAATTGCATATCAGCCTGCGCTCGTTCAATCGCCTGTTCAGCCGGCAGACCACACTGAGTTTCAGCCAGTGGCGGCAACAGGCGTGTGTCATGGCGGCGTTGGCCCGTTTGGCCGAAGGGGATTCGGTGACGCGCATAGCCCTGGATCTGGGCTACGAAAGCCCCGCTGCGTTTTCCACCATGTTCCGTCGCGTACTGGGTCACGCTCCGAGCGCCTGGCTGGAGAAGACCACCGGTCATTGATCAAAAAATGAGATTGATCAGGATTCAAAACAACTGTACAAAAACACAGTATTTTTTGAATCCCACAGCTTTGGAGCACCCCATGGCCTCTCTCGCAATCAAAACCACCCTGGAACGCATCGCTGTCTATCAATTCACCCCTGCTCACAGTGCGCAGGCCCGAGCCATGCTGGGCTGGAGTGTCGAGGAGCTGTCCCGGCAATCCGGCGTCTCGGTCCAAGCCATCCGCCGCTTCGAAGCCGGTGGCGAGTTGCTCGATGTCACCCGCTTGGCCCTGGCATTTCGCCTGGAGGCCGAGGGCCTGGTGTTCTTCCCCGGCTTCGCACCGGGGCGCGGCATGAACATCAAGGGCGCGACGCCGGACCCGATGGGGCGCTCCGATTACGCGATGATCGAATAACACCGACTGCGCAGGTGCTAGGCAATACCGGCCCGGTCCGGGTACGCCGAGGTTTCTACGTCCAGCCACCAGGCGCGGCCACGTTGCGGCTGCGCCAAGGTGAATGCTTCGCCCATTTGCGGAGTGGTGATGCACACGTTGCGTTCCCAGGCCAGGGCCAGGATGCGATCGAAAGGTTCATACCAGGCATGCATCGCCAGGTCGAACGTGCCGTTGTGGATCGGCAGCAGCCAGCGGCCCTTCAGGTCGATATGAGCCTGCAGGGTCTGCTCCGGCTGCATGTGGACATGGGGCCAATCGACGTTATAGGCGCCGGTTTCCATCAGCGTCAGGTCGAAGGGGCCGTATTGTTCGCCGATGCGTTTGAAACCCTCGAAGTAGCCGGTGTCGCCGCTGAAGAAAATCCGCGTGGCGCCATCGATCATCACCCACGAGGCCCACAAGGTACTGTTGCTGTCGAACAGGCCGCGCCCGGAAAAATGCTGGGAGGGCGTGGCGATGAATTCGATGCCGTCTACCTCGGTGCCTTGCCACCAATCCAGCTGACGCACCTTGCTGGCGTCGACGCCCCATTTGATCAGGGTGTCACCCACGCCAAGGGGGGCCAGGAAGTGACGAGTCTTGGCTGCAAGCTTGAGGATGGCCTGATGATCGAGGTGGTCGTAATGATCATGGGAAAGGATCACCGCTTCAATCGGCGGCAGCTCTTCCAAGCTGATGGGCGGCTGATGAAAACGCTTAGGGCCGACCCATTGCACGGGTGAGGCACGTTCGGAGAACACCGGGTCGGTCAGCCAGAATTTGTCTCGCAGCTTGAGCAGCACGGTGGAGTGGCCGAGACGGAAGACGCTGTGATTGGGCGCGGCCAGCAACGCGGCGCGCGTCAGCGGTTGAACCTCGATGGCGCCCGCAGGCCGGGTAGCGCGCGGCTTGTGGAAGGTCATGTTCCAAATGATGCGCAGGGTCGTGCCGAACCCTTGCCGCGGAGTGAAGGCGTGATTGCGATACTTGCCCTGTTCGTGCCGGGATAAATGTTGGGCAGACGGGCTATCGGTCGAAAAAGAGGGGATGGTCATGGTGCGATAACTCCAAGGACGTCGTCGCAATTGCGCTTCGCCGTTGTGGGACGCTGGATGGCCGTTGCATGCACGCTCAGCCGTTCGACACAGAAACTACACCACTCGGTGTAGTTTCTAGATTGCATGAATGCTGGGAGCAAGTAAACTGCTGAGTGTAAGTTCTCTCCTCTCAACCGACGAATGCCCATGACCGTACCGCAGCGCCTTACCGAGCGAAAACGCGAAGCCATTCTCCAGGCCGCGATCGCTGAATTCCGCAGCAGCGGTTTCGAGATCACCAGCATGGACAAGATCGCGGCGACTGCCGGCGTATCGAAGCGCACGGTGTATAACCATTTCCCGAGCAAGGAAGAACTGTTTGCCGAAATTCTGAATCGGTTATGGAACAGCATTACCGCAGAACAGGACATGCCCTACAGCTCGCAAACGCCGTTGCGGGAGCAGCTTCAAACGTTGCTGCAAGCCAAGCTGCACCTGCTGGCGGACGAGAATTTCCTCGACCTGGCGCGCATCGCCATCGCCGCAACGATTCACTCCCCGGAGCGGGCCCAGGACATGGTGTCGCGCATGGGCCAGCGTGAAGAAGGCCTGACGGTCTGGATTCGCCAGGCCCAGGCCGATGGTCGGTTGAAGCCCGTGGAGCCGGCATTTGCCGCCCAGCAAATGCATGGGCTGCTCAAGACGTTCGCCTTCTGGCCGCAGGTTTCGATGGGGCAACCGAGCCTGACCCAGGAGGAACAGACCCGGGTGATCGAATCGGCCCTCGACATGTTCCTGAGTCGTTACCAGGCCTGATTGGCTGGCGCATCCCGCTGGATGTGGGCTACTGCATCGATGGCTTGTGTACAACCTTCTGGTGCATTTCGGTAGTCAAGCTGTCGATACGCTCGGTCAACGCCTTGGTCATTTCCGTCAGGCGGGTGTTCTGCTCCAACAATTGGAGCAACTGCGTCGTGTTCTGCGCGGCCTGGGCCTGTCGCTCGCTGTTGGCGACGGCCAAGGCTTCGCGATGTTGCGCATCGGCTTCCGCCTGAGCCTTGTCCCGAGCGGCCTGACGGGTTTGCGCCAGCAAAATCAGCGGGGCGGCATAGGCCGACTGCAGGCTGAACGCCAGGTTCAGCAAGATGAACGGGTAAGCATCGAAGTGAAAGACCCCCATCAGGTTCAGGCTGACCCACAGCAGCACGATCAAAGTCTGCGCGCCCAGAAACATCGGCGTCCCGAAAAAACGCGCGAACGCCTCCGCCCTCAGCGCAAAGCGGTCATTGCCAAAAGTCGGCGCCAGATGAGCGTGAGGGCGATGAAAACGCAAGTGGTCAACGGCTGCGGAGGGCGTGGTTGGGGAAGACTTCGTCATCGTGATGTTCTCTGCCAGGGGCTGGTGCTCAAGGCACTATAACCGTAGGGGGACATCATCCATTGAGTCATGCACAGCCTGCACGTTAAAAGTCAGCGCCACCGCAGATTGCGCCCCAACTCATCGAACAAGGTCACTACCGAACGCAAGGCCCGGCAGTCCGGACGGGTCAAGAGCCAGAGAGCCGTGTCATATCCCAGCAATGGCTCACCGAGTGGCATCAGGCCCTGGTTTTCGTCGATCAGAAAGTCTGGCAGCGCCGCCACCCCCAAACCAGCCCGCACCAGTTCGGTGACCGAGAGCATGCTGTTGCAGCGATAGGCGGGCACTACGCCGGGGAAATGCTGACGACGCCAGGTCACGGTGGGGTGATCGGGGAGAAAATCGTCCGGCGCGATCCAGCTCATGGCGGCCAGGTCATCCACATTCGCCGAGCGCAGGTACGTGGCACCGGCACATACCCGGAACGTCACATTGCCGAGGTTGCGACCAACCAAGTGCTCCGGCGGCGTACGGGTCAGTCGCAACGCAATGTCGGCATCGCGGCGGCTGAGATTGGCGAAGTCGTTCGAGGTACTCAACTCAAGATTCAACGCTGGATAGGCAGGCATGAAACGCGCCAGCGCCGGTAGCAACAACGCTTGCAGGACCGAATCGCTGCACGTCAGGCGCACCGTCCCGCTGATGACCTCACCGCCCTGCTCCACCCCCACCCGCGCCGCCTCCAAAGCCTGCTCGGCGCGCTCGGCTTGTTCGGCCAATGCCTGGGCCAGGCTCGTGGGCAAATACCCGGAACGACTTTTCTCGAACAAGGGCTGGCCCAGGGCTGCCTCCAGCCGACGTACCGAACGAAACACCGTGGACACGTCCACCTGCAGCAGCCGAGCGGCCCGGGCCAACGAGCCGCCACGGACCAGCGCCAGGATCAGGGACAGATCGGGATAGTCCAGACGATAGTGCGTTGTTGCATTGATCACTTGGGTAAACGCCAATATTGATTGCGTGAGCGCCAATCTATAGTGGCCACCAGGAATCAACAAGCGGCGAGCCTCCCATGGAAAAACAGCACCCGTTAAGCATCGCCCTGGTCGGCGACCACGACCCACACATCACCGCCCACCGGGCGATCCCCCTTGCACTTGAGATGGCAGGCACACAAACCGGCCATGACATTCGCCTGCAATGGCTGGCAACGCCGCTCATTGCCGACAATGCTGTGCTGGAGGGTTTCGACGGTGTCTGGTGCGTGCCCGGCAGCCCCTACCAAAACGAAGCCGGCGCCTTGCAGGCCATTCGTTTTGCCCGCGAACAGCGTCGCCCTTTCCTGGGCACCTGCGGTGGTTTTCAGCATGCCGTGCTGGAATATGCCCGTCACGTGATGGGCTGGGTCGACGCCGTCCATGGTGAAACCTCTCCCGAGGCTGAACGGGCGTTGTTGACGCCGCTGAGCTGCGCCTTGGTGGAAACCATCGACAGCCTTCAGCTCGAGGCGGGCTCGCTGATTGCCGAGGCCTATGGCCGACAGGCAGCGTTCGAGGGCTACCATTGCCGCTTCGGGGTCAATCCGGCTTTTGAAAAAGACTTGCTGAGCCAGCGCCTGCACGCCGTCGCCCGGGATTCGGCCGGCGACCTGCGAGCGGTGGAGCTGCAGGACCATCCGTTCTTTGTCGCCACGCTGTTCCAGCCTGAACGAGCTGCGCTGGAGGGCCGGGTACCGCCGCTGGTCCGCGCATTTGTCGAAGCCTGCGCGAGGAAAATGACATGAGCGCCCACTCTTACGCAGTGATTTTCACCTCCCTGCGTACCGAGGGGGACCAAGGCTACGCTGAAGCCGCCGAGCGCATGCTGGCCCTTGTCCGGGAGCAGCCCGGATTTTTAGGTGTCGAATCGGCCCGTGGCGACGATGGTTTGGGGATTACTGTGTCGTATTGGAGCGATGAAGCCGCGATCCTGGCCTGGAAGCAGCATCCCGAACACCGCGCGATCCGTGAGCGAGGCCGTTCTACCTGGTATACCCATTGTCATACGAGGGTGTGCAAGGTCGAACGGGACTATGCCTTCCAACGTCAAACCTGATGCCAGGATACAAACCTGTGGGAGCGGGCTTGCTCGCGAAGACGTCGGCACATTCAACATCGCTGCAAGCTGATCCGCCGCTTTCGCCAGCAAGCCCGCTCCCACACTGAATCTCGGGTGTTCACAGATCTACCTTCACCACAAATCCCCTGTGGGAGCTGAGTCTGCTCCCACAGTGTTTCTAGATCCTGGCCTCAGCCTTCCACCAACTGCCGCACCGCCACGATTTCCGGTAGATCGCTACGGGCCATGTACACCCGTAACGGTTCGGTGAGGTTGATGCGATCGTCGATGTTCTGGTCCAGCAACAGCTGGATCCGCTCACGCTTGAGGGCCATGGTGCCATCTGCTGCGGGAGCCCAGACAAATTCGCTGGTGGGAATGATGCCGTCGTCGGCCACGTCCATGCCGAAGGCGTCTTCGCTGAAGCGTACGATGTACTGGCCGGTCTTGCGGTTCAGGCCGACAAAACCCTTGAGCTGGTCGGCGGCCTGGCAGATGAATGTCGAAGTGGTGCGCATGGTAAACCTCATGGATGCGTCCCTCGGGACGTCTGATCGATGGTTTACACGCAGGGCAAGCGAATGCTGGAGTTAAGGTTTCCCTCTGCGGGGAAACTGATGCGGTCGAGATTACCGTAGACCGGGCTGAAAAAGCACCGCAACAGAGGTATTCGTCGCCTCCTGGATTAAATGAGCTTGATGAGCCGGGCACTTTCCGGCTCATCGAATCAGTACCTCGTCACGGTCTGAATGTTGGATGAACCAGTTTCAATGACGCTTGCTCATAGGCATAGGCAAAACCCAACAACCTGGCGTCTTCCCACAGGGTACCGATAAACGATATCGACGTTGGCTCACCGTCCAGCTCCACACCGGAGGGTACGGTGATGATAGGGTAGCCTGCGATTGCCGCACTTGGCTGGGATACATTGTCGTAATCGGCCACCATGGCATCCAGCGTATGATTGCGCAATTGGGTGTCGATCATGCTTTTGAAGCTGGTCTGTATCGGCAACCATAGAGCATCCACTTCTGCCTCACTTAACGTTTGCGCATTGATTAGCTCAAGCATCTGCTGGCCATAGTTTTCTTCCACCGGATTTTGCTCGTTGAACTCAATCAATTGCTCAAGAGACGCAACGGGTAAACCGCTACGCGTATTCAAGTAAGCCGGCAGTTCGAGCTTCATCCCCGCCAGCAATACCCGAACGTAGTTGCCCAGGCCTGGCATGTTCAAAGTCACTGGAACAAGGGTCGCTCCATTGTCCTGAAGAGTTTTTACCGCTGCGCAATAGTGAGGGCTGAGGTCGTGCACCATCCCGTGACCCAAATCACATTGCGAACGCTTCATGGTCTTCATGGCGGGTAATAGCGCAGGAATATCGCGGCGTTCCTCACCTTCATCCAGGACCACGCCGATACGTTTTCCTTGCAACGCCTCGGTAGATAAAGCACTGGTGTAGTCGATGCCTTGCGGTGCATTGCCGGTAAGTGGATCGGTTGGATCAGCGTCGGCCAAGTGGTTCAAGAGCAAAGCGACATCGTAAACCGTACGGGCCAGCGGCCCCGGGGTGTCCTGCCGCCGCGTAATTGGAACGATACCCGAGCGACTCACCAGCCCAAGGCTGGGTTTGAAGCCTACCACCCCATTGATAGCGGAAGGGCAGATGATCGAGCCATTGGTCTCGGTGCCCACCGAAAGGGGAGCAAAACCCGCAGCCACACCAGCTGCCGAGCCGGAGCTGGAGCCACAGGTACCTGCGCTTAACACATGGGGGTTGAGCCCTTGGCCACCTCGGCCGCTCCACCCCCGTGGCACGCTCGAGTCCCTCATTCCTGCCCATTCGCTCATGTTGGTTTTGCCCAGGATAATGGCGCCGGCGTCACGTAGTTGCTTGATGACGAATGCGTCCTGCGCGGCCGACATCCCTACCATCGCCAGTGAGCCGGCAGAAGTCTGCATCAGGTCCGCAGTGTCGATATTGTCCTTGATCAATACCGGTATACCGTGCAGCGGACCTCGAACGTTACCGTTTGCACGCTCACGGTCACGTAACGCTGCATCTGCCAGGGCCTGAGGATTCAGTTCGAGAACAGCCTTGAGGTGAGGACCCTCCTTATCCAAAGCCTGGATCCGGTTATTCAAATAGTTCACCAGCTCCACCGAAGTCAGCCGGTTGGCAGTCAATCTCTGATTGAGTTCCGTGACACTCAAATACTCGTAGGCCTGCGTGACATCTTCAGTTGTTTTTGTCTGGGCTTGGACAGTAATTGCAATGCACGATAAAAACCCGAGCTTAGCTATCCATAACGTTCTTTTATTATTCATGTCGATCCCTATGGCATGGAGAATACAAGCAAGCTGTTTCGCTCTGCCGCGCATAGTAAGAGTCGAAAAAAACAGAAGCACTGCTAGAACCGTTAGGCGATATTGCTCGATTTTTTTAGCCAAGCCAGACAAACCAGGGAACTACGCGGCACACGCAGTTTCAGCGAGTGAATCGACGAAGAGACAAGAATTTTCTTGTAAATATTCAGAATGATCGACACCGGACCACACCCTTTTTAATACACGAAATCGCTGAGCCAGATGGTCTGCATAGCAGCCCCAGGCGAGGAAAAAATTGCCTTGCGCAGGTTTAGGTCGGTTTGGCGATAGCGCCGAACGCGATCAATTGTTAAAAGAGAAGCCTTTGAAATCACGAAAGGATCTCGAGCATGCCTGTCACCTTCACCCATCGCGCCTTACTGTTGAGCCTGCTGCTCGGTTTCGGCCCGGCACATGCCAACGACGCGCCAAGCCCAAAGGCCTTGGCAACCCAGCTGGGCATTCCTCATCCAGCGGTCATCGCCCATCGCGGTGCCTCGTTCGACGCGCCGGAATCCACCGCCGCCGCCTACAAGCTGGCCCGCGACCTGGGCGCCGACTACCTGGAACTGGACCTGCAACGCAGCAAGGACGGGGTATTGTTCGTCCTGCATGATGACAGCCTGCTGCGCACCACGGATGTCGCCACCAAGTTTCCAGAACGCAAGGACAGCACCGCCAACGCGTTCACCATGGCGGAACTCAAAACCCTCGATGCCGGCAGTTGGTTCAACACCGCCTACCCGGATCGCGCCCGCCCTTCGTTCGCCGGCCTGAAAATCCTCACCCTCGATGAAGTGATCGACATTGCCGAGGGCAACCCACAGCACAAACCGGGGTTGTATATCGAAACCAAGGAGCCGAAGTTGTTTCCCGGCATCGAACGTGACCTCAAGGACAAGTTGCAGGACCGTGGCTGGTTGAGCCCCTCCGGCTCCAAGCTCGCAAAAAGCGCCATAGGGGTCGGCCAGGGCAAGGGCAAAGTGGTCTTGCAGACCTTTGAAAAAAGCAGTCTCGAACTGCTGCACAAAGAGATGCCGAAGGTGCCGAAGATCCTGCTGCTGTGGGTGGGCGAAGGCAACATCGAACCCAAGTCCAAGGTGACCTTTGCCGAGTCCGGCGAAACGGACAAGGCCGTCTATTACGCCAAGCAGGAACCCAAGGACAAGGCCGAGTTCGAGCAGTGGGTCCGGTATGCCAAGGCTCACGGGGCCATCGGCACCGGTCCTTCGGCGGCGTTGACCCATGGCGGCAGCCAGAGTTACTCGGACTTGGTGCAGCCGTGGATGAACCAGTACACCCATGCCCAGGGTTTGCTGGTGCATGTCTACACCGTGGATGAGCCGGTGGACTTCAAGAAAGTGATGGATGCTGGCGTCGATGGCATTTTCACCAATCGGGCCAGTGAGTTGCTCAAGTACTTCAAGCGTCCCGATACAGGCAGCGTGGCGCAGTTGCTGGAGAAGAACGGTTACTGATCCGAACACGCCCATGGATCAGCGGCGTTAGTCCCATGGGCTTTATCCTGTTTTTACAAATTTTTCCGAATTAAGGGTGAATTAAGTTGCCAGAGATAATCTGAACCCACTTAAACGACTCACCCTTTAATGACACCAAGGAAAGACATATGAAAACTTTGACTGCCCTGTTCACCGCTGCCGCCCTGACCCTCACCGCTGGCCTGGCCCAGGCTGACGTTCGAATCGACCAGGTTCCGCAACTGGTCAAGGAAGGCAAGATCAAATCCCTGGAATCGATGAACGAAGAAGCCCTGAAGTTGCACCCAGGTGCCACCATCACCGACACCGACTTGGATAACCACTTCAACGGTTATGAGTATGAAGTGGAACTGAAAACCGCCGATGGCAAAGAGTTTGACGTTGACTTCGACGCTACAACCGGCAAAGTCCTGAGCAACAAGCAAGACACTTGATCCAACGTAAAAAAGAGCCGCGCAACTTTCGAGTTGCGCGGCTTTTTGTTTGGCGTATGTGAAAACCCGCTACCGAATTCCACAGGTCCAACACCGCTACCCACCTGTCACAAAACCATCAAGAAAGCTTGCGATGATGTCACTCAAGTGAACCTGTAGTCGTAACAGGCACTTCCCGCCAGCGAGACTTCATGAACCACAGCATCGATCAAAGCCACCGCGACCCGGACCTGTTCGGCCTGCTCTACGGCTTTCGTTTCCGCCCCGGCGAACGTGGCCGGGAGATCGATTCGGCCCAGGCCCTGCGAAGCCTGCAACAACCGCAAGACCCGGATGAGTTTCTCTGGCTGCACCTGAACCTGGCTCACGCAGCGTGCGAGCGCTGGATGAAGAGTCACCTGGCCCTGCCCGAGGAATTCTTCGAAGCCCTGCACGAAGGTTCACGCTCGACCCGTATCGAACATGTGGACTCGGCATTGCTGGCCGTGGTCAACGACGTGGTGTTCAACCTCAGCAACCTGGTGTCCTCGGATGTCTCCACGTTGTGGGTCTGCGTGCACAGTCGGTTGATCATCAGCGCGCGCCTGCAACCTTTGCATTCGGTCGACAAGCTGCGCTCATCGGTCAAGGCCGGCGAATGCTTTCGCTCACCACTGGAACTGCTCGTGCATCTGCTGCGCGACCAAGGCGAAGTGCTGACCCAGATCGTGCGCAAGACCAGCCTCAGCGTCGACCAGATCGAAGACCAATTGCTCTCTTCGCGACTGTCTACCAACCGCTCCGAATTGGGCGCCCAACGTCGCGTGCTGGTGCGTCTGCAACGCCTGCTGGCCCTGGAGCCAGGCTCGTTGCTGCGCTTGCTCAACCGTCCACCGCAATGGTTGCAGAAGGAGGACGTCAAGGAGCTGCGCAAGTCCACCGAGGAGTTTGCCCTGATCATCAACGACCTCACCGCCCTGGGCGAGCGGATCAAGCTGCTGCAGGAAGAGATCGCTGCCAACCTCAACGAACAAAGCAACCGTACGCTGTTCACCCTGACAGTGGTCACGGTTTTGGCGCTGCCCATCAACATCATTGCCGGTTTCTTCGGCATGAACGTCGGCGGCGTGCCGCTGGCCGGTGATCCCGAGGGCTTCTGGATCCTGGTGGCGCTGGTAGCGACCTTTACCGTGATTGCAGGCCGATGGGCGTTTCGCAAGCGACGCGACTATTGAGCATGACCTGTCCAGACAACCCCTTTTGTCGGCACATCAGGATTTAAAAGTCTTTTTGTCATTTCTCCTGGGGTATCCTGCCCACGCTTTGTAAAAGCGCGGATCTACCAGATCTATCCACAGACTTTGCGAGGAGCGCGATATGCACGAGATCCCTAATCTCCCCTTCCCAAGCCTGCACGACACTGAGCAGACGACCACGCTACAAGCCGGGGGGCAACCTGATGCCCAGCAACCCGAGCCCAAGGAAGCCACTGAACGCCGCCAGGCCGACAGCGAAGACTGATTGACCCGCACCACCAGACCGTGTGGAAAGCGCTAAGATGCGTTTTCCACACTGCCTGAACCCGAGTGCCCCCATGACCGATGACACCCCTCCCTTCAGCGAAACCCAGGCCAGCGTCCTGATCGGCACCGCCGAGAGAATGGTCGAGATCTGGACCCGCCTTCCCGCCGAGAAACAAGCGGCCCTGCTGGCCCGTTTCGGCAGCGAAGAAAACGCCATCGCCGCGCTGGTCACCACACGCCTGGTCAGCGGACAGCACGACAGCTGAACCACCACTGGGCAAATAGTTTTACTTTTCCCCGCCCGGACGCCACGCTCGCCGTTATCATAAGCAGCCTATCTATCCTGCTGCTCCGTGGACCTCTTTCCCATGTCAGATTCCCAGCGCCCCCTGGCGGTCACGCTGCAAGTCGTTTCCATCGTCCTGTTCACCTTCATCGGCTACCTGAATATCGGCATTCCCCTGGCCGTGCTGCCCGGTTTCGTCCATGGCGAACTGGGTTTCGGCGCGGTGATCGCCGGGCTGGTGATCAGCGTGCAGTACCTGGCCACCCTGCTCAGTCGCCCTTACGCAGGGCGAATCATCGACAACCTGGGGAGCAAGCGCGCGGTGATGTTCGGCCTCGCCGGCTGTGGGCTGAGCGGTGTGTTCATGCTCGTGTCGGCCTGGACGCCCCACCTGCCGACACTGAGCCTGATCAGCCTGTTGATCGGTCGACTGGTGCTGGGCAGTGCCGAAAGCCTGGTGGGTTCGGGTTCGATTGGCTGGGGCATTGGCCGGGTCGGTGCAACGAATACCGCCAAGGTGATTTCCTGGAACGGTATCGCCAGTTACGGCGCGCTGGCGATCGGTGCGCCGCTGGGGGTATGGCTGGTCAATGCGTTGGGGCTGTGGAGCATGGGCGTCAGCATCATCTTGCTGGGGTTGCTGGGGCTGGCATTGGCTTGGCGCAAAACCGCGGCGCCCATCGTCGCTGGCGAACGCCTGCCGTTCATGCATGTGTTGGGACGTGTGCTGCCACACGGCTGCGGCCTGGCCCTGGGTTCCATCGGATTTGGCACTATCGCGACCTTCATCACCCTGTACTACGCCACGCAGCACTGGGACAACGCCGTACTGTGCCTGAGCCTGTTCGGCGCCAGCTTCATCGGCGCGCGCCTGCTGTTCGGCAACCTGATCAACCGTCTGGGCGGCTTTCGCGTAGCGATTGCTTGTCTGTCGGTGGAGACCCTCGGCCTGTTGCTGTTGTGGCTCGCACCGGATGCCCACTGGGCCCTGGCGGGCGCGGCGTTGAGCGGTTTCGGCTTTTCCCTGGTGTTTCCGGCACTGGGCGTGGAGGCGGTCAACCTGGTACCGGCCTCCAGCCGTGGGGCGGCGGTGGGCGCCTATTCGCTGTTCATTGATTTGTCGTTGGGGATCACCGGGCCACTGGCCGGTGCGATTGCCGCCGGCTTCGGCTTTGCTTCGATCTTTCTGTTCGCCGCCCTGGCGGCCCTGGGCGGGTTGGCACTGAGTGTCTACCTGTACCGGCAGGCGCCCCGGTACCGTGAAGCGCGGGAGAAGGACTAGAAATCCACTTTGCCGCGCCCGGCCTTGATCGAGCCGCGCTTGGTCTTGGATTCCAGGCGACGCTTTTTCGAACCCAGGGTCGGCTTGGTCGGGCGACGCTTCTTTTCGACCTTGGTGGCGCTGAGGATCAGTTCGGACAAGCGCTCCAGCGCGTCGGCACGGTTCTGTTCCTGGGTGCGGTATTGCTGGGCCTTGATGATCAGCACACCGTCACTGGTGATGCGACTGTCGCGCAGGGCCAGCAACCGCTCCTTGTAGAACTCGGGCAGCGACGAGGCCGGAATGTCGAAGCGCAAATGCACGGCGCTGGAGACCTTGTTGACGTTCTGCCCCCCAGCCCCCTGGGCGCGGATGGCCGTCAGCTCGATCTCGGCGTCCGGGATGTGCACGGTGTTGGAAATCGCCAGCATGGGAAAGGGTCCGCTATCAGGCCCCACAGAATACCCCGAATGCCCCCGACAACGCCTAACCCTGTGGGAGCGAGCTTGCTCACGATTGCAGTGTGTCAGTCACCCTTGATATTGCTGACCCACCCCCATCGCGAGCAAGCTCGCTCCCACAGGGTTTCGTGCTTACTTGGCAGCCGCCACAGCCAATTCCTGGCGGGCACTGCGCTTGTTCTTGATGAGGTAGCACACCCACATGAACACCACCCACACCGGAATCGCATACACCGAGATCTGGATGCCGGGAATGAGCAACATCACGCCCAGGATGAACACCACGAACGCCAGGCAGATGTAGTTGCCGTACGGATACCACAGCGCCTTGAACAGTGGCGTCTGGCGGGTCTGGTTCATGTGCTGGCGGAACTTGAAGTGCGAGTAGCTAATCATCGCCCAATTGATCACCAGGGTCGCGACCACCAGCGACATCAGCAACTCCAACGCATGCTGCGGGACCAGATAGTTCAACAGTACCGCCACCAGCGTGACCGCCGCCGACGCGAGGATCGAACGTACCGGCACGCCGCGCTTGTCGATCTTGGACAAGGCCTTGGGCGCATCGCCCTGCTCGGCCATGCCCAGCAACATGCGGCTGTTGCAGTAGGTGCCGCTGTTGTACACCGACAGCGCGGCGGTCAGCACCACGAAATTGAGGATATGGGCGGCGGTGTTGCTACCCAGCATCGAGAATACCTGCACGAAGGGGCTGCCGCTGTAGGCATCGCCGGAAGCGTTAAGGGTGGCCAGCAGGCTGTCCCAAGGCGTCAGGGACAACAGCACCACGAGCGCGCCGATGTAGAAAATCAGAATCCGGTAGATCACCTGGTTGATGGCCTTGGGGATCACGGTTTTCGGTTTATCGGCCTCAGCGGCGGTGAAACCGAGCATTTCCAGGCCACCGAAGGAGAACATGATGATCGCCATGGCCATCACCAGGCCGCTCACGCCGTTGGGGAAGAACCCACCATGGGACCACAGGTTGGTCACCGATGCCTGCGGGCCACCATGACCGCTGACCAGCAAATAGCTGCCCAAGGCAATCATGCCGACAATCGCCACGACCTTGATGATCGCGAACCAGAACTCGGCCTCGCCGAAGACTTTGACATTGGCCAGGTTGATCGCATTGATCAGGATGAAAAACGCCGCCGCCGACACCCAGGTGGGGATGTCCGGAGCCCAGTAATGGATGTACTTGCCGACCGCGGTCAGCTCGGACATGCCCACCAGGATGTAGAGAATCCAGCAGTTCCAACCCGACAGGAAGCCGGCGAAACCGCCCCAGTACTTGTGGGCGAAGTGGCTGAAGGACCCGGCGACGGGCTCCTCGACGATCATTTCGCCCAATTGGCGCATGATCATGAAGGCGATGAAGCCACAGATGGCGTAGCCGAGGATCATCGACGGGCCGGCTGATTTCAGCACCCCTGCCGAGCCGAGGAACAGGCCGGTGCCGATCGCGCCACCGAGGGCGATCAGTTGAATGTGGCGATTTTTCAGGCCGCGTTTCAGCTCGCCCGAATGCGAGTTTTGTCCACTCATGAAAAGGGTCTCACGCAAGGTTTGATGATGTTCGTTAGACGTTGCCGCTCGAATCGGATCTCAAGCAGCGCCGATCAAACCCCAGCGCAGGCACCAGGACTTCAGCGTTTTTACAACGGTCATGCGTCACCTGTTTGTTTTTATCTGTGACGAAATCGAACCCGGCACGCTTGTGGCGTGGCGGAGTGAACAAGGTGGATAACCTTGAAAGTGCGTGGGTACGCGAAGGGTCACAGTAAAACGCGGCGCATTGTACACCGCTGACCCCCCGCTGCCAGACACCACCGGATCAGCGTGTCGTTTGCCGGGATTGCATGGGGCCGCCTCGAATGTGCCGGGCGGCTGCAAAAAAGTGTCCAGGCCCTTGCGAGCCCCTGAAGGGTGTAGCGCGAAAAACGCTACGACGGGAGAAATGCACTTGAGCTGCGGCGTTCATTGCGCCTCCTTCTTGTTATTCACCTGCACGACAGGCATGGGGCGCATCTCACCCTGCCCATCGATTCGAAACAAGCGGGCCAGAGACTTGAAAAACCCTGCAGGGCGGGGCTTACGGAAGTTTTCTCTTACGTTTGGGGGAAACGACGTTTCAGGCCATCTGGGCCGGCCTTTTTCGTCAGCATTTCTTTACAACCCGTAACGCAACCTTTCCGCGTAGGAAATTTCCGTAGACTGACTGCAAATTGACGGTAGGTAGCTACCTATTTAAAAAAAACATCCAGGCAGCTGTTTTTGAATGAGTAATGCTGCCGATGAAAATGGAAAAAAAAGTTCAAACGAAAAAAATAAATTATTTTTTTGCAATCCAAAAAACCCTCGACTAGGTTTTCAGCGACTTGCCAAGGCATCGTGCCGACAAGTTCTGCGGTGCCGTCGCCGGCCTGTTTCCACTCGCCGAATCGGTCCGCTGATTTCCGTAAAAGTCATCTAGGAGATTCACTATGCAAGCACTGGACAAAGACTTGGAAACCGAACTGCAACTGGACGAATGGTTTGAAGCCCCAACCCATGAAGCCGCCGTTGAAATGATGCAAGCCGACGCTGTCGTTCCGTTCGGCACGGCGATGTGGCCTCTGTAGGCACTGCCCGGCGGAGGCGATCCGGCCGGTCGACTCCGCCACTTTTTGCCGGCTGTCAGGGAAGTTAAATGAACTTGTCAGGGAAGAATAAGCATGGACACACAACGAGCCATCTCACATTTCCTTTACTACCTCGAACACCATCCCGCCCTGGCCGGCATTCAGCCCGCCAAGGTGTTGCTCGGTCATACCGCTGACTACGAAGCGCTGACCGGCGCCATTGCCGAACAGGCGGATAGCGGCTCGCCCTTCCGGTTCAGTGCCATGCGCCTGGACCTCGAATCCACGGAGCGCCTGTCCAAGGCCATTGCCGACAGCGATCTGTATATTTTTTTCTACGACTCTTCCACCCTGCCCAACCCACGTCCCGACGGCCCGGACTTTGTCCGTGCGCTGCAAGGCGTGATGGCCGACAACTGGAAGAAATCGCTGCTGTTCAAGGACTACGGCGATTATTTCTACGACACCTTCAGCGTGATTCCCCAGCGTATCGCCGGGCTCAACAGTCACCTGATCCGGCGCATGTCCCAGGCGACGACCCTGAGTTTCCAGGATGACCACGGTTCATATTTCGACACAGCCCTGGGGGGCGTGAAGAAGTGGACCGACATCAACGGCCTCGGCAACTACGACCTGGCCCCCGGCGAAATCGCCACCCACAGCGACACCATCAATGGCCGGGTGAGTTTCGTCGGCACATTCCTGAGCACCATCCCGTTCGCACGTAAATACGGCGTGTTGCAATCGCCGCTGGAACTGTGGATCGAAGACTCCACCATCCAGAAAATCGCCACCGATGTGCCTGGCCTGGAGCACGACTTCAACAAATATCTGGACGCCAATCCGTCCAATCGCCGCATCGAAGAACTGGGGATCGGCACCAACGAAGGGGTCAAGAGCCTGTACGCCCGCAATGCCGGTTTCGAGGAGCGCCACTGCGGCTTGCACCTGGGTCTGGGTGGCGGGGCCAAGGGCAGCCATCACCTGGATCTGATTTTCGAGAAGGGTATGCTGGCGCTGGATAATGAGCCGATATTTGATGGGCGGTTTGTGCTTTAGGTTGGGATTTCTGCAAGGCTGATGCCGCATCGCGAGCAAGCTCGCTCCCACGGTGGGACGGCGTTGAATGCAAATCTTCCATTCGCTGAGGACCCTGTGGGAGCGAGCTTGCTCGCGATGGCGGACCCACCGGCACCGCACCAATTAAAGCCAGGCAAAAAAAAGCCAACTCGAAAGTTGGCTTTTTTCATAGGCGGCTGCCGATCACTCCGGCTTACGACGCCCGAACCCCGGACGCTGTCCCGAACCTGCCGGTGCACCACGGCGCTTGCCCGATGGCGCGTCGCGGTCGGCCAGGACGATACCCGGGCGCTTTTTCGGCGCCGGCTTGGCCGGACGCTTGGTGTCGGCCGGGCGATCGGCGACTGGCGTACCGCGACCCGCCGGAGCACCGCGACCTTCACCGCGCTCGGTCCGACCATTGGCCGGACGCGGCGTGCGTGGGCCACGCTCACCGTCCTGACGAGGCGCAGGCTTGCGGGCCGGGCGCTCACCTTCGATCTGCGGCTCGCGGGAAGGACGCGGACCGGTCGCCACACCGTCAGCAGCCGGACGCAGCGTACGCACGCGCTCGGTCTTGCCCATCGGCCGCGAAGACTTACGCTGCATCCGCTCCAGCTTGTCCTTGCTCTTGGCGGTCATCTGCGGCATCGCCACAGGCTTGAGGCCGACTTCGGCCGCCAGGATGTCGACTTCGTACTGGCTCATTTCGCGCCAGCGGCCCATCGGCAGGTCGGAGTTGAGGAACACCGGGCCGAAACGCACGCGCTTGAGGCGGCTGACCACCAGCCCCTGGGATTCCCACAAACGCCGCACTTCACGGTTACGGCCTTCCATCACCACGCAGTGGTACCAATGGTTGAAGCCTTCACCGCCGGGCGCCTGCTTGATGTCGGTGAAACGCGCCGGGCCGTCTTCCAGCACAACGCCGGCCTTGAGGCGCTCGATCATCTCGTCATCGACTTCGCCACGCACACGCACGGCGTATTCGCGGTCCATCTCGTAGGACGGGTGCATCAAACGGTTGGCCAGCTCGCCGTCGGTGGTGAACATCAGCAAACCGGTGGTGTTGATGTCCAGGCGACCGATGTTGATCCAGCGGCCTTCTTTCGGACGCGGCATCTTGTCGAACACGGTCGGACGGCCTTCCGGGTCGTCGCGGGTGCAGATCTCGCCGTCGGGTTTGTTGTACATGATCACGCGGCGCACCGTTTCGGCGGCCTCTTCGCGCTTGATCACCTTGCCATCGATGGTAATGGCGTCGTGCATGTCGACACGCAGGCCCAAGGTGGCGTCTTTGCCATTGACCTTGATCCGGCCCTGGGTGATCCAGGCTTCCACATCACGGCGCGAACCGACGCCGATCCGGGCGAGGACTTTTTGCAGCTTCTCGCCTGCTGGGCCGATTTCCTGGCTGTCGTTCTGGTCTTGGTCTTTCATTCTGGGCACCTCCCGGTGTGGTCGGGTCAGGCCTGGCCTGACGCTTTGAAAACGGGTCTTGGACGAAGGGATCGCCAAAGGGTCGCGAATCATACGCCTGATAAGGCGATTGCGCATCAGAGACTAGCTGATCAATCCAGGCTCAGCGCTTTTTCCGCCGACCGGTGGCGCAATGCAGAGATTCTTGGTGGAGTTCATGATGCACCATTACCCCCGGTGGGAGCGGGCTTGCTCGCGAAGAGGGAGTGTCAGGCCAATCAATGTGATTGACCCACCGCCTTCGCGGGCAAGCCCGCTCCCACAGGAGACGGTGGTGTGTCACACAGGTCTGCGCACAAGTTGGATCAATCGTCGAACTGGCGCCGTTCGTTCTCGATCGCCTCGGCCAGGGCACGGGCTTCAGCTTCTTCGTCGCTCAGCTCCGGCTCGGGCTCGTGAGGCTCGAGGGCGGCAACGGCGGCCAGCAGTTTTTCCCGGGCCTCGGCAACGCCGAGGATGTCCTCTTCCGGTTCCGCTTCTGGCTCCGGCTCCGGCTCCGGTGCAGGCTCCACCTCGCTATCGGACGGTTCATCCGACTCATTTCCAGGACCAGGCCCCTCACGCAGCAGGTCGTCAAAATCGGTCTTGAGGCCTTCTTCCATGGTGTCCAGCTCCAGCAACAACGAGTGGAAACTGGTCTCTTCCTTCGGTTCCTCAGGCTCGGCGCTGGCATCCGCCAGTTCCTGCAAGCCCTGGGGCACCGGCACGTCGTCGAACTCCAGCACCGGTTCAGGTTCCAGCTCCCGCAGTTCGGCCAGGGGCGGCAGGTCATCCAGGTTCTTCAGGTTGAAATGATCGAGAAAGGCCTTGGTGGTGGCGAACATCGCGGGTTTGCCCGGCACATCGCGATAGCCGACGACGCGGATCCACTCGCGCTCCAGCAACGTCTTGACGATATGGCTGTTGACCGCCACGCCCCGTACATCCTCGATCTCGCCCCGGGTGATCGGTTGGCGATAGGCGATCAACGCCATGGTTTCGAGCATGGCGCGGGAGTAACGCTGCGGCCGCTCCTCCCACAGGCGCCCGACCCAGGGCGCGAACTTCTCGCGGATCTGCAGGCGATAACCGGACGCCACTTCCTTGAGTTCGAAAGCCCGTCCTTCGCAGGACTTGCCCAACAGCGTCAGGGCTTTCTTGAATACGGCCGGCTCGGGTCGCTCACCTTCTTCGAAGAGTTCGAACAGGCGCTCCATCGATTGGGGCTTTCCCGAGGCCAACAGGAAAGCTTCAAGCAAGGGGGCCAGCTCGCGGGGTTCAGTCAGATTCATTGATTTGCTCGTTATTCGGCTCGTGCCCGCACGTGGATCGCTGCGAACGGCTCATTCTGCACCAGCTCGACCAAGGATTCCTTGACCAATTCCAAGACCGCCATAAACGTCACCACCACCCCCAACCGCCCTTCCTCGGCGGTGAACAGCTCGACGAACGGCACGAAGCCGCCGCCCTTGAGCCGCTCCAGCACATCGCTCATGCGCTCGCGGGTGGACAGCGCTTCGCGGCTGACCTGATGACTTTCAAACATATCGCCTCGGCGCAGGACCTCGGCCATGGACATCAGCAGCTCTTCCAGGCTCACATCCGGCAGCAACTTGCGCGCCCGCGCTTCGGGCGCATCGAGCTTGGGCACCACCACATCGCGCCCCACCCGGTTCAAGCCATCGAGGCCTTCGGCGGCGACCTTGAAGCGTTCGTACTCCTGCAAGCGCCGGATCAACTCGGCCCGCGGGTCGTCCTCTTCCGCTTCGACTTCCGCCGAGCGCGGCAGCAGCATCCGCGACTTGATCTCGGCCAGCATGGCCGCCATCACCAGGTACTCGGCCGCCAGCTCCAAGCGTACCGACTGCATCAACTCGACGTAGCCCATGTACTGGCGGGTGATTTCCGCCACGGGGATGTCGAGGATATTGATGTTCTGTTTACGGATCAGGTACAGCAGCAGGTCAAGCGGGCCCTCGAAGGCTTCGAGGAATACTTCCAGCGCATCCGGCGGAATGTACAGGTCCAGGGGCATTTCCATGACCGCCTGGCCATAGACCATGGCGAACGGCAACTCCTGCTGCGCGCCGGCCTGGCTGTCGGTATTGTCCACGGCGGTGTCCACAGCGGACATTCAGGCCTCGACCATGAACGGCGTCGGATCGCCGCACCCGACGCGCACCACCTGGGGCTCGCCATCGGCCAGGTTGATCACCGTGGACGCCGACATGCCGCCGAAACCGCCGTCGATGATCAGGTCCACCTGATGCTCGAGGATCTGGCGCATCTCATAGGGATCGGTCAACGGCTCGGTCTCGCCGGGCATGATCAGCGTCACGCTCATCAGCGGCTCACCCAGTTCCGCCAGCAGCGCCAGGGCGATGGGATGGCTCGGCACCCGCAGGCCGATGGTGCGCTTTTTCGGGTGCAGCAACAGCCGCGGGACTTCCCGGGTGGCATTGAGAATGAACGTGTAGGGCCCCGGCAAATGCGCCTTGAGCAAGCGGAAGGTGCCGGTGTCGATCTTGGCGAACAGGCCCAACTGCGACAGGTCGCTGCAGATGAGGGCGAAATTGTGCTTGTCGTCCAATTGACGCAGGCGTCTGACACGCTCCACGGCATTCTTGTCGCCGATCTGGCAACCGATGGCGTAGGACGAGTCGGTGGGATAGACCACCACGCCACCACCCCGAATGATTTCCACGGCCTGTTTGATCAGGCGCGCCTGCGGGTTTTCCGGATGAATCTGGAAAAATTGACTCACGTGTTCTACCTGTTCAGACGGCGGTGGTAACGGGATCATGTTTGAATCTACACCAGAGTGGTGGCAGATCTTCCGGCAACGGGCGGTATTCGCCGATCTCGGACCAGCCCCCAGGGCCATGGAAATCACTGCCGGCGGTGACCAGCAGGCCGAACTCACGGGCCAGGATCGCCAAGCTGCCCACTTGCTCGGCGGGCTGATGGCCGTTGACCACCTCAATGGCATGGCCCCCTGCTTGAATATAGTCGGCGACCAGGCGGCGGCGCTTGCTGCGGGTGAAATCATAGTGCCACGGATGCGCCAGGCTGACCCAGGCGCCAGCGGCCCGCAGGGTCTGGACGGTTTCTTCCAGGGTCGGCCAGTGCTGCTTGACGTCCCCCAGCTTGCCGGCCCCCAACCATTTGCGGAACGCTTCGGCGCGATCCTTGACGAACCCCTCGCGCACCATCCAGTCGGCAAAGTGTGGCCTAGCCGGTGCGTTGCCGCTGTCGCCCAGTTCCTGCTGGATCTGCCGGGCGCCGTCCAGCGCACCGGGCATGCCCTTGAGGGCCAGCTTGCGGCTGATCTCTTCGGACCGCAGCCAGCGGCCGTCGCGCAGTTGTGCAATGGCCTGGACCAGCGCCGGCGCGTTCACATCGAAACCATAGCCCAGCACATGGATGGTCGCCCCGCCCCAGGTACACGACAATTCGACCCCGTTGACCAGCTGCATGCCCAGCGCCGTGGCGGCGCTGCGGGCCTCGTCGAGGCCTTCGAGGGTGTCGTGATCGGTCAGGGCCAGGACTCGCACGCCGTGCTCGAACGCCCGCGCCACCAGAACCGCAGGCGCCAGGGCGCCATCGGAGGCCGTGCTATGGCAGTGCAAATCAACATTCACGAGAGTTTGTTACCTCAAATCAGCTGGCCCTATCGCGGCCAAGGATGTTTGTTATTATGCCGCCACATCCTGCTTCTGGCTGCCACTGTGAAACAATTCATCGACTTCATCCCGCTCCTGCTGTTTTTCATCGTCTACAAACTTGATCCCCGGGCCGTCGATTTCGCCGGTCACTCCTTGACTGTAGGCGGTATTTACAGCGCCACCGCAGTGCTGATCATCAGCTCCCTGGTGGTCTACGGCGCGCTGTTCGTGTCCCAGCGCAAGCTGGAGAAGAGCCAGTGGCTGACCCTGATCGCCTGCCTTGTCTTCGGCAGCCTGACCCTGGCGTTCCACAGCGAAACCTTCCTCAAATGGAAAGCCCCGGTGGTCAACTGGCTGTTTGCCCTGGCCTTCATCGGCAGCCACTTCATCGGTGATCGCCTGCTGATCAAGCGCATCATGGGCCACGCCGTGAACCTGCCCGACCTGATCTGGACTCGGTTGAACATCGCCTGGATCGCATTTTTCCTGTTCTGCGGTGCCGCCAACCTGTTCGTTGCGTTCACGTTCCAGGAGTACTGGGTCGACTTCAAGGTCTTCGGCAGCCTGGGCATGACGCTGCTGTTCCTGATTGGCCAGGGCATCTACCTTTCCCGTCACCTGCACGATGCCGACCCCACCACGCCTAAAACCGAGGACTGACATGCTCTACGCAATCATTGCCACCGACGTCGCCGACTCCCTGGAAAAACGCCTGGCCGTGCGCCCGGCACACCTGGAGCGCCTGCAACAGCTCAAGGCCGAAGGTCGCATCGCGCTGGCCGGCCCGCACCCGGCGGTGGATAGCAATGACCCAGGCGCCGCGGGCTTCACCGGCAGCCTGATCGTGGCCGAATTCGACTCATTGGCCGCCGCGCAAGCCTGGGCCAAGGCCGATCCGTTCGTGGCGGCCGGCGTCTATGCCGATGTCGTGGTCAAGCCGTTCAAGCAAGTCCTGCCGTAAATCCCCCTTGGCGCGGTGAGCCTTCAGGGCTCATCGCCCCCAGTTGCTCATCTTTCTCATTTGCCTGCCGACAACCTGTCCAATCTCGATTGGAATTCAGGAGTTGCAATGCGCAAAGGTCCGTTGTGCCTGTTGTTGGTCTCGTTGGCGCTCGGAGCGCCCGCCCATGGCGAGGAAAGCACCGAGGGCAGTCATTCGGCGCCCTTGTCCCTGAGCGCCGGCAACCAGATCGCCGAGCTGCAGCAACGCTTGAAAGACAGCGAACGCCAGCGTGAAGAGTTGGCCAAACAACTGCAAAATGCCGACAGTGCACGCGAGAGCGCCGTGCTGGGCCGACTGCGCCAGGAAAACCAGCGCCTGAAGCTGCAACTCAAGGAAGCCCAGGCCAGCCCGCTGCCACGGCTGTTGACCGATCAACAGCAATGGTTCGTCATTGGTGCCGGGGTAGCGCTATTGGCCTTGCTCTGCGGTATCTTTGCCAGCGGTGGACGTAGACAACGTCGGCAATGGCTAAATTGAGTGAGTCATGAGCGAGCTGTTACTGATAGATGATGACCAGGAGCTGTGTGAGCTCCTCGTGAGTTGGCTGAGCCAGGAAGGGTTTCAGGTCCGCGCCTGTCACAATGGCCAAAGTGCCCGCAAGGCCTTGGCCGAAACTGCTCCGGCGGCGGTGGTCCTGGATGTGATGCTGCCCGACGGCAGCGGCCTGGAACTGCTCAAGCAACTGCGCAACGATCACCCGGAGCTGCCGGTGCTGATGCTGTCGGCCCGGGGTGAGCCGCTGGACCGTATCCTTGGCCTGGAACTGGGCGCCGATGACTACCTGGCCAAGCCCTGCGACCCACGGGAACTGACCGCCCGCCTGCGCGCCGTGCTACGTCGCAGCCACCCGACGGCCGTGTCCAGCCAGATCGAACTGGGTGACCTGACCTTCAGCCCGGTACGTGGCGTGGTCAGCATCGACGAACAGGAACAGACCCTCACCGTTTCCGAAAGCCGCCTGCTCGAAGCACTGCTCAAGCAACCGGGCGAACCGCTGGACAAGCAGGAACTGGCGCAGCTCGCCCTGGGCCGCAAGCTGACCCTGTACGACCGCAGCCTCGACATGCACGTGAGCAACCTGCGCAAGAAAATCGGTCCCCACCCCGACGGTCGCCCGCGCATCGTGGCCCTGCGCAGCCGGGGTTATTACTACAGCCTCTAGAGGTTACGGCTCTAGAGACTGTGAGTGCTGCTACAGCCCCTGGAGGCTTTTGTGGCGAGGGAGCTTGCTCCCGCTGGGCTGCGAAGCGGCCCCAAGATTTTGCGGTCGCTGCGCAACCGAGCGGGAGCAAGCTCCCTCGCCACAATGAACCAAGGGCCCTCCTTCCCATTGCATACCCTCACGGTTTTTTGTGCAGTCTGTTTGTCAGCATCGCCCCCAAACGTCTTTACCCAAGCTTTACGCCCCCCTGACCGCCGCTGACCTTGATCTCCGTAATCTGCACACATCCGGAACTGACCGGGAACGAGACAAGGAGACACACCATGCGCAAGACCCTTATCGCTTTGATGTTCGCAGCAGCCCTGCCGACCGTCGCCATGGCCATGCCCGAAGGCCCCGGCCCGATGGGTCCGATGGACGGCCCGCGTCACGGCGGCCAGATGCACGACAAAGGCCCCTACAGCCAACTGGACCTGAGCCGCGAACAACGCCAGCAGATTCGCCGGATCATGGGCGAACAGCGCCATGAACAACGGGAACTGGTCGACAAGTACCTGGCCAAGCTGTCGCCAGCCGACCAGAAAGCCATGCAGGACGAAATGCAAGCCCGGCATGAGAAAGTCGATGCCCAGATCCGTGGCTTGTTGAAGCCTGAGCAGCAAAAGGAATTCGACGCGATCCAGAAGAAACAGGCTGAACGCCGCGCCGAATGGGCCGAGTTCAAAGCCTGGAAAGCGCAACAACCGCAAAAAGCGCAATAATGCACTGACGCTTGCCCAGCCCAACGGCCAATCGCCGTTGGGCTTTCTTTGTTTTCGAGGATTTATCGTGCGTTCATTGTTCTGGCGCATCCTGGCCAGTTTCTGGTTGGCCATCGCCCTGGTCGCAGGACTTTCGATCCTGATGGGCCACATGCTGAACCAGGACGCCTGGATCCTCAGCCGCCATCCGGGCCTCAATACCTTGCCCGAAGAGTGGACGCAAACCTACGAAAGCCAGGGCGAGGATGCCGCCCAGGACATCCTGCAACAGCGCAAGCGCCAGTATCACATCGACGTCCAGGTGTTCAACGAAAGCGGCGATCCGGTGGTACGCGGCACCTTCCCCCATCGTGCCGCGGCCTTCGAGGCCCGGCAGAAAAACGATGACCGACGCCTGCCCTGGCGGCGGCTGACCGATGAGTTCACCAGCGCCAAAAGTGGCGACACGTACCTGTTCATCTACCGCATCCCCCATCCCGAGCTGGATGCGTGGCACCGCGGCAGCCTGCTCTGGCCCCTCAGTGCATTGGGAATCGCGCTGGTGGTGCTGACCTTGTTCAGCCTGTTGGTGACGCTTTCCATCACCCGTCCGCTGAATCGACTGCGCGGCGCGGTGCATGATCTGGGCCAGGCCGCCTACCAGCAGAACAGCCTCGCCAAACTGGCCAACCGGCGAGACGAGTTCGGCGTGCTGGCCACCGACTTCAACCGCATGGGCGCGCGCCTGCAAAGCTTGATCGCCAGCCAGCGCCAACTGCTGCGCGACGTATCCCACGAACTGCGCTCGCCCCTGGCCCGGCTGCGCATTGCCCTGGCATTGGCTGAACGGGCCAGCCCCGAGGAGCGTGAAAGACTCTGGCCGCGCCTGACCCGCGAATGCGATCGCCTGGAAGCGCTGATCAGCGAAATCCTGGTGTTGGCCCGGGTCGATGCCGACAACGCCAGCGCCGAAGAGGTGGACCTCAACGGTTTGCTGTTCACCCTGCAAAAAGATGCGCAACTGGCGTCTCCGGAGCAAACCGTGCAGCTTGAAACCGAGGCAGACCTAAGCCTCAAGGGCTGGCCGACCATGATCGAGCGAGCGGTGGACAACCTGCTGCGTAACGCCCAGCGCTTCAGTCCGAGCGGGCACCCCATCGAAATGCGCGCGGTGCGCCAGGGCGAACGGATCCTGATCAGCGTGCGCGACCACGGGCCTGGCGTGGAGGCCGAACACCTGGGTCAATTGGGCGAGCCGTTCTACCGCGCCCCCGGCCAGACCGCCGCCGGTCATGGCCTGGGCCTGGCGATTGCGCGTCGTGCCGCCGAGCGCCATGGCGGTGCGCTGGTGTTGGGCAACCATCCTGACGGTGGGTTCGTCGCGACCCTGGAACTGCCGTTGGTCCCGGGGGCAGTTGTCCAGCCTTGAGCAGTGCAAGATATCCCCATGGGGGCTGTCATACCGCCTTGATCATCCATCCCGTCGCATAGTCGGCATCCTGGGCGGCGACACTGGATTACTACGGAAGATCGCCCGGGCGGTGAAACTAGGCCCCCCTTTGGCGAGCCCTCTCAGGGTTTCACGCCACAAGCCGCGGGCATCGACCTCGGCCGTTTTCTTGTAGCCATCATTGTCGAAAATTTCGACTTTCGTGTTGGGCGTTGCGTCGCCGGTCAGCATCACGGTGGTCGCGAGGGTGTAGCCGTTATCGGAGATCGGGGTGTCGCTGGGATCCTTGACCGAGGTAATGAGCGGTGATTCCAGCACCACGGACCTGATCGAATAAGTGCGCAGGGGAAAGCTGATGGCCTCGGTGATATCCGGGGAATTATTGAACGTCACCTGCAGCACGACGTTCAGGTCAGAGCGGTCGCGCAATAGTTGCAGTTGACCTTGGGAAACCGGTTTGGACAGTCCGATCCTCACTTCATCCGCCGTCAAGCTTGTGGCGGTTTGCAAGGTGATCGTATGCCTCGTCCCGTCAGTCTTGGTGCCTTCGCAGTAAAGCCATACCTTCTGGTCAATGGCAATGAGCGGCCTGGGCGTCACCGTCACATTGGAGCGGATCGGAGGTCGTGGCGGTCGCTCGGTTATTACGGGTGACGGTATAGCTTACCGTCACCATATTGCCCAGATTGAAGGCCAGGACCGCGACCAGAATCGGCACCTCCCTGTCGCCAATGGTACCGACCTCCTCTGCGTCGGTGGTGTGGGAACCGGCGCCGGCCGTACCGGCCCAAGTCACGCTTAGCAGGTCGGTGGGCAACATGTCGTCATAGCGCACCACCACGGTCAACGTGTCTTTTAGTCTTGCCGGCGACAGGAGTGGGATCATCATTGACACAATCCATAGCTCACCCTGACATGGTGTCCCATATTGATCATGACGAACTCGCTCCTACCGTGAAACGCAGCGGGTGAGGGAGAGGGTCAGGATTGGCAGGTCTTCGGTTTTGCGAAGTGTCGCCACCTTCACAACGATGGCGACCCAAGGCATCAACGCACGAGCGATCAGATAATTACCGTTCTTCAATGAACGGACTTTCATGTCTCCACGACCATAATTGCACTTGCATGATCATATTCGTACACCGCGATTTGATCGTTGAACTTGTCAGGTATAACGCACCACCGCCGCCCGGCATCCACAACATCGGCAGACCAGGCCCGATCCCCGCCAAAACCAGCATTGCCGTTATAAGCCAGCAAAAGCATGCCCCACACCGATAACATGGGAAGGGTCCCACCCCGAAGCTGTGCGTAGTACCAACTATCCCCAAACGTTCCTCGAGTAGGATTGACCCTGCTGGCTAACCAGACATTGGCAACGATGACTCGATAGGAGCCACTTTGACCGGATGAGTCGCGCACAGTTATCGTAGCGGTGCCCCGCCCCCTCGATATGACCCGCGGATGCGCTTCTGAAGCAACCTCGGCAACAGCGGGATTGCTGGATGTGTAGTAGTAGGGTGCGAGACCACCTGACGGTACTCGTTCCACGAACGCGTTAGTGGGTGGATTTGGCGGTATAGCAGTAGTTCTGACATGCAGCCCGTTGAGAAGACCGTCCGCGGGGTCGACAGTCAGACGCTCCACCACCGTAATCCTCCAGGGCGGCGACACTGGATTACTACGGAGGATCGCCCGGGCGGTGAAACTATGCCCCCCTATGGCGAGCCCGCTCAGAGTGTCACCCCATAAGCCATTGGTATCGACCTCGACCGTCTTTTTGTATTCATCATTATCGAAAATTTCGACTTTCGTGTTGGGCGTTGCTTCGCCGGTCAGCATCACGGTGGTCGAGAGGGAGTAGCCGTTATCGGAGATCGGGGTGTCGCTGGGATCCTTGACCGAGGTAATGAGCGGTGTTTCCAGCACCACGGACCTGATCGAGTAAGTGCGCAGGGGAAAGCTGATGGCCTCGGTGATATCCGGGGCTTTATTGAACGTCACCTGCAGCACGACGTTCAGGTCAGAGCGGTCGCGCAATAGTTGCAGTTGACCTTGGGGAACCGGTCTGGACAGTCCGATCCTCACTTCATCCGCCGTCAGGCTTGTGGCGGTTTGCAAGGTGATCATATGCCTCGCCCCGTCAGTCTTGGTGCCTTCGCAGTAAAGCCATACCTTCTGGTCAATGGCAATGAGCGGCCAGGGCACCACCGTCACATTGGCGTCACCCGCGTAACTGGCCAGGTCAAGCTCAGGTCCGGCGCCGTCATTGGCCGCTTCGGGAATCAGCGGCGTCGGCAGATCGCTCTGGGCGATGTCCCGCACGTTGAGCAGGAGCGGATCGGAGGGGGTGGTGGTCGCTCGGTCATTACGGGTGACGGTATAGCTTACCGTCACCGTCTTGCCCAAATTGAAGGCCAGGACCGCGACCGGAATCGGCACCTCTTTGTCGCCAACAGTACCGACCTCCTCTGCGTCGGTGGTGTGGGAACCGGCGCCGGCCGTACCGGCCCAAGTCACGCTTAGCAGATCGGTGGGCAACATGCCGTCATAGCGCACCACTACAGTCAACGTGTCTTTTGCATCAACCGGGTCGAGGCTGTTGCCAGGCGCTTCCTTGACCCTGGGCGGAGGCAGGTTCAGCCCTCCCTCCCCGATGACGGTGGCCCTGGCGATTTTTGAGGTGCCTACCAGCACCGTGTTTCTGAGCAACCTATAGGACGCTTGCACCGTACTGCCCGGGATGACCTTGTCGTTTGGAATCGTCAGGACACAGGCCTTTTTCTGCCCGAATTCATCAGTTTCAACCGTGCCCGTGGCCAGGACCACGACATCCGGCTGGCCCGCGACCTTCGCGACATAGGTCGCCTCCACCGTGTCCCCTGGCAGGAAACGCGATTCACCGGTCAGGACGATCAACAACAATGGGTTGGCTCCCAGCTTTTCGAGATCAATGGTGCTTGGATCGTCGCCCGCATCACTGGCAATTTCCCGTGGGATTGGTTGCGGCAATCGGACACCGGCCTGGTCCACGTCCACCGTCTGCACCGCCGACCAAGGGGCGTCGGGGTCCGGAGAGTTGTTGAGCTGATCGTTAACCGTGAAGGAAAACCTGAATTCAGGATCGTCGCGCAGGTCGGCGCTGGTCACTTCGAAGCACACCCGGGTGGGGGTCGCCGAGCCATGCGCGGGCGGCGCGGGGGCCTGGGAGACATCGACGGTGTGATACACGTCGCGGCCGTTGCAATTGAGCCGGATGCGGTCGTAGGCGCGGCAATACGGGTACGCCACGCACACCGTCGCCCGGGTGAAACCTGGCCCCACGCCGTTCTTGATTTCGTCCGGCAGTATCAGCTCCAGTTCGGAGTGCGCATTATCGCCAGGCGTCACGTCCTCGATGCCGGGACGGATACTGTTGTACAAAATCTCCAGCGGTGGCTCCGAAGTCCCAAAATTCGCACCGGCACGTGTCACGGTATAAGTCAGCCGATTGACGATCCCTGGTAACAATTTGCCGTGCGGGATGTACAGCGTGACCATGTCATCGAGACCTTGAGTCTGACCGCTATCCAGCGCCAGCTCGCCATTCAGGTTAATAGATACCGTGTCACCTACGTCCTGCCCCAAATAGGGGCCCACCTCCACCGTGCATCCCATGGGTTCGAGGTCATAAACGTGCTTGGGCACACCGTAATCGGCGCCCTGCACGGGCATCGTCGCGCGGGGCAGCCTGGGCGGGTACAGCATCAGCACCGTTTGATCGACGGTGATCGATGAGTCAGTCATGAGACATGCCCCCTTAAATTCTGAGGAGATATCACACCTCGGATACGAGGGACTGGCTACTGTCAGAACTTACAGGTAAGAAGTGACTGCAGACGAACGGTTGAGACAGAGAATGCCTGGCCACTGGAATCAAGCCTTGAGCAAGCAACGTTTGCGTCACCCTGATTAAAGCGATACCCACAAACCAAACGATAATTCCTCTTATTCAAACTGCCCGGCCCTGTTAGACTTTGCGCCCTCTTTTCACCTCTCCCCAGGTCGCCCGATGCCGTCGTTGCCTCTTCGTTTATGTGCACTGTTCATGGCCCTGGGCCTGAGTGCCTGCGATGACGCTCCGCGTTTTACCCAGGCCGAACCGGGTGAAGCCCGCTCCGGTGGCGCGGCGACGGTTCGCAAGAGCGATCAGAACGCCTTTTCCCTGCCCTCGGCCAACCTGCCGCCCTCGAGGCGGGTGGACTTCAGCGTCGGCAACAGTTTCTTCCGCAGCCCGTGGGTGATCGCCCCCTCGACCACCACCGCCCGGGACGGCCTCGGCCCGTTGTTCAACACCAACGCCTGCCAGAACTGCCACATCAAGGACGGTCGCGGTCATCCGCCAGCGCCGGATGCCGCCAGCGCGGTATCGATGCTGGTGCGCCTGTCGATTCCCGATGCGCCGCCCTACGCTAAGGTCATCGAACAACTGGGGGTCGTGCCGGAACCGGTTTACGGTGGGCAGTTGCAGGACATGTCCGTCCCCGGTGTCGCTCCCGAAGGCAAAGTCCGGGTCGACTACAGCCCCGTCCCGGTGCGCTTCAAGGACGGCACCGTCGTGGAGCTGCGCAAGCCCAACCTGCACATCACCCAATTGGCCTATGGGCCGATGCACCCGGACACGCGTTTTTCCGCCCGTGTCGCTCCGCCTATGATCGGGCTGGGGTTGCTGGAGGCGATCCCCGACGAAGCCATCCTGGCCAACGCCGAGACCCAGGCGCGGGAAAACAACGGCATTGCCGGTCGTCCCAACCAGGTTTGGGACGATGCCCAACAGAAAACCGTACTTGGACGGTTTGGCTGGAAAGCCGGACAGCCCAACCTCAACCAACAGAACGTCCATGCGTTCTCCGGCGACATGGGCCTGACGACGAGCCTGCGGCCCTTCGACGATTGCACCGAGACCCAGGTCGATTGCAAGCGCGCCCCCAGTGGCAACGGCCCGGACGGCGAGCCAGAAGTCAGTGACAACATCCTGCGACTGGTGTTGTTCTACAGCCGCAACCTCGCCGTGCCGGCCCGTCGCGAGGTGAATTCTCCCCAGGTATTGGCGGGCAAGAATCTGTTTTTCCAGGCCGGTTGCCAGTCTTGCCACACGCCGAAATACACCACGTCCGCCCACGCTGCCGAACCGGAGCTGGCGAACCAGGTCATCCGCCCCTACACCGACCTGCTGCTGCACGACATGGGCGAAGGCCTGGCCGACAACCGCAGCGAATTCAAGGCCAGCGGCCGTGACTGGCGCACCCCGCCGCTGTGGGGCATTGGCCTGACCGAAACCGTCAACGGCCACACTCAGTTCCTGCACGACGGTCGTGCCCGGGACCTGCTCGAAGCCGTGCTGTGGCATGGCGGCGAAGCACAAGCGGCGCAGCGACAGGTTTTAGCGTTCAATGCCGAGCAACGCGCTGCGTTGCTGGCCTTTCTGAATTCCCTATAAATGCCCTTTCCAGAAATGGGAGCCTGACATGTTCCGTCCCAAGCTGTTGTTCACCAGCCTCGCCGCCCTCGCCCTCGGTGCCTGCTCGCCCCAGGACCCGCAAGCCGTCACCTCGGCTGCCATCGCCAAGCAGGTGATCCTGCCGACCTACAGCCGCTGGGTCGAGGCCGACCGGCAACTGGCGACCAGCGCGCTGGCGTTCTGCCAAGGCAAGGAAAACCTGGACACCGCCCGCGCCGACTTCCTCAAGGCGCAAAAAGCCTGGGCCGAGTTGCAACCCCTGTTGATCGGCCCGCTGGCCGAGGGCAACCGCGCCTGGCAGGTGCAGTTCTGGCCGGACAAGAAAAACCTGGTGGGCCGTCAGGTTGAGCAATTGGTCAACAGCCAGCCGCAGATCGACGCCGCCGGCCTGGCCAAGTCCAGCGTGGTCGTACAAGGGCTCTCGGCCTACGAATACCTGCTGTTCGACGCGAAAATCGACATGGCCGACAGTGCCCAGAAAGCCAAGTACTGCCCGCTGCTCACTGCCATCGGCGAACGCCAGAAACAACTGGCCGAAGAGATCCTGTCGGGCTGGAATGCCAACGACGGCATGCTCGCCCAGATGAGCAAGTTCCCCAACCAGCGCTACGCCGACTCCCATGAAGCCATCGCCGATTTGCTGCGCGTGCAGGTCACGGCCCTGGACACGTTGAAGAAAAAACTCGGCACGCCCATGGGCCGCCAGAGCAAGGGCGTACCTCAGCCATTCCAGGCCGATGCCTGGCGCAGCCAGTCGTCGTTGCAAGGGCTGGAAGCCAGCCTGAGCGCGGCCAGGACCGTCTGGGCCGGCGTGGACAACAAGGGCCTGCGCGGCCTGCTGCCAAGCGATCAGAAACCGTTGGCGGACAAGATCGACGCCGCCTACGATGCCTCCTTGAAACTGTTCGCCAGCAGCCAGCGCTCGTTGACCGAAATGCTCAACGACGATGCCGGGCGCCAGCAACTCAACGATTTGTACGACAGCCTCAACGTCGTCCATCGCCTGCACGAAGGCGAACTGGCCAAGGCGCTGGGCATCCAACTGGGCTTCAATGCCAACGACGGTGACTGATCATGTTTCGACGTCAGGTCCTGGCACTGGGCAGCTTGCTGCTCGGCGCCGTCACCCTGGGCGGCTGGACGCTGTTCAAGCAAAAGGACAAGCACCCACTCTTGCTTTCGGCACGGGACGATGGCGACGGCAGGCATTACGCCGTCGGCTATCGACTGGACGGCACGCGGGTGTTCGCCACCCAGGTCGGCCAACGCTGCCATGACATCATCCATCACCCGACGCAACCGATTGCGCTGTTCGTCGCCCGTCGCCCAGGCACCGAAAGCTACCTGATCGACCTGCGCGACGGGGCGCTGCTGCAAACCATCGCCTCGTTGCCGAACCGGCATTTCTACGGCCACGCGGTCATCCATAACAGCGGCGAATGGCTGTACACCACCGAGAACGACACCACCGACCCGGGGCGTGGCCTGTTGGGTGTGTACCGTTTCGAAGGCGAGCGGCTGGTGCACAGCGGCGAGATACCCACCCATGGCATCGGTCCTCACCAGGTGTCCTGGATGCCCGATGGCGAGACGCTGGTGGTGGCCAATGGCGGCATTCGCACCGAGGCCGAAAGCCGGGTCGAAATGAACCTCGACGCCATGGAGCCAAGCCTGGTGCTGATGCAACGCGATGGCACCCTGCTGAGCAAGGAGACCCTCGCCCAATCGATGAACAGCGTGCGCCACTTGGGCATCGCCAGTGACGGCACCATCGTCTCCGGCCAACAGTTCATGGGCGCCGCCCACGAATCGTCGGAACTGGTGGCGATCAAACGGCCGGGCCAACCGTTCCAGGCGTTCCCGGTGCCCGAAGAACAATTGCAGGCCATGGGGCACTACACCGCCAGCGTCGCTGTGCACAGCGACCTGCGCCTGGTGGCCCTCACCGCCCCGCGCGGCAATCGTTTCTTCATCTGGGACCTGGACAGTGGCCAGGTACGCCTGGATGCGCCCCTGCCGGACTGTGCCGGCGTGGGTGCGGTGGCCGACGGTTTTGTCGTGACGTCGGGCCAAGGGCGATGCCGCTATTACGATTGCCGTCAGACACAACTGGTTGCAAAACCGCTGGATCTGCCGTCAGGGCTCTGGGACAACCATTTGCATCTGGCTTGAGCAAGGGAGCGAAGCCCATCGGCGCCGAGCTTCCTGATTTTTCGGAAAAGTCCCACGCACCACCGGCCCGCCAACATCTGGAATAGCCCGCACACTCGGAGTAATGTGCCCGCCTATCTGTATTTTCTCTCAGTTCTTTTCCAAGGAAGTGGAACATGCTGCGACGCCGCATGCTGATCATGTTGGGTGTTGTCCTGCTGGTAGTGCTGTTGCTCGCCGGCTACAAGGCCTTCTCCGTTTACCAGCAGATCCAGGCGTTCTCTGCGCCAAAACCTCCGGTCAGCGTCGCCGTGGCCACGGCCGCCCAGCAACCCTGGCAGGCTCGCCTACCCACCGTTGGCAGTCTGAAGGCGCTGCAAGGGGTGGACCTGAGCCTGGAAATCGCCGGGACCGTGCAGAAGGTGCAGTTCCAGTCCGGGCAAAAGGTCAAGGTCGGTCAGCCACTCCTGCAGCTGGACAGCGAAGTCGAAAGCGCCCTGCTGGAAACCGCCGAGGCCGACCTGGGCCTGTCGCAAGTGGATTTCGGTCGCGGACGACAGCTGGTGGGCAGCCAGGCGATCTCCAAAGGCGAATTCGACCGGCTCTCGGCGCAACTGAAGAAGAACCAGGCCACGGTCAACCAGCTCAAGGCCTCGCTGGCCAAGAAACACATCCTGGCGCCGTTCAGCGGCACCATCGGCATTCGCCAGGTGGATGTCGGCGACTACCTGGCCAGCGGCACGGTGATTGCCACCCTGCAAGACCTCAGCAGCCTGTATGTGGACTTCTACGTCCCTGAACAAAGCGTGCCCCGGCTTGCCGTTTCCCAGCCGGTCAACGTCAGCGTCTCGGCCTACCCTGGGCAGACCTTCGTAGGCACCATCAGCGCAATCAACCCCAAGGTCGAGGACAGCACCCGCAACGTGCTGGTGCGCGCCACCTTGGCCAACCCCGACGGCAAGCTGCTGCCCGGTATGTTCGCCAACCTGCAGGTGATCCTGCCGGAAGTGGCCGCCGGAATCGTCGTGCCGGAAAGCGCCGTGACCTACACCCTCTACGGCAACTCCATGTACGTGGTCACGCAGAAGAAAGCCGCCGATGGCACTGTCGAGAAAGACGACAAGGGCCAGCCGGTCCTGATCGCCGAACGGCGTTTCGTTGAAACCGGAGAGCGACGCGACGGGCAGGTGCTGGTTTCCAAAGGCGTGCAGAGCGGCGAACAAGTCGTGATCGCCGGCCAGATCAAGCTCGATAACGGTACGCCGATCGCCATCAGCGACGACAAGACCCTGACCGAACAGAACAGCCCGCCGCGCGCGGACTGATCAAGGAACCCCCATGGCTTTTACCGATCCGTTCATCCGCCGCCCGGTGCTCGCCACCGTGGTCAGCCTGTTGATCGTACTGCTGGGCTTCCAGGCCTGGAGCAAGCTGCCCCTGCGTCAGTATCCACAAATGGAAAACGCCCTGATCACGGTGACCACGGCCTACCCCGGGGCCAACGCCGAGACCATCCAGGGCTACATCACCCAACCGATGCAGCAGAGCCTGGCCAGTGCCGAGGGCATCGACTACATGACCTCGGTCAGTCGCCAGAATTTCTCGGTGATTTCGGTCTACGCCCGCATTGGTTCCAACAGCGACCGGCTCTTTACCGAACTGTTGGCCAAGGCCAACGAGGTCAAGAACCAACTGCCCCAGGACGCCGAAGACCCGGTCCTGAGCCGCGAGGCCGCCGATGCCTCGGCACTGATGTACATCAGCTTCTTCAGCAAGGAACTGAACAACCCGCAGATCACCGATTACCTGTCACGGGTGATCCAGCCCAAATTGGCGACACTGCCCGGCATGGCCGAGGCGGAAATCCTCGGCAACCAGGTCTTCGCCATGCGCCTGTGGCTGGACCCGGTCAAGCTCGCCGGCTTCGGCCTGACCGCCGCCGACGTGACCAATGCCGTGCGCCAACACAACTTCCTCTCCGCCGCCGGTGAAGTGAAAGGCGAATACGTCGTCACCAGTATCAACGCCAACACCGAACTCAAGTCCGCCGAGGCCTTCGCCGCGATCCCGCTCAAGACCGACGGCGACAGCCGCGTGTTGTTGCGGGACGTGGCCCGCGTGGAAATGGGCGCCGAGAACTACGACACCATCAGCTCCTTTGGTGGCACGCCTTCGGTGTACATCGGGATCAAGGCCACGCCGGGCGCGAACCCGCTGGATGTGATCAAGGAAGTGCGCAAGATCATGCCGGAGATGGAGGCGCAACTCCCGACCAACCTCAAGGCCGAGATCGCCTACGACGCCACGCTGTTCATCCAGGCTTCCCTCGACGAGGTGGTGAAAACCCTGTTCGAGGCGGTGCTGATCGTCATCGTCGTGGTGTTCCTGTTCCTCGGCGCCCTGCGTTCGGTGGTCATCCCGGTGGTGACCATCCCGCTGTCGATGATCGGCGTGATGTTCTTCATGCAGCTAATGGGCTACTCGATGAACCTGCTGACGCTGCTGGCCATGGTGCTCGCCATCGGCCTGGTGGTGGACGACGCCATCGTGGTGGTGGAGAACATTCACCGGCACATCGAGGAAGGCAAGACCCCGTTCGATGCCGCGATAGAAGGTGCCCGGGAAATCGCCATGCCGGTGGTCTCGATGACCATCACCCTGGCGGCGGTGTATGCACCCATCGGCCTGCTCGAGGGCCTGACGGGCGCCTTGTTCAAGGAGTTCGCCTTGACCCTGGCGGGGGCGGTGGTTATCTCCGGGATCGTCGCCTTGACCCTGTCGCCCATGATGTGCGCCCTGCTCCTGCGCCACGATGAGAACCCCTCGGGGCTGGCCCATCGGCTGGACATGCTCTTCGAACGCTTGAAGAGCCGTTACCAGCGCATGCTCCATGGCACGCTCAACACCCGGCCGGTGGTGCTGGTGTTCGCGGTGATCGTGCTGCTGCTGATCCCGGTGCTGGTCATGTTCAGCAAGTCCGAACTGGCCCCCGACGAGGACCAGGGCATCATCTTCATGATGGCCAACGCCCCGCAGCCCACCAACCTCGACTACCTGAACACCTATACCGATCACTTCATTACCATTTTCAAGGAGTTCCCGGAGTACTACTCCTCGTTCCAGATCAACGGCTATAACGGCGTGCAGTCGGGCATCGGCGGCTTCCTGCTCAAGCCCTGGAACGAACGCGACCGCACCCAGATGGAAATCCTGCCCGAGGTCCAGGCCAAGCTGGAAAGCGTGCCTGGCTTGCAGATCTTCGGCTTCAACCTGCCCTCGCTGCCGGGCACCGGCGAAGGCTTGCCGTTCGCGTTCGTGATCAACTCTCCGAAGGACTATGCAACGCTGCTGGAGGTTGCCGACCGGGTCAAAAAGCGCGCATTGGAATCCGGCAAGTTCGCCTTCATGGACATTGACCTTGCGTTCGACAAGCCAGAAGTCGTGGTGGATATCGATCGCGCCAAGGCTGCCCAAATGGGCGTTTCCATGCAGGACCTGGGCGGTACCCTGGCGACGCTGCTGGGCGAATCAGAGATCAATCGCTTCACCCTCGAAGGCCGCAGCTACAAGGTCATCGCCCAGGTCGAGCGGCCGTTCCGGGACAACCCGGACTGGCTGAACAACTACTACGTGAAAAATGCCAAGGGTGAATCGCTACCGCTATCGACCCTGATCAAGGTCAGCGACCGGGCGCGACCGCGACAACTGAACCAGTTCCAGCAGCTCAATGCGGTGACGATTTCAGGCTTTCCCATCGTGAGCATGGGCGAGGCCATCGAGACCGTCCGCCAGATCGCCCGGGAGGAAGCGCCGGTGGGGTTCGCCTTCGATTACGCCGGGGCTTCACGCCAATTCGTACAGGAGGGCAGCGCGCTGTGGGTGACCTTTGCCCTGGCCTTGGCGATTATCTTCCTGGTGTTGGCCGCGCAGTTCGAAAGCTTCCGGGACCCGCTGGTGATCCTGGTGACCGTGCCGTTGTCCATTTGCGGTGCTCTGATTCCGCTGTTCCTCGGCTGGTCGAGCATGAACATCTATACCCAGGTGGGCCTGGTGACGCTGATCGGTCTGATCAGCAAGCACGGGATCCTGATTGTCGAGTTCGCCAACCAGTTGCGTAGGGAACAGAACCTGTCGCCGCGCGAAGCCGTGGAACAAGCCGCGTCGATTCGTCTGCGACCGGTGCTGATGACCACCGCGGCGATGGTGTTCGGCATGGTGCCGCTCATCTTCGCCACAGGCGCCGGGGCGGTGAGCCGCTTCGACATCGGCACGGTGATCGCCACGGGCATGTCGATTGGCACCTTGTTCACCCTGTTTGTGCTGCCCTGCGTCTACACACTGCTGGCCAGGCCCGATAAACCCTGAGGCAGCCAGAAGGGAACTGGATGGTTTTTGTGACGAGGGAGCTTGCTCCCGCTCGGCTGCGAAGCAGCCGTCAATGCGCCAAGGCTACCTGACCAATCGATGGGGACCGCTTCGCGGTCCAGCGGGAGCAAGCTCCCTCGCCACAGGTTTTATGCTCGACTGGAGATTGCGGCAAAAAAAGGCCTCGCACAGGCGAGGCCTTTTGGGCTTCGTGATGTTCAACTCTGAGGCCTCATCCCTTGGGACAGGCTGAACATGAACAGCAGCAGATCATCGTCCGGTCGGATCGCCTCGCTCGCCTTTGCCACACGCGGCAGGGGACAATGCGCACCCGCACTGGACGCACTGAGGATCTGCGAGCGTGGCTGTTCCCATACAGCCACCGCCATCGACGCAACTGCCAGGGCTCCGACTAAAAACAAACCTCTAGCAATTTCTAGTTTCATGGCTATAAACCTTTGATAGCGCTGCCAAACGCCGCCTCATAAAAGTAGACGAGTTTTTTCCAATCAGCATCGCTGAACGACGAATGGCGCCGCAGTTGCTTCAGGTCATGGGAGGCCGCACGCCGGGCAGTCAGGCGCTGGCGACACTTCTCCAGATCCAGCAGGGCCACTTCGGCCTTGACCGCTTCGCCCTCCCCTGTCACCCGCACAAAAACATGCTTGATGTAGAGGCAGCCATGCTGCCAACGGCCCTTGTGCATGCGGGCCAGGTTCTCAGCCAGGGCCTGGAGGATTTGATCATGCACCGCTTCGCCATGGCGCTCACGTCCGCCTCCGGCATACCAATGCTCGATCTCCTCGAAGCCATCCAGCGCATGGGTCACTAACAACGCACGCCACTTGTGGACGGGGTCACGCTGGGCACCACAAAAGATCAACTCGGGCACGCGGACATCCAACTGGGTCAACGCCAGCAGCGCGTCTTGCTCACGCAGCACGGTCGGTCGACCGAGCGGATGCAACCAACTGCGATAAATGTGCCCCGTTTGACGCTTGGCATACAACAGGTCGCCGTCGTTGCTGTTGATCCGCTGCACGCCGCTTTCACCGCCACGTCGCACGTTGGGTTCTTCCACCCACTCACCTTGCTGGTTCCAAAAATGTTCGAAGCTGTTGCGGGAAATGCCAGTGGTCTCTACTGCCTGCACAACCATGCTGTTACCTCTTGCGTAATACATAAACTCGCCACATGGCATAGAGCGGTAGGAAATCCAGCCGTTCCTGAATGCGAAACCCAGCCTGCCGAAACTCTTCTTCTACTGTATCCGTCGGTAACACAAATCGATTCTGGTAGTCTTTCTGCCCACGGTTGCGCTCCAGACGCTTGCGTTTCCAGGCCTTGAAATTGCCATCAACCCACAATGAAACAATCACGCTGTCGCGGCTGACACGCTCGAATTCCTTCAGAATCGCCAGTCGGTGCGCGGGTTCACCGATGTGATGCAACAAACGCATACAAAAAATACTGTCGACGGCGTTATCAGGCAAGGCAATGTCGAACGCAGAAGTGTGCAAGGGCCGTACCCGTTTCACCACATCGGTCGGTTGAGCCTCCAATGCAGTACTGAGCATGGCCTCGGAATTGTCCGCGCCGATGATGACTCGGTTCGGTTTTTCGGCCAACAAAGACCAGAAGCGCCCGGCACCGCAAGGCAGGTCCAGGACCAGGCCGGGGTCCCCGACGAGGGCCAATGCACGCCGGGCCAGTTGTTGGTCTCGCTGGTTGGAAAGGCGGCGACTCAAGCCACGGCGATGCTTATGAAAATATTCCCTGGCGTGCTGCTCGTCGTATTTTTCAGAAAATTCCAGCTTGATGGGTTTGGACATAAGGTGGGCCTCGATGACTGATCGGCCCACCTTATGAATCGGAATGTCATGCCTTTGTGAAAATAAAGTCAGGTAAACGCTCCAATGTTTACAAGACTTTTCGGCATAGAGGCTTAGCTCTTTGGATTCAACTCAACCTCGAAATGGCAACCATTGGGCTCCATCGTACTGAGGCTGACTGTCCAAGCCTGGTTCTCGCAAATGCGCTGCACCAGGGACAAACCCAACCCCAATCCCTCGCCGCGTTTTTCGTTTCCGCGCACGAACGGCTCGAACATCGCCTCGCGCTTCTCCTCTGGAATCCCTACGCCGCTGTCCTCGACCACGAATCCGGTGGTGGTCAGCGAAAGGCGGATGAATCCCTGGTCGGTATAGTGCAGGGCGTTACGCAGCAGATTGCCCATCACGGCCGTCAGGAACGTGGCGTTATACAAAGTGTCGACGGTTTGCCCAGGTTCGAAGATCAGCGTCAGGCCTTTGGATTCGATGGGTGCACGCCACACGCCAAGAAGGTTCTCGGCCACCTGCCCCAGGGTCAGCTGAGGCGACATGCCGTTGTCTTCACGCTCGGCCCTGGCGAGCATCAGGAAGGTCTGCACCAACTCGCGCATTTCTTCACTGGCCCGATTGATGCGCTCGACCTGGGTACGACCGCGCGGGTCCAGCGCCGGGTTTTCCAACAGCAACTCACAAGAGGTCGCCAGGACCATCAACGGTGTGCGTAACTCGTGGCTCACGTCGCTGGTAAACAACCGCTCACGGGTCAAGGCCTGGCGCAAACGCCCCAGTGTGGCGTCGAACGCCACCGCCAGTTCCCCCACCTCATCGGCGGCATAATCCGGGGCCAGCGGCGGCGCGAGCCCCAGCAACTGATCGCGATGACGCACTTGCCGCGCCAGGCGAACCACGGGCGCCATCACCCGGCGTGCCAGGACCCAACCCAGGAATACCGCCAGCGCCAGGCTGAGCACGAAGCCCACCAGCACCACGGCGAACAGCACCCGTTCGCGCTCTTCGAAGTCGCTCTGGTCTTGCAGCAACACGTAGTGGCGGCCGTCAACGATCTCGACCATGGCGTGATAGGACAACTGCTCGCGAAACACCTCGTGGAAACCGCGCTCCAGATGGCGCAGATCCTTGGGCAGCTCGAAATCCCCCGGGCCGCCGCTGAAATAAAACAACTGGTCGGGTTCCGGCCGATGGTTCCAGTCCGAGACGCTGTCCATGAGCAGCAGGCGTTGCAAATCACCGCCAAGCCCGGCGGAAATCAGTTTCTCTTCAACCAAATGGACCGTCGCCACAATGCCCATGGCGAACGCACCGGCCACCAATGCGCTCATCAGCGCAAACGCGATGATGATCCGTTGGGCAAGACTTTGCTTAAACTCCATCGCGGCCCTCGGCCAGGCGATAGCCGACGCCGTGCACGGTGTGCAACAACGGCTTTTCGAACGGTTTGTCGATCACCTGACGCAGTTGATGGACATGGCTGCGCAAGCTGTCACTGTCCGGGCAATCGTCGCCCCACAACGCTTCCTCGAGGATTTCGCGGCGCAGCACGTGGGGGCTTTTCTGCATCAATACCGCCAGCAGCTTGAGGCCCACGGGGTTGAGTTTGAGCAGCTTGCCTTCGCGCGTCACTTCGAGGGTATCGAGGTCGTAGCTCAGGTCGCCGACCTGCAAGGCCCGCCGGCCACCACCCTGGGCTCGACGCATGACGGCTTCGATCCGCGCCGCCAGTTCCGACAAGGCAAACGGTTTGATCAGGTAGTCATCGGCGCCGGACTTGAAGCCCTGCAAGCGATCGTCCAACTGATCCCGGGCGGTGAGCATGATCACCGGCGTATCGCGCCGGGCGTCTTCGCGCAGACGCTTGCACAAGGTGTAGCCGTCGATGCCTGGCAGCATGATATCGAGCACGATCAGGTCGTAGTGTTCGGTCGCCGCCAGGTGCAACCCCGACAAACCGTCCTGGGCACAATCGACGGTGTAGCCCTTGAGCCCCAGGTAATCGGCCAGGTTGGCCAGGATGTCGCGGTTGTCTTCGACCAATAGAATTCGCATGGGCACCTCTGCGTACACAGTTAACGGCTGGCTTGGCCCGCGCAGCTTACGGCCAAGCGTGGCTTACGGCTAGGGTTGTATCCGCCATAGCAGTGCAGGTTCCCCTGTGGGAGCGAGCTCGCGAATGCGGTGCATCAGCCGCCATCCATGCTGAATGTGCCGACGCTTTCGCGAGCAAGCTCGCTTCCACAAAGGCCACCCAGGAACAGGACTGCGCTGCTATTGACGAGTTTTTCACCCAGCATTCACGCCGCCCCAACGCAGCGCAGACCAGACTGCGCCACGCGTTGCTTACGAAAACTCCCATCAAAGGTATTACCATGGTCTCCACCGCCATCCGCCCCGCTTCCAGGCCGCTGAATTTCCGGGTTGCCTTGGGTTTGCCTGCCGTTGTCGCAGCCATTCTGGTACTGCTGGAACTGACCACACTGGACATGGACGTGGCCAAGCTGTTTTACGACCCGATGGCGGGTGGTTTCATCGGTCGGCACAGTTTTTTTCTGGAGGACATCCTGCACGATCGAGCCAAGGAGGTGGTGATCGCGTTCTCCGTACTGGCGATCCTCGGGTTCATCGGTACATTTTTTATCGCCCGGCTCAAACCATTCAAACGCGAGCTGGGTTGCCTGGTCCTGTCCCTGGCACTGGCGACGTCCTTCGTCACCCCGATGAAAGCGGTAACGGCGGTGCAATGCCCCTGGAGCCTGAAGGAGTTCGGCGGCCAGGAAACCTACAGTGAACTGCTCAGCCCACGCCCGGCCACAGACAAGCCTGGTCGATGCTGGCCCGGCGGTCACGCCGCCACCGGGTTCACATTGTTCGCACTGTTCTTCGTCCTGCGCGACCGCCGCCCGCGCCTGGCTCGCCGGGCCCTGATACTCGCCTTCACGTTGGGCACGCTGTTTTCCCTGGGACGGATGATGCAAGGGGCGCACTTCTTTTCCCATAACGTGTGGACGGCGGTGTTCTGTTGGCTGATTTGCCTGGGGTGTTACTACTACATCCTGTACCGACCGGCCGCCATTGCTGAGCGTGTCGCTGTAACCAGTCCCGCCAATGCCTGAACCGAACCACATCCCAATGTGGGGGCGAGCTTGCTCGCGATAAGGGTGGGCCAGTGCCGGATGTATGAGCTGACACACCTTAATCGCGAGCAAGCTCGCTCCCACAGGGGCATTGGTACCGCGTCATGAATCCAAGGCAATAAAAAACCCCGCTTGCTTTCGCAGGCGGGGTTTTTCGCTACAGGGTAAGGCTGGCTTACATCATGCCGCCCATGCCACCCATGCCGCCCATGTCTGGCATGCCGCCGCCAGCTGGAGCGTCTTCCTTGATTTCAGCGATCATCGCCTCGGTGGTGATCATCAGGCTGGCAATCGACGAAGCCGCTTGCAGAGCCGAACGGGTCACTTTGGCCGGGTCCAGGATACCCATTTCGATCATGTCGCCGTATTCGCCGGTAGCAGCGTTGTAACCGTAGTTACCCGAACCCTGCTTGACCTTGTCGACCACAACGCTTGGCTCGTCGCCGGAGTTGGCAACGATCTGGCGCAGCGGTGCTTCTACTGCGCGACGCAGCAACTGGATGCCCACGTTCTGGTCATCGTTGTCGCCTTTGAGTTCGCTGATGGCTTGCAGGGCACGAACCAGTGCCACGCCACCGCCAGGTACTACGCCTTCTTCGACGGCTGCGCGGGTAGCGTGCAGGGCGTCTTCAACGCGGGCTTTCTTCTCTTTCATTTCAACTTCGGAACCTGCACCGACCTTGATCACTGCAACGCCGCCGGACAGCTTGGCCAGGCGCTCTTGCAGTTTTTCACGGTCGTAGTCGGACGAAGTCTCGGCCACTTGTGCGCGGATCTGGGTCACGCGAGCCTGGATGTCAGCCTCGACGCCGGCACCGTCGATCACGGTGGTGTTTTCCTTGGACAGGATCACGCGCTTGGCGTTACCCAGGTGCTCCAGGGTGGTGCTTTCCAGGCTCAGGCCGATCTCTTCGGAGATAACGGTACCGCCGGTCAGTACGGCGATGTCCTGCAGCATGGCCTTGCGACGGTCGCCGAAGCCTGGAGCCTTGACGGCTGCGACTTTAACGATGCCACGCATGTTGTTCACAACCAGAGTCGCCAGGGCTTCGCCTTCAACGTCTTCAGCCACGATCAGCAGTGGGCGGCCGGCTTTGGCAACGGCTTCCAGCACGGGCAGCATTTCGCGGATGTTGGAGATCTTCTTGTCCACCAGCAGGATCAGCGGGCCGTCGAGCTCGGCGGTCATGGTGTCCGGCTTGTTGACGAAGTACGGGGACAGGTAGCCACGGTCGAACTGCATGCCTTCAACAACCGACAGTTCGTTTTCCAGGCCCGAGCCTTCTTCCACGGTGATCACGCCTTCTTTACCGACTTTTTCCATGGCTTCGGCAATGATGTCGCCGATGGAGTTGTCGGAGTTGGCGGAGATGGTGCCGACCTGAGCGATCGCCTTGGTGTCAGCGCATGGCTTGGACAGGGCTTTGAGCTCTTTGACAATGGCGATGGTCGCCTTGTCGATGCCGCGCTTGAGGTCCATCGGGTTCATGCCGGCAGCGACGGCTTTCAGGCCTTCGTTGACGATCGACTGAGCCAGTACGGTCGCGGTGGTGGTGCCGTCACCGGCGTCATCGTTGGCACGGGAGGCAACGTCTTTGACCAGCTGCGCACCCATGTTTTCGAAGCGATCTTTCAGCTCGATTTCCTTGGCTACGGAAACGCCGTCCTTGGTGATGGTCGGAGCGCCGAAGCTCTTCTCGATGATCACGTTACGGCCTTTCGGGCCCAGGGTCGCTTTTACTGCGTCAGCCAGGACGTTGACACCGGCGAGCATTTTCTTGCGGGCGGAATCGCCGAATTTAACTTCTTTAGCAGCCATGATCGATATTCCTTAAATACTTTGTAGTCGCGGAAAAATGAGCGGGGAATCAGCCTTCGACAACAGCGAGAATTTCGCTCTCGCCGATAACCAGCAGGTCTTCGCCATCAACTTTCACAGTGTTGCTACCGGAGTAAGGGCCGAACACAACCTTGTCACCCACTTTCACGGACAGCGCACGTACTTCACCGTTTTCCAGTGCCTTGCCTGGGCCTACAGCGAGGACTTCACCCTGGTTTGGCTTTTCAGCAGCCGAACCTGGCAGGACGATACCGCCAGCGGTTTTCTTTTCTTCTTCGCTGCGACGGACGACGACGCGGTCATGCAGAGGACGAAGCTTCATTGTCGATCTCTCCTAATTGTGGTTTTCATCGGCCGGTGTAGTCCCGGCGGGTTTAACGAATCCGGCTGTGCCGGGTGCGGTTCGTCGAGCGAACCGCGGAAGTCTGTCCGGTGTTGCCACCGGAAACCTTGCGGTGACCCATACATAAGGGCGCACAAGGCGATTACAAGGGCAGGGACTGAAATTTTTTACTTCTCGGAGCCAAAAACGAACACGGCACCCGAAGGTGCCGTGTTGCGGTTTTTTACTTGGGGTCGCGATGTTCGAATTCGCCTTCGATCACGTTGGGCTCACGGCCCAGGGGTTCTCGCGGAGCCGGCCCGCCACGGGGCTGCAGGTCATCGGCAAAGGCCCGCTGGCGCATCGCCTGCTCTTCGGCGCGCTGGCGCATTTTATTGGCCAGCAGCCGACGGGTGAATGGCAACAGCATGACCAGGCCCAGCACGTCGCTGATAAAGCCCGGCAGAATCAACAGGCCGCCACCCAATGCCAGCATCAGGCCTTCAAGCATGGTCTGGGCAGGCAGCTCGCCACGATTCAGGCTTTCACGGGCACGCAATGCCGTGGCGAGGCCGGCGATGCGCAGCACGAACACGCCGAGCATCGAGCCGAGAATGACCAGCAACAGCGCCGGGAAAAAACCGATCGCACCGCTGACCTTGACGAATACGAACAGCTCCAACACCGGGAACAGCAGAAAGAGCAACAAAAAAGGGCGCATCAAATGGTTCCTCAACGCAAGAATGCCTTGCTATGAAACCCTAAATGACGTCGCCCTTTCGTGAATTCAAGCGTCGGCCTCGGCATTTTTTGGCCATTGCTCGGCGTGAGCCAAGTAAACCAAGGCTTCGCGCACTTGTGTCGGGGTGTTGCAAGGCCTGGCAAACGCCAGCCAGTGCAGGCCCTGGCCAATGCGCAGGTGCATCCCCTCGCTGTCGATGCCCACCAGTTGCGCCGGTTCGCTTTTCGGCAAGCCGGCCAGCTCCACGTAATGAGCGATGGCTTTTGCGTGATCAGCGTTCATATGTTCGATCATGCTGGCTTCGGCTTTGCCGGCGAAGGGGTTGGCCAGGGTGAGTTGGTCGATCCAGTGAATGGCGCCAAAGCCGCCGATGTAGCGATGGCGCACCGGCTCGAGCACCCAGAAATCGAAATCATGGGCCTTGTGGTAGTTCTGCGAGTCAGGGAAATAGCGGTAATAACGCTCGGCGGCCGCTTCGATGGCGGCGCTGTCTTCGAGCTTCCGGGCTTCGGCCAGATAGGTCAGGCGCCCCACCGCCTGCACATCCTCGGCACCGCGCTCGCCCACCAGCATCGAACACTTGGGGTCTTTTTGCAGATTGTGAGTGTGCTGGGCAATGCGGCTGATCAGGATCAGCGGCCAGCCTTGTGCGTCCAGGCAATACGGCACGACGGAGCCGAACGGAAAGCCGGGCATCGATTTGGAATGAGTGGCGAGCATTGCGCGGTATTCCTTGAGTAGCAGTTCCCGGGCATGCTTGGCAGCTTCAACGCTCAATTTATGACTCCTTTTATAAAAACCGTCTAGAAAACGGTCAGGCGACTGGAGTAATGTTCCGATACACCTAGGGGACAGTTCTCGTGTGCAGTCGGGGCTACACCGTCGCAAATCGAGAGGCCTCCCAACAGGTCCCCCTCCATCGCTGCGCCACCTGGACATGAGAATGCAACTCACTGACAAAGTAATCATTATCACTGGCGGTTGCCAGGGCCTGGGCCGCTCCATGGCCGAGTATTTCGCCGACAAAGGCGCAAAGCTGGCGCTGGTGGACCTCAACCAGGAAAAACTCGACCAGGCGGTGGCCGCCTGCGCAGCCAAGGGCGTCGAGGCGCGCGCCTACCTGTGCAATGTCGCCAATGAAGATCAGGTGATCGACATGGTTGCCCGGGTGGCCGAGGACTTCGGCGCGATCCACGGCCTGATCAACAACGCCGGGATCCTGCGCGACGGCCTGCTGCTCAAGGTCAAGGACGGCGAAATGACCAAGATGAGCCTGGCCCAGTGGCAGGCCGTGATCGACGTCAACCTCACCGGCGTGTTCCTGTGCACCCGTGAAGTGGCGGCGAAAATGGTCGAGTTGAAGAACAGCGGCGCCATCATCAATATCTCGTCGATTTCCCGCGCCGGCAATGTCGGCCAGACCAACTATTCGGCCGCCAAGGCCGGTGTGGCCGCCGCCACCGTGACCTGGGCGAAGGAACTGGCGCGCTACGGCATCCGTGTCGCCGGCATCGCACCGGGCTTCATCGAAACCGAGATGACCCTGGGCATGAAACCCGAAGCCCTGGAGAAAATGACCTCGGGGATTCCGCTCAAGCGCATGGGCAAGCCCGAGGAGATCGCCCATTCGGCGGCGTATATCTTCGAGAATGACTACTACACCGGTCGGATCTTGGAGATGGATGGCGGGTTGCGGATCTAAGGTCACCGCAAACCAAATGTGGGAGCGGGCTTGCTCGCGAATGCGTTGTGTCATTCAACGGATAAGTTGACTGATCTACCGCATTCGCGAGCAAGCCCGCTCCCACAAGGGCCAGCGTGCGATCAATCGTCGCTGACGGTGATGTTCGGCATCGCCGGTGAGGCGGCCTCCTGCAGCACGATCCGCGCGCCCACGTGGCGGGCCAGTTCCTGATAGACCATGGCGATCTGGCTGGCCGGTTCGGCGATGACCGTCGGTTTGCCACCGTCGGCCTGTTCGCGGATCACCATCGACAGCGGCAGCGAAGCCAGCAATTCGACGCCGTACTGGGTCGCCAGTTTTTCCCCGCCACCTTCGCCGAACAGGTGCTCGGCATGTCCGCAATTGGAGCAGATGTGCACGGCCATGTTTTCTACCACGCCCAACACAGGGATGTTCACCTTGCGGAACATCTCCACGCCTTTGCGCGCGTCCAGCAGGGCCAGGTCCTGGGGAGTGGTGACAATCACCGCACCGGCCACCGGGACTTTCTGCGCCAGGGTCAGCTGGATATCGCCGGTGCCCGGCGGCATGTCGATCACCAGGTAATCCAGGTCGCCCCACGCGGTTTGCGTGACCAGTTGCAGCAACGCCCCGGAAACCATCGGCCCGCGCCAGACCATCGGCGTGTTGTCGTCGGTCAGGAAGGCCATGGACATGACTTCCACGCCATGGGATTGCAACGGAACGAACCACTTCTGGTCCTTGATCTGGGGCCGGGTGCCCTCGGCGATCCCAAACATGATGCCCTGGCTCGGACCGTAGATATCCGCGTCGAGAATCCCGACCTTCGCCCCTTCACGGGCCAGGGCCAGGGCCAGGTTGGCGGCGGTGGTGGACTTGCCCACGCCGCCCTTGCCCGAGGCCACGGCGATCACGTTCTTGACGTTGGCCAGCCCCGGCACCTGCGCCTGGGCTTTATGCGCAGCGATCACGCTGGTGATGTGGACTGTCGCGGCTGTCACGCCGTCCAGGCCTTCGATCGCCATTTGCAGCATCTGCGCCCAGCCGCTCTTGAACAGGTCGGCGGCGTAGCCGATTTCCAGTTGGACACTGACGCGATCGCCCTGGATATCGATGGCGCGCACGCATCCGGCGCTGACCGGGTCCTGGTTCAGGTAGGGGTCGGTGTACTGGCGAAGGACGGTTTCCACCGCTGCGCGGTTGACGGCGCTCATGGGCAACTCCGATAGCAAGACTTGAAAAACAGGCCGCTATCCTACGCCGAGCCTGCTTGTGTGGCGAGGGAGCTTGCTCCCGCTCGACTGAGCAGCAGTCGCAATGAGGCCATGAGAGGTCGGGTTGAGCGGTTGCGGGCGGCTTCGCCCCCCAGCGGGAGCAAGCTCCCTCGCCACAGAAGTCCCGCCAGCATCCGGAAACAGGCTCACAGGGTGAAAAAAAGCCGCCAGCGCTTTATAGTGGCCGACCTCCGTTTCATCAAGTAGCCGAGCCCCATGTCCGAGCCACGCAAGATTCTCGTCACCAGCGCCCTGCCCTATGCCAATGGTTCGATTCACCTCGGCCATATGCTGGAATACATCCAGACCGATATGTGGACGCGCTTCCAGAAACATCGCGGCAACCAGTGCATTTATGTCTGCGCCGACGACGCCCACGGTTCGGCCATCATGCTGCGTGCGGAAAAGGAAGGCATCACCCCGGAACAACTGATCGCCAACGTCCAAGCCGAACACAGCGCCGACTTTGCCGAGTTCCTGGTGAACTTCGACAACTTCCATTCCACTCACTCCGAAGAAAACCGTGAGCTGTCGAGCCAGATCTACTTGAAGCTGCGGGACGCCGGGCACATCGCTACCCGTTCGGTCACCCAGTATTTCGACCCGGAAAAGAACATGTTCCTGGCCGACCGCTTCATCAAGGGCACCTGCCCGAAATGCGGCACCGAGGACCAGTACGGCGACAACTGCGAAAAATGCGGCGCCACCTACGCACCGACCGACCTGAAAGACCCGAAATCGGCGATTTCCGGCGCCACCCCGGTGCTCAGGGACTCCCAGCACTTCTTCTTCAAGCTGCCGGATTTCCAGGAGATGCTGCAAACCTGGACCCGCAGCGGCACGTTGCACGACGCGGTGGCCAACAAGCTCGCCGAATGGCTCGACTCCGGCCTGCAAGAGTGGGACATTTCCCGCGATGCGCCATACTTCGGCTTCGAAATCCCCGGCGAGCCCGGCAAGTATTTCTACGTGTGGCTGGACGCGCCCATCGGCTACATGGCGAGCTTCAAGAACCTTTGCGACCGTACGCCTGAGCTGGACTTCGACGCGTTCTGGGGCAAGGACTCCACGGCCGAGGTGTATCACTTCATCGGCAAGGACATCGTCAACTTCCATGCGCTGTTCTGGCCCGCCATGCTCGAAGGCGCCGGTTTCCGCAAGCCGACCGGCATCAACGTCCACGGCTACCTGACCGTCAATGGCCAGAAGATGTCCAAGTCCCGCGGCACCTTCATCAAGGCCCGGACCTACCTGGACCACCTGTCGCCGGAATACCTGCGCTACTACTACGCGGCCAAGCTCGGCCGCGGCGTCGACGACCTGGACCTGAACCTCGAAGACTTCGTGCAGAAGGTCAACTCCGACCTGGTGGGCAAGGTCGTCAACATTGCCAGCCGTTGCGCCGGCTTCATCCACAAGGGCAACGCCGGGGTCCTGGTCGCCGGCAACGCCGCGCCGGAACTGACCGACGCTTTCCTGGCGGCGGCGCCCAGCATCGCCGATGCCTACGAGAGCCGCGACTTTGCCCGTGCCATGCGCGAAATCATGGCCCTGGCCGACCGCGCCAATGCCTGGATCGCCGACAAGGCCCCGTGGTCACTGGCCAAGCAGGAAGGCAAGCAGGACGAAGTCCAGGCCATCTGCGCCTTGGGCATCAACCTGTTCCGCCAGTTGGTGATCTTCCTCAAGCCGGTGCTGCCGTTGCTGGCCGCTGATGCGGAGGCGTTCCTGAACGTCGCGCCGCTGACCTGGAACGACCACCAGACACTGCTGAGCAACCATCAGTTGAACGCGTTCAAGCCGTTGATGACCCGGATCGATGCCACCAAGGTCCAAGCCATGATCGACGCCTCCAAGGAAGACCTGGCCGCCAGCCAGACCGATACCGGTGGCCCGACCGGCAACGGTGAGTTGACCAAGGATCCGTTGTCGCCGGAAATCGACTTCGACGCTTTCGCCGCCGTTGACCTGCGCGTGGCGCTGATCGTCAAGGCCGAGGCCGTTGAAGGGGCCGACAAGCTGTTGCGCCTGACCCTGGACATCGGCGATGAGCAACGCAATGTCTTCTCCGGTATCAAGAGTGCCTACCCAGACCCGGCCAAGCTCGAAGGTCGGTTGACGATGATGATCGCCAACCTCAAGCCGCGCAAAATGCGCTTCGGTATCTCCGAAGGCATGGTGATGGCGGCGGGCCCCGGTGGCGAAGAAATCTACCTGTTGAGCCCTGACAGCGGCGCCAAGCCGGGCCAGCGGATCAAGTAACGCGACCGCGTGCTGCACCGATCCCACAGTCGCCTTGCAGGTGGCTGTGGGATTTTCATATCTGGCCCGCACTCCCGACGTGCCGGATAATGCCTAATCTTGTAACAGGCCCTTTGTCGCCCACACGCCCATGACCGAAATCGTCCTTACGCTATTCAGCGCTGCCCTGATCAACAACCTGGTGTTGCATTGGCCGCTGGGCGTCGATCCGCTGCTGGCAGCCAGCGGTAGAAGGCAGGTGCACGCCCTGGGCCTGGCAACGGCATGCCTGATGCTGATCGTCGGCACCCTGGGTTATCTGGTCGACCATGGGGTGCTCGTGCCAGCGAATCTGACATTCCTGCGCCTGTTGGTCTGGCTGCCCTTGAGCATCTTGCTGATCGGGCCCTTGCTGCGCCTGCTGACTCACTGGCTGCCAGCAATGCCGTTCGATGGGTTATGGCCGCTATTGCTCGGCAACGCCGGCATCCTGGGCGTCACGCTGCTCAACGGTCAGGAAGACCGAGGCCTGGGCCACGCCGTCGCCTTGAGCCTGGGTGCCGGGCTGGGCTTCTGGCTGGTGCTGGGCCTGTTCGACGATCTGCGCCAGCGCACCTTCAATCACGCTATTGCCTTGCCTTTTCGGGGCCTGCCGATTCAGTTGATCAGCGCCGGACTGATGGCGGTGGCCTTTCTCGGATTGCGCGGGCTGGTCAAAATATGAGCCTGATTCAACGTATCGACGCCCTGTTGCCGCAGACCCAATGCGGCAAGTGCGGCCACCCCGGATGCAAGCCCTACGCCGAAGGCATCGCCCAGGGCGAGCCGATCAACAAATGCCCGCCCGGCGGGCGCGAAACCATCGCGGCCCTGGCCGAGCTGATGAAAATACCGGTGCTGGAACTGGATGCCAGCCGCGGCGTGGCGCCGGCGCAAATCGCTTTTATCCGCGAAGCTGAATGCATCGGTTGCACCAAGTGCATCCAGGCCTGTCCCGTAGACGCGATTGTCGGCGCGGCCAAGCTGATGCACACCGTCCTCATCGATGAATGCACCGGCTGCGACCTGTGCGTGGCGCCCTGCCCGGTCGACTGCATCGAAATGCGGCCTCTGCCGACGGCAAACGTGTTGCCGATTGTCGGCGGTCTGGCCTTCAGCGCCGCCGAGCAACAGGCGCGAACAGCCAAGCGCAACCACGCCCGGCGCCGCTTCGAACAGCGCAATGCGCGCCTGCGCCGCGAAGAAGAACAGCGCCAGGCGGAGCGCTTGGCCCGTACGCAGCGCGCGGCCCAGGCCAAGGAACAGGAGCAGCCGCTCGATCCCGTACAAGCCGCACTGGAACGCGTGCGCGCGCAAAAAGCCGCCACCGCCGATGCTGCCTTGAAAAAAGCCAAGGTTGACCTGGCCATGAGCCGGGCGCAGTTGAACAAATCCTTGAAAGCGTTCGGCCATCCGCCAACCTTCGAGCAGCAGTCGCAACTGATCCTGCTGCAACGCCAGTTCGAAACGGCCGAGCAGGCCTTGAGCCAACTGGAAAACGCCGCACCCGCGACCACTCCAGCCCCGGCTCCGGCACAAAGCGCCGAACTGAAGCGGGCCAAGATCCAACTGGCGATGCGCCGCGCCGAACTCAGCAAAGCCCGTACGGCAGCGGCATCGGATGAACAACTGCAGGCGTTGGAACAAGCGGTGAAGGATGCCGAACGCCAGGTGGCTGTCCATGCCGCTTCCTGAGCCCGTGGACGAACGGCTGCGGCCAGCGATGACGCGGGTGTTGCTGGCGACACTGCCCGGCGTGCTGGCGTTGCTGTGGTTCCAGGGCTGGGGCGTGGCGCTCAACCTGCTGTTGTCCGGCCTCACCGCGCTGGCGATCGAAGCATTGGTGCTGCGTTTGTGCCACCGGCCGCTCAAACCCGAGCTGAACGATGGCAGCGCACTGGTCAGTGCCACGCTGTTGGCCCTGGCCTTGCCGGCGTATTGCCCCTGGTGGCTGACCGTCACCGCGGCCGCCTGCGCCTTGCTGTTCGGCAAGCACCTGTGGGGCGGCGTCGGTAGCAATCCATTCAACCCGGCGATGCTCGGGTATGCCCTGGTGTTGGTAGCGTTTCCCGCCTATATGAGTCCCGCGTCCCACGGCCTGGGCCTGCTTGAAGGCTTGCAACAGGTGTTCGGCACTCATCCGGCGCCCGACGCCTGGGCCGGGGCCACCGCGCTGGACAGCCTGCGGACCAACACGAGCCTGACCATCGATGAACTGTTCGCCAGCGATCCGGCGTTCGGGCGTTTCGGTGGCCGCGGTGCCGAATGGGTCAATCTGGCCTTCCTGGCAGGCGGTCTGTTTCTGTTGCAGCAACGGGTGTTCAGTTGGCATGCGCCGGTGGGCCTGCTGGCGAGCCTGTTTATCGTCAGCCTGCTGTGCTGGAACGGGTCGGGGTCCGATTCCCATGGCTCACCGCTGTTCCATCTGTTCAGCGGCGCGACCATGCTCGGCGCGTTTTTTATCGCGACCGAACCGGTCTCTGGCGCCAAGGCTCCTCTCGCCCGCCTGCTGTTTGGCGCGGGCATGGGGCTGCTGGTCTACCTGATCCGCACCTGGGGCGGCTACCCGGATGGCGTGGCGTTCGCGGTGTTGCTGATGAACCTCGGGGTACCGGCACTGGACCGGTTTGCCGAGGCGCGACAACGGCGGCCACTGACATGAAGAATCCCGGCGGCGTGGCAATCCTGATTCTGTTGATCGGCCTCGGTAGCAGTGCCACTTACCTCACACACCTCGGCACCGCTGGGCGCATCGAGGCCCAGCGGCAAGCGTTGGCGAACAGGACCTTGCTTGAGGTGCTGCCCGCTGACCTCTACGACAATCAGCCGTTGGCGCACCCCGTTTCCACCGCCTCGGTGACCTTGGCCCATAGCACGCTGCTGGGCGGTTATCTGGCGACCCGCAATGGCCAGCCCAGCGCCGTGCTGCTGCGTAGCCAGGCGCCCGGCTATGAAGGCAGCATCGAATTGCTGGTCGCCATCGATCCACAAGGCCGGCTGCTGGGCGTCAAGACGCTGCGCCAAGCCGAAACCCCCGGGTTGGGCGCGGCGATTGCCGGCTGGCCGAACACCTGGATGCAGGCCTTCACCGGCAAATCACGCCAGGCGCCTGACGACAGCGGCTGGGCCCTGAAGAAGGACCAGGGACAGTTCGATCAATTGGCCGGCGCAACGGTGACGTCCCGGGCGGTGCTCCAAGCGGTTCACGACGCGCTGCGTTACTTCGACGAGCACAAGGCTGCGTTGGGAGTGCCTGCCAATGAATAAGCCATGGGGCCTGACACACGGCCTGCTGCTCGTCCCGCTGGTGGGCGCCAGCCATTCGCTGATGGCTGCACTGGTGCTATGGCTGGCCTGGGCCTTGATTTTCTTCTGCCAGGGCTTGGCGATGGGGTTGGTCCGACAACGCCTGACAGACCCGCAACAACTGCTCGCCGCCATCGTGCTGGCCGCTACGCTGACCACCTGCATAGGTTTTGCCGTCCAGGCCTGGGCATTGGAACTGTATCGACCGCTGAGCCTTTACCTGGGCTGGATCGCCCTGAGCTGCGTGGCGTTGGAGCATGCGGGTCTGTTCGTTGAGTCTCGCTTGCCTGGACGTCTCAGGCTGGCTGGGGTGTTCGGTCTCTTGATGGTCAGCCTGGGCACCTTGCGTGAGCTGATCGGCAGCGGCCTCCCCCTGGCCTTGCTCGCCCCGGGTGGGTTCATTCTGCTCGGGCTGCTGCTGGCGGCCAGACAGGCCTGGACGGCAGTCAAATCCCCTTCAACCACCGAGGAAACGCCGCGCCCATGAACGCCGCAAAACGCCTGGAAATATTCCGTCGCTTTCACGAGGACAACCCGGAACCGAAAACCGAACTGGCCTATTCCTCGCCGTTCGAGTTGCTGATCGCGGTCATCCTGTCGGCCCAGTCCACCGACGTCGGCGTCAACAAGGCCACGGCCAAATTATTCCCGGTCGCCAACACTCCGGAGGCGATCTACGCCTTGGGCGTCGAAGGGTTGTCTGAGTACATCAAGACCATCGGCCTGTTCAACAGCAAGGCCAAAAACGTGATCGAAACCTGCCGCCTGCTGATTGAGCGCCACGGCAGTGAAATCCCGCAGACCCGTGAAGCGCTGGAAGCCCTTCCAGGCGTCGGCCGCAAAACCGCCAACGTCGTGCTCAATACCGCGTTTCGGCAATTGACCATGGCGGTCGACACCCACATTTTCCGCGTCAGCAACCGTACCGGGCTGGCCCCCGGCAAAAACGTGGTGGAGGTGGAGAAGAAGCTGATGAAGTTTGTCCCCAAGGAATACCTGCTGGACTCCCATCACTGGCTCATCCTCCATGGACGCTACGTCTGCCTGGCGCGCAAGCCCCGCTGCGGCAGCTGCCGAATCGAAGACTTATGCGAATACAAGCACAAGACGTCGGACGATTGAGGCGCTATTGCTTTTATCGATCTATCGATTGAAAAAATCTTTTTTACCCGCCCGTGGTTTATCGATATAAGGAGCGCCAATGGCAGTCTTAGCCTGGAGTCGAACCCATGAGTGCTGGCAAAGAACAACTGGATGTAGAAGACGAATTCATCGCCGTTGAAGCCGACGACGGTGAACCTGCGGTCGTACCGGAAGTCGCGAAAACCAACCTGAGCAAGCGCCGCACCATCGATAACCTGCTGGAAGAGCGTCGTTTACAGAAGCAACTGGCCGATTACGACTTTGACCTCTGACACGTAAAAGCCTCCCTGATGGAGGCTTTTTACTGAGTACGCGTGACAGCAGCCTCACACCAACCCATTGCGCTGCGCCAACTCGATCAGGTCGACCAGCGAACGAGCATTGAGCTTCAATAACAGACGGGTCTTGTAAGTACTGACGGTCTTGTTGCTCAAGAACATTCCATCGGCGATTTCCTTGTTGGTCTTGCCGCGCGCCAGTTGCTGCAAGACCATCATCTCCCGTCCCGACAACCGATCGACCATATCGGACTCACTGGCATTACCCAGGCTCGATCGCACCGTATGCAATGCCTGGTTGGGAAAGTAACTGTAGCCGGACAGTACTGCCTTGATTGCACTTAATAATTCAGTAAGGTCCTGTTGCTTGCAGACATACCCGGCCGCCCCTGTCTGCATGCAGCGCATTGAAAAATGTCCAGGCGCCTGGGAAGTCAGTACCAACACCTTCATTGACGAAGGTATGGCCGTCAAACGGGCAATGACCTCCAACCCGTCCAGCTTCGGAATACCGATATCGAGAATGACGATATCGGGCATAAGTTCACGAGCAAGTTGTAACGCATCGACGCCGTTGTCGGTTTCGGCAACGACCTCATAACCATGACGCTCCATCAGCAAACGTACAGCAAGACGAATGACGGGATGATCATCCACGATCAGCACTTTATTCATGGGCAAATCCAACTTCGCTGTTCGAATTTTTAGAGCACGCACAATAGCCTAGTCATTTCTACCTTGGCATGCCGCCCCCCCCCGACCGCTCGCACCGAGAGACAGAACCTACAAGCTATACAGAAAATTCCTACAAATTCCGCCGGGAAAAATGTGTCCTGAATTTTTTTACGGAGAAGGACCGGTCGCCCTTGAGAGTCCGCTCCCCTATGAATAATGCGCTCTTTCACCGCCACGCCTGCCTGCGGACCGGTCATCGGAAATTACTTTACTCATAAAGAGTAACTGAATTATTTGCTGTTAAAACTCGCGCCCCTCACTTCAGCAGCGGAAACTCATATATAAGAGACGTTCAGGCGTCCGATAAAACATCGACAGCCCTGATTGTTTTCAGCGTCACCTTGCTAACCACCAATATTATTTTTCCAGCCCACTCGCCGAGCATGAATATTCCATGAGCATTAACCATGAACAAACCTTTGAAGACCATCACCAACCCCATGACCCTTATCGCCATATTCGCAACTTTATCCGAAACGTCCGCGGCTGTTTCCCTGCCTTTTCTCGATGACCAGGACCGAGAGTATTACCTCTGGTTCCTGATCAGCTTTCCCTTTTATTTATTGCTGCTTTTTTTCATCACCCTCAACTTCAATTATCGTTCCTTGTATTCACCTTCGGATTTTCGCAAGAGCAAACACTTCATAAAGACCATGGCTGACGCGACCTGTCGGCGCAAACGAATGCTACGCCGGACGGGCAAGGACCAACGGCGGCGACTGATCAGTCTTCATCGACCCAGGCATGAGCCGCCGGACACCCTTTGCATCCTATGCCGCCAATCCCGGCGCCTGATCGAGACCCATCGAGCGGAGCATTTGAAGCACGCCGGCATCGTCGTATACGTCATTCACCACCACGCAGACCTTGCAACCCACGGGCAGGATGAATGAGCTATCAGGAGGCAGCGCTGCAGCAAATAGGCTGCGCGCGCAAAACAGAAGGCAAAAAAAACGGCCTGCTCAAGGCAGGCCGTTTTTTTTATCGCCAGGGTCAGAACAGCTTGCGACCCTTGTTCGCCGCGATGCGCATGCGCAGGGCGTTGAGCTTGATGAAGCCAGCCGCGTCGGCCTGGTTATAGGCACCGCCGTCTTCTTCGAAGGTCGCGATGTTAGCGTCGAACAACGACTCGTCGGACTTACGCCCGGTGACGATCACGTTGCCCTTGTACAGTTTCAGGCGTACCACGCCATTCACGTGAGCCTGGGAGGCGTCGATCATCTGCTGCAGCATCAGACGCTCAGGGCTCCACCAGTAGCCGGTGTAGATCAGGCTGGCGTACTTGGGCATCAGCTCGTCCTTGAGGTGAGCCACTTCGCGGTCCAGGGTGATCGATTCGATCGCCCGGTGAGCGCGCAGCATGATGGTGCCGCCCGGGGTTTCGTAGCAGCCGCGGGACTTCATGCCGACATAGCGGTTCTCGACGATGTCCAGACGACCGATGCCGTGTTCGCCGCCGATGCGGTTCAGGGTCGCCAGCACGGTGGCTGGGCTCATTTCCACGCCGTCCAGGGCAACGATATCGCCATTGCGATAGGTCAGCTCCAGGTATTGCGGGGTATCCGGGGCCTTCTCGGGTGAGACGGTCCAGCGCCACATGTCTTCTTCGTGCTCGGTCCAGGTGTCTTCCAGCACGCCTCCTTCATAGGAGATGTGCAGCAGGTTGGCATCCATCGAGTACGGGGATTTCTTCTTGCCGTGACGCTCGATTGGAATCGCGTGCTTCTCGGCGTAGTCCATCAGTTTTTCACGGGACAGCAAGTCCCATTCACGCCATGGGGCAATGACTTTCACGCCCGGCTTGAGGGCATAGGCGCCCAGCTCGAAACGCACCTGGTCGTTGCCTTTGCCGGTAGCGCCGTGAGAAATGGCATCGGCGCCGGTTTCGTTGGCGATTTCGATCAGGCGCTTGGCAATCAACGGACGGGCGATGGACGTACCCAGCAGGTACTCGCCTTCGTAAACGGTGTTGGCGCGGAACATCGGGAACACGAAGTCGCGGACGAACTCTTCGCGCAGGTCATCGATGTAGATCTCTTTGACGCCCATGGCCTGAGCCTTGGCGCGTGCAGGCTCGACTTCCTCGCCCTGCCCCAGGTCAGCGGTGAAGGTCACCACTTCGCAGTTATAAGTGTCCTGCAGCCACTTCAGGATCACCGAAGTGTCCAGGCCGCCGGAATACGCCAGAACGACCTTGTTTACGTCCGCCATGCCATCACTCCACGGGTTGTACGGAAAGCCGTGAAGTCTAACGTCCAGCGCGGATAATTTACAGGGGCGCGACAGCTTATGACGACGAAGCGACAGATTATGTCGAACGCGCGACGGTCAAAATCGAATCAGGAGGTCCGCGCGGTCGCCCCGACGGGCGTGGGTGCCGGTGTCTTTGCCGGCGCCGCGGTGGGCGCCGGCACCTTGGCAGGGGCCGCTGCGGGTGCGGGCTGCGCGGCGGGAGCCTGGGGTGCCGGTGCTTCGCTAGCCGCCACGCGCTCGAGGCGCACGACCACCCGACGGTTCTTGGCCCGGTTGGCGGCGTTGGTGTTGGGCACCAGGGGATAACGCTCGCCGTGGAAGCGCAGGGTAATCTGCGACTCCTGGAAACCATTGGCCTTGAAGAAATCCTGGACCGCCAGGGCCCGGCGGCGTGACAGCTCGCGGTTGGTCAGGCGATTGCCGCTGTTGTCGGAGTGACCGTCAAGCTCGACATGATTGACGCTCGGATCGGCCTTGATGAAATCGAGCATCACCTGCAATTGGGCCTTGGCCCGGGCATCGAGTTCGACTTCTTCGCCGGGGAAGCCGATCTGGGTCTGCTTCACCTGCTCGAAATTCTTCGGCAGCAACTTGGCCACACAGCTCTGATAATCGCTGAAGGCTTTGTTGAAACGCACCGGCAGCAACCGGACTTCGGACACCCGACCGTCCTCGGTGTTGCGCCGTACCACGGGACTGCGACCGTCCATCAACCCACTGATCAAGCGACCGGCCTGGACCTGGGAGCTGTTGAACAGCACGTCGCCACTGCCGATCCTGACCGAGCCCAGGTTAATATCGCCGCGCCCCGGTTGCCACGGTGCGGCGGCGGCCAGCAAGGTGGCCGAACCGCCGCCCAGCATCGGGTTATAGCTCTTGAGGCGGAACGTGGCCTGTTCGCCCGCCCGGCGCACGAATTCGCCAGTGCCGAAATCGGTGATCGGCTGGCTCAGCCGGCACTCGAACTTGTCGCCTTCGACCGTCCACTCGATGCTCTCCAGACGGGTCTGGAAAGTGAGCGCCATGGCGGGAAGACTGGCAAACACACTGAGCAAGGCTAGATAACGCTGGCGCACGGGAGGCTCCACTGACTTTTATACAAAGATCGACGCGTGCTTGAGGGCATGACGCCTGTCTGGGGCACCGCACGGATTCGTGGCACACCTGTAGGAGCTATCGGTAAGTTGTGGCAGAACTTGATAGCGGGTGCCTGAATCGGTCTTTTCCGGTAGCATTCCCCAGAGTTTGACCCGCCTGGAAGCCCCCCAATGTCCGACCGCCTGACCCTGCTGCGTCCCGACGACTGGCATATTCATCTTCGCGATGGTGCTGTGTTGACCCATACCGTCGCCGATGTCGCGCGCACCTTCGGGCGCGCAATCATCATGCCTAACCTGGTTCCGCCCGTGCGCAACGCCGCCGAGGCCGATGGCTATCGCCAGCGTATCCTCGCCGCGCGCCCGGCTGGCAGCCGCTTCGAACCGCTGATGGTGCTTTACCTCACCGACCGCACCCAGCCCGAAGAGATTCGCGACGCCAAGGCCAGCGGTTTTGTCCATGCCGCCAAGCTGTATCCCGCCGGCGCGACGACCAACTCCGATTCCGGTGTCACCAGCATCGACAAGATCTTCCCGGCGCTGGAGGCCATGGCCGAAGTCGGCATGCCGTTGTTGATCCATGGTGAGGTTACCCGGGGCGACGTCGATGTGTTCGACCGCGAGAAGATCTTCATCGACGAGCACATGCGCCGCGTCGTGGAGCGCTTCCCGACCCTCAAGGTGGTATTCGAACACATCACCACCGGCGATGCCGTGCAGTTCGTCAACGAGGCCCCGGCCAACGTCGGCGCGACCATTACCGCCCACCACCTGCTGTACAACCGCAACCACATGCTGGTAGGCGGGATCCGGCCGCACTTCTATTGCCTGCCGATTCTCAAGCGCAATACCCACCAGGAAGCCTTGCTGGACGCCGCCACCAGCGGCAGCGCCAAGTTTTTCCTCGGCACCGACTCGGCGCCCCACGCCCGTCACGCCAAGGAAGCGGCCTGCGGTTGCGCCGGCTGCTACACCGCCTATGCCGCCATCGAGATGTACGCCGAGGCGTTCGAACAGCGCAATGCGCTGGAAAAACTTGAAGGCTTCGCCAGCCTGCATGGCCCGCGCTTCTATGGCCTGCCGGTGAACACCGACCGTATTACCCTGGTCCGTGACGAATGGACCGCCCCCGTCAGCCTGCCCTTCGGCGAGCAGACCGTCATCCCGCTGCGCGCCGGTGAAAAACTGCGCTGGCGCCTGCTGGAGGAAAACGCGTGAGTGAAGATCATTTCGACGACGAACTGGACGGCAACGGTGGTTCGGGCGGCGCCCGTCACCCCATGGCCGCGCGGTTCCGTGGTTATCTGCCGGTCGTCGTCGATGTAGAAACCGGTGGTTTCAATTCCGCCACCGACGCCTTGCTGGAAATCGCGGCGACAACCATCGGCATGGACGAAAAAGGCTTTGTGTTCCCTGACCACACCTATTTCTTCCGTGTCGAACCGTTCGAAGGCGCCAACGTCGAAGCGGCGGCCCTGGAGTTCACCGGGATCAAGCTCGATCACCCGTTGCGCATGGCGGTCAGCGAAGAAACGGCCCTGACCGACATCTTCCGTGGTGTGCGCAAAGCGCTCAAGGCCAACGGTTGCAAGCGCGCGATCCTGGTCGGGCACAACAGCAGCTTCGACCTGGGCTTCCTCAACGCCGCCGTCGCGCGCCTGGACATGAAGCGCAACCCGTTCCACCCGTTCTCCAGCTTTGACACCGCGACCCTGGCTGGCCTGGCGTATGGCCAGACCGTCCTGGCCAAGGCGTGCCAGGCAGCCGATATCGATTTCGATGGCCGTGAGGCGCACTCGGCCCGCTACGACACCGAGAAGACCGCCGAGCTGTTCTGCGGCATCGTCAACCGGTGGAAAGAGATGGGCGGCTGGCAGGATTTCGACGACTGACAACAAGCCTGGTGTGGCTCTTGTGTGGCGAGGGAGCTTGCTCCCGCTGGGTGGCGTAGCCGCCCCAAGATGTTGTGAGCGCTGCGCACTCAAGCGGGAGCAAGCTCCCTCGCCACAGGACTGTATTCTGCTTTAGAACTCCATAAAAAACCGGCCCATCGAGGGCCGGTTTTTTTATGCCTGGATGCGCTTACAGCTTGTCGCTGTGCTCGCCCAGGTAAGCGGCAACGCCTTCAGGCGATGCGGTCATGCCCTTGTCGCCTTTTTTCCAGTTGGCCGGGCAGACTTCGCCGTGCTCTTCGTGGAATTGCAGCGCGTCGACCAGACGGATCAGCTCTTCCATGTTACGGCCCAGCGGCAGGTCGTTGATGATCTGCGAACGGACAACGCCCTTGTCGTCGATCAGGAAGGCGCCACGGAAGGCCACGCCGCCTTCGGACTCGACGTCGTAGGCCTTGGCGATTTCGTGCTTCATGTCGGCAGCCATGGTGTATTTCACCTGACCGATGCCGCCATTGTTGATCGGGGTGTTGCGCCAGGCGTTGTGAGTGAAGTGCGAGTCGATCGAAACAGCGACCACTTCAACGTTACGGGCCTTGAAGTCGTCCATGCGGTGATCCAGTGCGATCAGCTCGGATGGGCAGACGAAGGTGAAGTCCAGCGGATAGAAGAACACCAGGCCGTATTTGCCTTTGATGGCCGAGGACAGGGTGAAGCTGTCGACGATTTCGCCGTTGCCAAGCACGGCTGGCACGGTGAAGTCAGGGGCTTGTTTGCCTACGAGTACGCTCATTGGATATCTCCTGATGTAATTAGCGTGAAAACAAAGTCCGGGCCAGCCTGCCACCCTCAGGCGACAGCCCTGTGACACGAACCCGCTTGCAAGGGCCGACCATCATACACCGCGCATTTAGACTGTCTTCAACGGTTTTTCGGTGGTATCGAAAAATCGCCGCCCCGCTACGTGCCGCCTTCGTTGCTCAAGGAAAAAACCGTTCGTCAGCCTGGCATCGCTCTGGCGCAAGACCTTGAGAAACCACTTTGACAATCATTCTCGTTAACATTAAGATCCGTCTCAATTGAGTCACAACCAGCGACGGTTCTCACTTATGTATGTATGCCTCTGCACTGGCGTCACCGACGGACAAATCCGCGAAGCGATCTATGAAGGTTGCTGCAGCTATCGCGAAGTCCGCCAGGCCACCGGCGTAGCCAGCCAATGCGGAAAATGTGCCTGTCTGGCCAAGGAGGTGGTACGTGAAACCCTCGCCAAGGTGCAAACAGCTCAGGCCTCGATCCCCTACCCGGTAGAATTTACTGCCGCGTAAAGACAGCTTTTCAAGGAACCGGACTCAATGTCCGGTTTTTTTATGCCTGTAAATCAAATGCTTAGCGTCCAGACGCGGAACACAAACATTCTTATTCCGATTAATTTTCATTTATTATTCAATAACTTAGGTTTGACACTGATAAATACGCAGCTCAAACTCCGCCCTATACACAGCTATTACAGGGCAGGCCTCATCATGAAAGGCGACATCACAGTCATCCAGCATCTCAACAAGATCCTTGCCAATGAGCTGGTCGCGATCAACCAATACTTCCTGCATGCGCGCATGTACGAGGATTGGGGCCTGAACAAGCTGGGCAAGCACGAGTACCACGAGTCCATCGACGAGATGAAGCACGCGGACAAGCTGATCAAGCGCATCCTGTTTCTCGAAGGCCTGCCGAACGTCCAGGACCTGGGCAAGCTGCACATCGGCGAACACACCCGGGAAATGCTCGAGTGCGACCTGCGCATCGAGCGCACCGGCCACGCCGACCTGAAAGCCGCCATTGCCCACTGCGAAAGCGTTGGCGACTTCGGTAGCCGTGAACTGCTGGAAGACATCCTCGAATCCGAGGAAGAGCACATCGATTGGCTGGAAACCCAACTGGGCCTGATCGACAAAGTCGGTCTTGAGAACTACCTGCAATCGCAGATGGGCGAAGAGTAACCTTCCCCGGCAGCAAGCCACTAAAAAGCCCCGCCCTCTTTCGAGAGGCGGGGCTTTTTATTGCCTGGATTCCCAGGCCACCGAAAACCTACTGTGGGAGCGAGCTTGCTCGCGATAGCGGGAGGTCAGATATAAAAATGCTGATTGACACATCGCTATCGCGAGCAAGCTCGCTCCCACAAGGTTTCGCGCTCACCATGACTGGTGTGGTGAACAGACCTTCTTGGATCAGGCTTCGGTCTTGTTCGCGGACGCTTTTTCTACCGCTTCCTTGATCGTGGCCTGCAGAGAACCGTCGGCGGCCATCTCGGTCATGATGTCGCTACCACCGATCAGCTCACCACCCACCCACAATTGCGGGAAGGTTGGCCAGTTGGCGTACTTGGGCAGGTTGGCGCGGATTTCCGGGTTCTGCAGGATGTCCACGTAGGCAAACTTCTCGCCACACGCCATCACCGCCTGAGCAGCCTTGGCCGAAAAACCGCATTGTGGCGCGTTCGGCGAGCCTTTCATGTAAAGCAGGATGGTGTTGTTGGCAATCTGGTCTTTAATCGTTTCGATGATATCCACGGAGCACCTCGGCTTAAACTTTGCGACGTCAGTTGTCGACACGGTGGCGCATTGTAACGGAAAGCAGAACGTACTGCTCAGAGACAATTCTACGCAGCCACCACCTTCACCGGTACACCGTTGAGCGCCGCGTTGCCGGACAACTCATCGAGCTGGCAATCATCGGTCAGGTCATTGGCGCTGGAGCCCGGCTGTCCGCTGGCAATGGTCATCTGCACGCCCGGCCGGGCATGGCCCCAGCCGTGGGGCAGGCTGACCACGCCTTTCATCATGTCCAGGCTGCCCAGTACCTCGACTTCGATGGCCCCTACCCGCGAACTGACCGTCACGCGCTGCCCGTCGGCAAGGCCGCGGGAGGCGAGGTCATCCGGGTGCATCAGCAATTGATGACGCGGCTTGCCCTTCACCAGTCGATGGAAGTTATGCATCCAGGAGTTGTTGCTGCGCACATGGCGGCGGCCAATCATCAGCAACTCATCCGGTTCTGGTGCCTGCAACGCGGCAAAGCGCGCAAGGTCGGCGAGAATCACCGCCGGCGCGGCCTGCACCCGTTGGTTTTCGGTTTTCAAGCGCGGGGCCAGGTTGGGCTTGAGTGCGCCGAGGTCGATGCCATGGGGATGGTCGAACAAAGTCGCCAAGGACAGTTTGTGCGGCGAGACGTCGCCATACGCCCCGCTGCGCAGGCCAAGATCGATCATCTGCGCCGGCGGCATGGTCGGCTTGAGTTCTTTGCCGGTCCGGGCAGCGAAGGCCTTGGCCAGGCCGACAAAGATTTCCCAGTCGTGCAGCGCCCCCTCGGGCTTGGGCAGGATCGCCCGGTTGAAACGGGTCACGTTGCGCACCGCGAACAGGTTGAAGGTGGTGTCGTAATGATCGTTTTCCAAGGCCGAGGTCGAGGGCAGGATCAGGTCGGCGTAGCGGGTGGTTTCGTTGATGTACAGATCGACGCTGACCATGAACTCCAACCCATCCAGGGCCTGCTCCAACTGCCGCCCGTTGGGTGTAGACAACACCGGGTTGCCGGCCACGGTGACCAGCGCCCGAATCTGGCCTTCGCCCTCGGTGAGCATCTCCTCGGCCAGGGCCGACACCGGCAGCTCCCCCGCGTATTCGGGACGCCCGGACACCCGGCTCTGCCAACGATTGAAATGCCCGCCCGAGGTGGTCGCCACCAGGTCCACCGCCGGCTCGGTGCACAGCGCACCACCCACCCGATCCAGATTGCCGGTCACCAGGTTGATCACCTGGATCAGCCAGTGGCACAGCGTACCGAACGCCTGGGTCGACACCCCCATCCGCCCATAGCACACCGCTGACGGGGCGGCGGCGAAGTCTCGGGCCAATTGCCGGATCTGCGCTGCCGGCACCGCACAGAGCGGGCTCATCGCTTCAGCCGTGAAAGAAGCGACGGCCGCGCGCACCTCGTCCAGGCCGTCCACCGGCAGATGGCTGTCACGGGTCAGGCCTTCGCTGAACAAGGTATTGAGCAAGCCAAACAGCAACGCGGCATCACCACCGGGACGCACGAAGACATGCTGGTCGGCAATCGCCGCCGTTTCGCTGCGGCGCGGATCGACCACCACCACTTTGCCGCCACGGGCCTGGATCGCCTTGAGGCGCTTCTCCACATCCGGCACGGTCATGATGCTGCCGTTGGAAGCCAATGGGTTGCCGCCCAGGATCAGCATGAAGTCGGTGTGATCGATGTCCGGAATCGGCAGTAGCAAGCCGTGGCCGTACATCAGGTGGCTGGTCAGGTGATGGGGCAGTTGGTCCACCGAGGTTGCTGAGAAACGGCTGCGGGTCTTCAACAGGCCCAGGAAGTAGTTGCTGTGGGTCATCAGCCCATAGTTATGCACGCTGGGGTTGCCCTGGTAGACCGCCACCGCGTTCTGGCCGTGGCGCGCCTGGATATCCGCCAGGCGCGCGGCCACCAACGCGAAGGCATCGTCCCAGGCGATGGGGTGCCATTCGTTGCCGATGCGCTGCATGGGTTGGCGCAGGCGGTCCGGATCGTTCTGGATATCTTGCAGGGCCACTGCCTTGGGGCAGATGTGACCACGACTGAAGGTGTCCAGCGCATCGCCCTTGATCGAGGTGATCGCCAGGCCCTGGCCGTCGGTTTCGGTGGTTTCGAGGGTCAAGCCGCAGATGGCTTCACACAGATGGCACGCACGGTGGTGGAGAGTCTTGGTCATGGCCAGTCTCTGTTTTATTCGTGGCGGGCACTTTCGGCCGCGGGAACAAAACTATGGCGCGTGATTCCCGGCAGCGCCAGCGACGTTCGTCCTGTGAATTGCCGGGCATCAGGCCCGCCGATGAACTGCCATCAAGGGCCCTCGGGGGGCGCCAGGAGTTGGATCTCCTCGACGGTTTCCACTTCCTCCTGGGCGATCGGTACGCCAGTCAGTTCGCCAATCAATCGCCAATGCTCGTCAAGGCCGCTGCTGATCGTGGCCATGCGATCGATCATCCGGCGGCCGGCGGCCTTGGTCACTTCATCCTCGCTGCGCAGCAATTCGAATGACATGGACGTCACCGATGCCGTCAGGTGGGTCAGCGAGCGTGCGGTCAGCCCCAGCAATTCCATCAGTTGTTGCTCTTTCGAATCCATTTCGGGCTCCTGTGCCGCTGAGGCTCATTTATAACCCAGGCCTTTGCATTAGGAAATGTTTCACAACCACCAGCAGACAGGCGCAAGAGTCGCAGGCCACGACACAAACGCCCCCCATCCATGGCGCGCCCGCCGCGCTTGATTGCCAAGGCGAGCAGCGCCAGTGTACAAATGGGCCGCTGCAGTCAGGAAACCGGCCTCAAATACGTCATCGCATTCGCGTGATGGCTTCGCTGAAATCCCCAAAAACCGTAGCCCTATTGGTAAGACGCGACATTTAATTATAAGATCGCGCCTTCCCCTATTTCGTCGCCCCGTGCGGCTTTTGCCGCAGGTCTCGCCCGTTTTTTCATTAAACAAGGCTTTGAGCATCTGCGGTCAGTTACAAAAAGGTAGTCAATCATGAGCGCAAGGCACTTTCTCTCCCTGATGGATTTCACGCCCGATGAGTTGCTCGGCGTGATCCGTCGAGGCGTGGAGCTCAAGGACCTGCGTAATCGCGGCGTACTGTTCGAGCCCTTGAAAAACCGCGTGCTGGGGATGATCTTCGAGAAGTCATCGACCCGCACCCGCATCTCTTTCGAAGCCGGCATGATCCAACTGGGCGGCCAGGCGATTTTCCTGTCGCCCCGCGACACCCAACTGGGCCGTGGCGAACCCATCGGCGATTGCGCCATCGTCATGTCGAGCATGCTGGACGCGGTGATGATCCGTACCTTTGCCCACAGCACCCTGACCGAGTTCGCGGCCCATTCCCGCGTACCGGTGATCAACGGCCTGTCCGACGACCTGCACCCCTGCCAGTTGCTGGCCGACATGCAGACCTTCCTCGAGCACCGTGGCTCGATCCAGGGCAAGACCGTGGCCTGGATCGGCGATGGCAACAACATGTGCAACAGCTATATAGAAGCGGCGATGCAATTCGACTTCCAACTGCGCGTTGCCTGCCCCGAAGGTTTTGACCCCAATGCAGAGTTGCTGGCCAAGGCCGGGGACCGGGTGTCCATCGTCCGTGACCCGAAACAGGCCGTGGCCGGTGCGCACCTGGTGAGCACCGACGTCTGGACCTCCATGGGCCAGGAAGAAGAAACCGCCAGGCGCCTGGAGTTGTTCGCGCCACTGCAGGTCAACCGCGCCCTGCTCGACCTGGCCGATGCCGACGTGTTGTTCATGCACTGCCTGCCGGCCCACCGTGGCGAGGAGATCAGCATGGACCTGCTGGATGACCCGCGTTCGGTAGCCTGGGACCAGGCCGAGAATCGCCTGCATGCGCAAAAGGCCTTGCTCGAGTTCCTGGTCGAGCCGGCGTATCACCACGCATGAGCCACGCCCTGCTGCTGAACTTGCACAACCTGGCCTGCGGTTATCAGGACCAGCGGGTCGTGCAGAACCTCAACCTGCACCTCAATGCCGGTGATATCGGTTGCCTGCTCGGTTCGTCCGGGTGTGGCAAGACCACGACCTTGCGTGCCATTGCCGGCTTCGAACCTGTGCATGAGGGTGAAATCCAGTTGGCTGGGGAAACCATTTCCCGCGCGGGCTTCACCCTCGCCCCGGAAAAACGCCGCATCGGCATGGTGTTCCAGGACTACGCCCTGTTCCCTCACCTGAGCGTGGCCCAGAACATTGCCTTCGGCATTCGCAAGCATCCGAACAAGGACCGCGTCGTCGAAGAATTGCTGGAACTGGTCAACCTGAAACACCTGGGTAGCCGCTTTCCCCATGAACTGTCCGGCGGCCAACAGCAGCGCGTGGCCCTGGCTCGTGCGCTGGCGCCGGAACCGCAGCTGCTGTTGCTCGATGAACCGTTCTCCAACCTCGATGGCGAGCTGCGCCGCAAGCTCAGCCATGAAGTGCGGGACATTCTCAAGGCCCGCGGCACCAGCGCGATCCTGGTCACCCACGATCAGGAAGAAGCCTTCGCCGTGAGTGACCATGTCGGCGTATTCAGGGAAGGTCGCCTGGAACAGTGGGATACGCCTTACAACCTGTATCACGAACCACTGACGCCATTCGTTGCCAGTTTCGTTGGCCAGGGCTACTTCATTCGCGGCCAGCTCGACAGCCCGGAATCGGTACAGACCGAGCTGGGCCTCCTGCGCGGCAACCGGGCCTACACCTGGCCCATCGGCGGCGCGGTGGACGTGCTGCTGCGGCCCGACGATATCGTCTACGCCCCGGACAGCCCGCTCACCGCCAGAATCGTTGGCAAGACCTTCCTGGGTGCTTCAACCTTGTATCGCCTGCAATTACCCACAGGTGCGCAACTGGAATCGATCTTCCCCAGCCATGCCGACCATCAGGTCGGCGCCGCCGTCGGCATCCGCGTGGCGGCTGAGCACCTGGTGCTGTTCCAGGCCTCGGGCAGCACCGCGGCGCATATTCCACCAGTGGACAGCGGCGTGCGACGCTACAGCGCGGCCAGCTAATCATTGTGGGAGTGGACACATTCAGCATCGATGCAGGCTGAACCACCGCTATCGCGAGCAAGCTCCCACATTTGATGTCATTGGCTTGAGTGCAGCATCAACGTCCCACTGGCCACCAACGTCGCGTTCCCGCCGATCTTCACCCGCTCACCCTCCAACCGGCAAAACAACGCCCCTCCCCTGGCCGAACACTGATAAGCCGTCAGTCCGTGCTTGCCCAGCCGCTTGGACCAATAGGGAATCAGACTGCAATGGGTCGAGCCGGTCACCGGGTCTTCGTTGATGCCGATCGCCGGGGCAAAATAGCGCGAGACAAAATCATGCTTGCTCCCCGGCGCGGTGACGATAGCGCCGGGCCAGGGCAGTTTCGCCAGGGCCACCATGTCCGGCTTGCAATCGAGCACCGCTTGCTCCGACTCCAGCACCACGAACAACTCGTTGGAACTCAGCACATCCACCGCTTCGACGCCCAAGGCACTCTGCACGGCCAGGGACACGCCCAACTCGGCGGGCACGACAGCCGGAAAATCCAACCACAGCCGATCACCCTCACGCGTCACGCTCAACGAGCCGGACCGGCAGATGAAATCCAGGCGCTCGACGGTTTCGTGATAGACCTCGAACAGCACATAAGCGCTGGCCAACGTGGCGTGGCCACACAGCGGGACTTCGGTGGTGGGGGTGAACCAGCGGATATGCCAATGCTGGCCTTCACGCACCAGGAACGCGGTTTCAGCCAGGTTATGCTCGGCGGCGATCTTCTGCATCAGGTCGTCGGCAAGCCAGCCGTCGAGCCGATAGACCATCGCCGGGTTACCGCCGAACGGCCGGTCACTGAACGCATCGACCTGATGAAACGCAAGCTGCATGGCACTTCTCCTTATTTTTCTGATGCCCAGCATGGGGTGTAGCGGCACGGATTATCCAGTGACAGATCAGCAGAATTTTCACCCTACAGGCTGCGCCTGCTCTATCAAGCACGCCCGATATCAGCAAACACCGCCCCGGTGTGCCCCTTCAATACCGAAGGCGCCAACTCGACTTCCAACCCACGCCGCCCCGCACTGACGAACATACTGGCGAGTGGCTGTGCGGAATTGTCGATAAACGTGCGCAAACGCTTCTTCTGTCCCAGCGGGCTGATACCGCCGAGCAAATAACCGGTCGAACGCTGCGCGGCGGCCGGGTCGGCCATCTCGACCTTCTTCACACCGGCGGCGTGGGCCAGGCCTTTCAAATCCAGGCTCCCGGCCACGGGCACTACCGCCACCAACAGCTCACCTTTTTCACTGGCCGCCAACAACGTCTTGAACACCTGCGCCGGATCCAGCCCGAGCTTTTCCGCCGCCTCCAAGCCATAGGACGCCGCCTTGGGATCGTGTTCATAACTGTGGATGCGATGTTCGGCGCGCACTTTCTTAAGCAGATCCAATGCGGGTGTCATGACCGCTCCTGATAAGGAAATCAAAAAAGACTGAGCGGATTCTAAGCCATCGCCTCTGAAAAGGCTTTGCGGCTGCGCTGTCTGTACCGGTAACGCGCCGCCAACGGGAAAGTCATTCACAGCGCGAATAGTTGAAATGTGACCGGCGGTTCACTTTCGACCTTTGACACCAGCGTTTCTTGTCTATATTTTTTCGAAACTGAAAGTCACATTGCATGTCTCAAGCAGCAACCCGAGTTCAGGATGGGGATCCTGCCTCGGTGGAAATCGCGCAATCGTGCTGTATCGAACGCGCTGCAAAACAACAAAAAACCGAGGTTTGAATGACAACTGCTTTACAACAGCCATCCCTGGCCAGCCAATGCCTGGCCGAATTTCTGGGAACTGGCCTGCTGATCTTTTTCGGTACCGGTTGCGTCGCAGCGCTCAAGGTCGCGGGTGCGAGTTTCGGTTTGTGGGAAATCAGCCTCATCTGGGGCGTCGGTGTCAGCATGGCAATCTATCTGAGCGCAGGCATTTCCGGTGCCCACCTCAACCCCGCCGTCAGCATCGCCCTGTGCATGTTCACCGACTTCGAAAAGCGCAAGCTGCCTTTCTATATTGCGTCCCAAGTGACCGGCGCTTTCTGCGGCGCCCTGCTCGTCTACACGCTGTATAGCAATCTATTCTTCGATTTCGAACAGTCCCGGCACATGGTTCGTGGCACCGAAATGAGCCTCGAACTGGCTTCGGTGTTCTCCACCTACCCTCACGCGGCACTCTCCACTGGCCAAGCCTTCCTCGTGGAAGCGATCATCACCGCCATCCTGATGGGGGTGATCATGTCCTTGACCGATGACAACAACGGCTTGCCCCGTGGCCCGCTGGCACCCTTGCTGATCGGCCTGCTGATTGCCGTGATCGGCAGCTCCATGGGGCCGCTGACGGGCTTTGCGATGAACCCGGCGCGGGACTTCGGTCCTAAACTGATGACTTTCTTCGCAGGCTGGGGTGAAATTTCCCTCACGGGTGGACGCGACATCCCGTACTTCCTGGTTCCGATTTTTGCGCCGATCGTGGGTGCGTGCCTCGGTGCTGCGGCCTATCGCGGGTTGATCGCCCGTCACCTGCCCAGCGCCATGACAGCTACAAAGGATGTAGAACCGGCCATTGATGGCAAGCCCAGAACATCCTGAAACAGTCGGCGCAGGCCCTGCCATTCGAAGCCTGCGCCGTGGCTTCTTTTTACGTCTCCCTTTATGAAAGACCCGAGGCAATCGAAATGACCGATATCCAGAACAAGAACTACATCATTGCCCTCGACCAGGGTACGACCAGCTCGCGCGCGATCATCTTCGACCGTGATGCCAATGTGGTCTGCACCGCCCAACGCGAATTCGCCCAGCACTACCCGCAGGCCGGCTGGGTCGAACACGACCCGATGGAAATCTTCGCCACCCAGAGCGCGGTCATGGTCGAAGCCCTGGCCCAGGCCGGCCTGCACCATGACCAGGTGGCCGCCATCGGCATCACCAACCAGCGGGAAACCACCGTGGTCTGGGACAAGACCACCGGCCGGCCGATCTATAACGCCATCGTCTGGCAGTGCCGCCGCAGCACCGAGATCTGCCAACAGCTCAAACGCGACGGCCACGAGCAATACATCAGCCAGACCACCGGCCTAGTCACCGACCCGTACTTTTCCGGCACCAAGCTCAAGTGGATCCTGGACAACGTCGAAGGCAGCCGCGAGCGTGCGCGCAACGGTGAGCTGCTGTTCGGCACGGTCGATAGCTGGCTGATCTGGAAATTCACCGGTGGCAAGGTCCACGTCACCGACTACACCAACGCCTCGCGCACCCTGCTCTTCAACATTCACTCGTTGGAATGGGATGCGAAGATGCTCGAGATCCTCGACATCCCCCGGGAAATGCTCCCGGAAGTAAAGTCGTCCTCGGAAATCTATGGCCGCACCAAGAGCGGTATCGCCATCGGCGGCATCGCCGGCGACCAGCAGGCAGCCCTGTTCGGGCAAATGTGCGTGGAGCCGGGGCAGGCGAAAAACACCTACGGCACCGGCTGCTTCCTGCTGATGAACACCGGCAAAAAGGCCGTGAAATCCAATCATGGCATGCTCACCACCATCGCCTGCGGTCCCCGTGGCGAAGTGGCCTACGCCCTGGAAGGCGCTGTATTCAACGGCGGCTCCACCGTCCAGTGGCTGCGTGATGAACTGAAGATCATCAATGACGCCCTGGATACCGAATACTTTGCCAACAAGGTCAAGGACAGCAACGGTGTGTACCTGGTCCCCGCCTTCACCGGCCTGGGCGCGCCGTATTGGGACCCCTATGCCCGTGGCGCACTGTTTGGCCTGACCCGCGGCGTACGGGTCGATCACATCATTCGCGCAGCATTGGAGTCGATCGCCTACCAGACCCGCGACGTGCTCGACGCCATGCAACAGGATTCGGGCGAACGCCTCAGGGCCCTGCGCGTCGACGGTGGCGCGGTGGCGAACAACTTCCTGATGCAGTTCCAGGCCGACATCCTTGGCACCCAGGTCGAGCGGCCGAAAATGCGCGAAACCACGGCCCTGGGTGCGGCATACCTGGCCGGCCTGGCGTGCGGCTTCTGGGGCAGCCTGGAAGAACTGCGCGGCAAAGCGGTGATCGAGCGCGAATTCGAACCGCAACTGGACGAGGCGGCGAAAGAAAAACTCTATGCCGGCTGGCAGAAAGCGGTCAGCCGCACCCGCGATTGGGAGCCCCACGAAGACGCTGAATAAGCCTGATAAGGTTCTGAAACTGGTCGGGATCGGATTCCTGCGGCATCATGGGCAAATTTTGTACGGCAGCCCAAAGGAAGCCCCATGAATCTGCCTCCCCGCCAGCAGCAAATCCTCGAACTGGTCCGCGAACGCGGCTATGTCAGCATCGAGGAAATGGCGCAGTTATTCGTCGTCACCCCGCAAACCATCCGCCGTGACATCAACCAACTGGCGGAAGTGAACCTGCTGCGCCGCTACCACGGCGGCGCCGCCTACGATTCAAGCGTGGAAAACACCGCCTACGCCATGCGCGCCGATCAGATGCGCGACGAAAAGCAACGCATCGCCGAAGCCATCGCCGCCCAGATCCCCGATCACGCCTCGCTGTTCATCAACATCGGCACCACCACCGAATCCATCGCCCGGGCCCTGCTCAATCACAACCACCTGAAGGTCATCACCAACAACCTGCACGTGGCTTCGATCCTCAGCGCCAAGGACGACTTCGAAGTCCTGATCGCCGGCGGCAACGTACGGCGTGACGGCGGCGTGGTGGGCCAGGCGAGCGTCGACTTCATCAACCAGTTCAAGGTCGACTTCGCCCTGGTGGGCATCAGCGGTATCGACGAAGACGGCAGCCTGTTGGACTTCGACTACCAGGAAGTGCGGGTTTCCCAAGCCATCATCGCCAACGCCCGGCAAGTGCTGTTGGCGGCGGACTCCAGCAAGTTCGGACGCAATGCCATGGTCCGCCTGGGCCCGATCAGCCTGATCGATTGCCTGGTGACCGACCAGCAACCGGTGCCGGCCCTGGCGCAGCTACTGAGCCAGCACAAGATCCGCCTGGAAGTGGTCTGACGCTCTCCCGGTTACCCTGTGGCGAGGGAGCTTGCTCCCGCTGGGTGGCGGAGCCGCCACAATGATCTGACGCGACCTTTCAGGCACACCACGCCAGCCGGTTTTACGACTGCTTCGCAGCCGAGCGGGAGCAAGCTCCCTCGCCACAAAAGCACCTCGCTCAATAACTTTTTTGTTCGAAAATTTTCCTTTCAGCTTCCTTTGATCAGTATTTTCAATCGAAGTTGGCTGGCTGTTGCTGTCTTTATGGGCTAGTATTTTCGCAAATGAACATTTATGTTCGAATTCAAATATTACGAAAAGAACCCGAGGCCAGCCGATGCCCACTTCTACCTTGCCTACGCCCCCTCTCGCCGAGATCTATGACGTCGCCGTCATTGGCGGCGGTATCAATGGCGTGGGGATTGCCGCGGACGCTGCCGGTCGCGGTCTTTCGGTGTTCCTTTGTGAAAAGGACGACCTGGCCAGCCATACCTCGTCGGCCAGCAGCAAGCTGATCCACGGTGGTCTGCGCTACCTTGAACATTATGAATTCCGCCTGGTGCGTGAAGCGCTGGCCGAGCGTGAAGTGCTGCTGACCAAAGCCCCGCACATCGTCAAGCAAATGCGCTTCGTGTTGCCCCACCGCCCGCACCTGCGCCCGGCCTGGATGATTCGTGCCGGCCTGTTCCTCTACGATCACTTGGGCAAACGCGAGCAGCTCGCCGGCTCCAAAAGTTTGAAGTTCGGTGCCGACAGCGCGCTGAAAAGTGAGATCACCAAGGGCTTCGAATACTCCGACTGCTGGGTCGACGATGCGCGACTAGTGGTACTCAACGCCATGGCCGCCCGGGAAAAAGGCGCGCATATCCACACCCGCACCCGCTGTGTGAATGCCCGCCGCAGCAAAGGCCTGTGGCACTTGCACCTGGAACGCGCCGACGGCAGCCTGTTTTCTATCCGCGCCAAAGCGCTGGTGAACGCCGCCGGCCCGTGGGTCGCCAAGTTCATTCGCGATGATTTGAAGCTGGAGTCGCCCTATGGCATCCGCCTGATCCAGGGCAGCCACCTGATCGTACCGAAACTCTACGAAGGCGAGCATGCGCACATTCTGCAAAACGAAGATCAGCGCATCGTGTTCACCATTCCGTACCTGAACCAGTTCACACTGATCGGGACGACGGATCGCGAATACACCGGTGATCCGGCCAAGGTAGCGATTACTGAAGGTGAAACCGATTACCTGTTGAAAGTGGTCAACGCCCACTTCAAGAAGCAGATCGGCCGCGACGATATCCTGCACAGTTACTCCGGCGTACGGCCGCTGTGCAACGACGAATCCGACAACCCGTCGGCCGTCACCCGGGACTACACCCTGGCGCTTTCCGGTGGCGGCGAAGAAGCGCCCTTGCTGTCGGTATTCGGCGGCAAGCTGACCACTTATCGCAAATTGGCCGAATCGGCCATGGCGCAACTGGCGCCCTATTTCACACAGATGCGCGGAAGCTGGACCGCCGTAGAGGCCCTCCCCGGCGGCGAAAACATGACCACCCCGCAAGCGCTGTGCTCGGCGTTGCGGGACAAGTTCGACTGGCTGCCGACCGACATCGCCCGCCGCTGGGCCACCACCTATGGCAGCCGTACCTGGCGCATGCTCGAAGGCGTGCATGACCTTGGCGACCTGGGCGAACACCTCGGCGCCGGCCTTTACACCCGCGAGGTCGATTATCTGTGCAGCGACGAGTGGGCCGTCGATGTCCAGGACATCCTGTGGCGCCGCAGCAAGCTGGGCTTGTTCACCACTCCGGCCGAGCAGGAGAAGCTGCAGCAGTACTTGGATAAGGTCGAACACAACCGTCGCAAGATCGAAGCGGCCTGACGGATATCCTGCAAACCCCAAAGCCCCTGGATCCAACGATTCAGGGGCTTTTTTGCTATCTGGCGTCCACCGCTGCCCCCTGTGGGAGCGGGCTTGCTCGCGAAAAGGGCAGCACATCCAGCATCAAAGTGACTGACCTACCGCTTTCGCGAGCAAGCCCACTCCCACAGGATTGAGACGGGCCCAAACCATTCGGTTTTCCGAACACGACCCGTCAGTCAGTTCGGCTAACCGGATAAAGCAGCCCGTATAAAGCCTGAAACAAAACATTAATTTCTATATAAAACAATAAGTTAATCAAACAGTCCTGGTCTGGCACGAGTCATGCTCTACACTCGTGGAGACGAATGCCTGTACGCCAACACACCAGGAGCTGCCAGGCATCTCGAAGTACTCAGGGCCGACGAACCGGCCGAAATAAAAAAAACAATGTCGAGGAAACATCGATGCGTATCGTTCCCCATCTCCTGGGCGCAGCCATTGCTGCCGCTCTGATCAGTACTCCGGTTTTCGCAGCCGAACTGACCGGCACACTGAAAAAGATCAAAGAGTCCGGCGTCATTACGCTTGGGCATCGCGACGCTTCCATTCCGTTCTCCTACATCGCGGACGCTTCCGGCAAGCCGGTCGGCTACTCCCACGACATCCAGCTGAAAGTCGTCGAAGCGATCAAGAAAGACCTGGACCTGCCCAACCTGCAGGTCAAGTACAACCTGGTCACCTCGCAAACCCGTATCCCGCTGGTACAGAACGGCACCGTGGACCTGGAATGCGGCTCCACCACCAACAACGTCGAGCGTCAGCAGCAGGTTGACTTCTCCGTTGGCATCTTCGAGATCGGCACTCGGCTGCTGACCAAGAAAGATTCCAAATACAAGGATTTCGACGACCTCAAGGGCAAGAACGTCGTGACCACCGCCGGCACCACGTCCGAGCGCCTCCTCAAGTCCATGAACGCCGACAAGCAAATGGGCATGAACGTCATCTCCGCCAAGGACCATGGCGAGTCCTTCCAGATGCTCGAAGGCGGCCGCGCCGTTGCTTTCATGATGGACGATGCCCTGCTGGCCGGCGAAGCCGCCAAGGCCAAGAAAGCCGACGACTGGGCCGTGACCGGTACACCACAGTCCTACGAAATCTACGGCTGCATGATGCGCAAGGGCGACGAACCGTTCAAAAAGGCGGTGGATGACGCCATCAAGGCCACCTACGCTTCGGGCGAGATCAACAAGATCTACGAAAAATGGTTCATGCAGCCTATTCCGCCAAAAGGCCTGAACCTGAACTTCCCGATGAGCGAAGAACTCAAGGCACTGATCGCCAAGCCGACCGATAAAGCGGCTGACGACAAGAAATCCTGATTTCTGACTAACCTTATCTCCTGAAGGGGCGCGGCCCTTTCAGGGGATGGTCACTCCCTGCTGGCAAATCTGGAAACACTCGAACCGGTGGCTGTCGAGCCGATCGCGTGTGCCTGGCCTCCAAGCCGGGCGGGAACGGAGTTTCCCCAGGCGGGCATTTGTATATCGAACGATCTGAGGGGAGACCCTAATGAATTACAACTGGGACTGGGGCGTGTTCTTCAAGTCCACCGGCGTGGGCAGCGAGACCTATCTCGACTGGTACGTAGCCGGCCTGGGCTGGACCATTGCTATCGCCGTCGTGGCCTGGATCATCGCCCTGCTGCTGGGCTCGGTGCTCGGCGTGATGCGCACCGTGCCGAACCGGCTGGTGTCGGGGATCGCCACCTGCTACGTGGAACTCTTCCGTAATGTGCCGCTGCTGGTTCAGCTGTTCATCTGGTACTTCCTGGTGCCGGACCTGCTGCCCGCCGATATGCAGGAGTGGTACAAACAGGACCTGAACCCGACCACCTCGGCCTACCTGAGCGTCGTGGTGTGCCTGGGCCTGTTCACCGCCGCCCGAGTCTGCGAACAAGTGCGCACCGGCATCCAGGCGCTGCCGCGCGGCCAGGAGTCCGCCGCCCGAGCCATGGGCTTCAAGCTGCCGCAGATCTACTGGAACGTGCTGCTGCCCCAGGCCTACCGAATCATCATTCCGCCGCTCACCTCGGAATTTCTCAACGTCTTCAAGAACTCCTCCGTGGCCTCGCTGATCGGCCTGATGGAGCTGCTCGCGCAGACCAAGCAGACCGCCGAGTTCTCCGCCAACCTGTTCGAAGCCTTCACCCTGGCGACGCTGATCTACTTCACCCTGAACATGAGCCTGATGCTGCTCATGCGCATGGTCGAGAAGAAGGTCGCGGTGCCCGGCCTGATCTCCGTGGGGGGTAAATGATGGAATTCGATTTCACTGGCGTCATACCGGCCATTCCCGGCTTGTGGAACGGCATGGTGATGACCCTCAAGCTGATGGCCCTGGGCGTCGTCGGCGGGATCATCCTGGGGACAATCCTGGCGCTGATGCGCCTGTCCCACAACAAGCTGGTCTCCAATATCGCGGGCGCCTACGTCAACTATTTCCGCTCAATTCCGCTGCTGCTGGTCATCACCTGGTTCTACCTGGCGGTGCCGTTCGTGCTGCGCTGGATCACCGGCGAGGACACGCCGATCGGTGCGTTCGGCTCCTGCGTCGTGGCGTTCATGATGTTCGAGGCCGCGTACTTCTGCGAAATCGTGCGGGCCGGCGTGCAGTCGATCGCCAAGGGCCAGATGGGTGCCGCCCAGGCACTGGGCATGAACTATGGCCAGACCATGCGCCTGATCATCCTGCCCCAGGCGTTTCGCAAGATGACCCCGCTGCTGCTGCAACAGAGCATCATCCTGTTTCAGGACACCTCGCTGGTCTACACGGTCGGCCTGGTGGACTTCCTCAATGCTTCGCGGGCCAATGGCGACATCATCGGCCGCTCCAATGAGTTCCTGATCATCGCAGGTCTCGTGTACTTCACAATCAGCTTTGCCGCCTCGCTGCTGGTCAAGCGTCTGCAAAAAAGGTTCGCCGTATGATCTCTATCAAGAACATCAACAAGTGGTATGGGGACTTCCAGGTACTGACCAATTGCAGCACCGAGGTCAGCAAGGGTGAAGTTGTGGTGGTGTGCGGACCATCGGGTTCGGGCAAATCCACGCTGATCAAGTGCGTGAATGCCTTGGAACCGTTCCAGAAAGGCGACATCGTGGTCGATGGCACCTCCATCGCCGACCCGAAGACCAACCTGCCGAAACTGCGTTCGCGGGTGGGCATGGTGTTCCAGCATTTCGAACTGTTCCCGCACCTGACCATCACCGAAAACCTGACCATCGCGCAGATCAAGGTGCTGGGCCGCAGCAAGGAAGAAGCCACTAAAAAAGGCCTGCAACTGCTTGAGCGGGTCGGTCTCTCGGCCCACGCCCACAAGCACCCGGGCCAGCTCTCCGGCGGCCAGCAGCAGCGCGTGGCGATTGCCCGTGCGCTGGCGATGGACCCGGTGGTGATGCTGTTTGACGAACCGACCTCGGCCCTTGACCCGGAAATGGTCAACGAAGTGCTCGACGTGATGGTGCAACTGGCCCACGAAGGCATGACCATGATGTGCGTGACCCACGAAATGGGCTTCGCCCGCAAAGTGGCGAACCGGGTGATTTTCATGGACCAGGGCCAGATCATCGAAGACTGCAAGAAAGAAGAGTTCTTCGGCGACATCAGTGCCCGCTCCGAACGCGCGCAGCATTTCCTCGAGAAAATCCTGCAGCACTAAAAACACCGCTCCCCACTGTGGGAGCGAGCTTGCTCGCGAATAGGGCAGCACATTCAACATCAATGTGGCTGACACACCGCTTTCGCGAGCAAGCTCGCTCCCACAAGGGATCGGAGTTGGCTTGTAGATTTGTGTTGTGGTTGACCCAAGGCTTCTGTGATGAAATGCGACCCCACCCTCTATCGCGCCGCGCCGCCATCACTCGCCGTGAAACCCCGCCTGATCCGCCATCTGTTCCTGCCGCCGCTGGTCATTGCGCTGATGATCGGCCTGGGTTACCTCGGCTTCTGGATCAGCGAACACTATGGCGTGCGTGGCCTGGCCGAGAATGGCGAGCGCCAGCTGGAGCTGCACGCCCGTGCGGTCGAGAGCGAAATCAGCAAGTACACCTACCTGCCCAGCCTGCTGGAGCTTGAATCGAGTGTCTCGCGCCTGCTCGACGACCCCACGCCCGAGCATCGCAAGACCGTCAACGAATACCTCGAAGGCCTGAACCGCCGCAGCCGCAGCCGGGCCATCTACGTGATGGACACCACCGGTCGGGTGATGGCCACCAGCAACTGGCGCGATGTCGACAGTTACCTGGGCGAAGACCTGTCCTTCCGTGCCTATTTCCAGAACGCCGTACGCGGCCAGCCGGGACGGTTCTACGGCATCGGCAGCACCAATGGCGAACCCGGCTACTACCTGGCCCATGGCTTGGAGCAACAGGGCAAAATCATTGGCGTGGCCGTGGTCAAGGTGCGCCTAGAAGCCTTGGAAGAGCGCTGGCAGAGAGCGCGGCTGGAGGCGTTCGTCAGTGATGAGAACGGCATCATCATCCTGTCCAGCGACCCGGCGCGACGGCTCAAGTCGGTGCGGCCCCTGAGCGACGAAACCAAGGAACGCCTGGCCCGCAGCCTGCAATATTATTGGTTCCCGCTCAATGAACTGGTACCCCTGGCCCGGGAACGCCTGGCCGAAGGCATGGAGAAGCTGACCTTCCCGGCCAACGCCGAACTGGTGTCCGACGAACGCGCCATCAGCTACCTGTCGCAGACCCGGCCCTTGAGCGATACCCCGTGGAATTTCACCCTGCTGACGCCCCTTGAAGACCTACGTCGCCAGGCGATCAACCAAGGCATCCTGGTGGCCGTGGCCTTCGCCCTGGTGGCGTTCCTGCTGATCGCCTGGAACGAACGACGCAAGGTCATCGCTACCCGCCTTGCGGCCCGGGAAGCCTTGCAGGAAGCCAACAACCAGCTCGAGCGTCGGATTACCGAACGCACCACCGACCTGCGCGCCAGCAACGAACGCCTCAAGGGCCAGATCCGTGAGCGACGCCAGGCCGAAGAGACCTTGCGCCGGGCCCAGGACGAACTGGTCCAGGCCGGTAAATTGGCGGCCATCGGCCAGATGTCCACCAGCATCGCCCATGAACTCAACCAGCCGCTGGCGGCGCTGCGCACCTTGTCTGGCAATACCGTACGCTTCCTGGAGCGCGGCCAGCTGGACATCGCCAGCACCAACCTCAAGACCATCAACGAATTGATCGACCGCATGGGCCGGATCACCGCCAGCCTGCGCGCCTTCGCCCGGCGCGGCGATGACCAGGGCCGGGCGAGCCTGGGCAAGGCCGTCGAGGCCGCATTGCAATTGCTGGGCGGGCGCCTGGAAAACCTGGACATCCAGATCCACAGCGGTTTCGATGACGTCCAATTGCAAATCGACCAGACCCGCCTCGAACAGATCCTGGTGAACCTGATCGGCAACGCCCTGGACGCCATGCAAACGCAACCCGAGCCGAAACTGTGGCTCGACGGCCAAGCCGCCGATGGCAAGTATCGCCTTCGGGTGCGGGACAATGGTCACGGCATCGACCCGGAAGCCCGCAAGCATTTGTTCGAACCGTTCTTCACCACCAAACCTGGCGAACAGGGCCTGGGCCTGGGCCTGACGCTCTCGGCGAGCCTGGCCGCCGCCGCGGGTGGACACCTGGGCGTCGAGTACCCGCTTGAGCGTGGCACTACGTTTGTCCTCAATCTACCGTTGGTCAGCCTTTCACCTGCCGAGCCGCTATGAACCACGACCTGAGCGTACTGATCGTCGAAGACGACCCCCACGTCCTGCTGGGCTGCCAGCAGGCCCTGAGCCTGGAAGACATTCCCTGCATCGGCGTGGGCAGCGCCGAAGAGGCCCTGGAGCGAGTCGACGATAACTTTGCCGGCATCGTCATCAGCGATATTCGGCTGCCGGGCATCGACGGCCTGGAACTGCTGACGCGTCTCAAGGCGCGGGATCGCAGCCTGCCGGTGGTGCTGATCACCGGCCACGGCGACATTTCCATGGCCGTCGGGGCCATGCAAAAAGGCGCCTATGACTTCATGGAGAAACCCTTCTCCCCCGAGCGCCTGGTGGAGGTCGCCCGTCGCGCCCTGGAACAGCGCAGCCTGGCCCGTGAAGTTTTCTCACTGCGTCGACAACTGGCCGAACGCGACTCCCTGGAAGGCCGGATCATTGGCCGCTCGCCGGCCATGCAGCATCTGCGCGCGCTGATCGCCAACGTTGCCGACACCTCGGCCAACGTTCTGATCGAAGGCGAAACCGGCACCGGGAAGGAACTGGTCGCCCGCTGCCTGCATGATTTCAGCCGGCGCCATGACAAGCAGTTCGTCGCGCTGAACTGCGGCGGCCTGCCGGAGAACCTGTTCGAAAGCGAGATTTTCGGCCACGAGGCCAACGCCTTCACCGGTGCCGGCAAACGCCGTATCGGCAAGATCGAGCACGCCGATGGCGGCACGCTGTTTCTCGATGAAGTGGAAAGCATGCCCCTGCCCTTGCAGATCAAGTTGCTGCGCGTGTTGCAGGAACGCACCCTCGAACGTCTGGGCTCGAACCAGAGCGTGGCGGTGGACTGCCGGGTGATCGCCGCCACCAAGTCCGACCTGGACGAAATGGGCCGGTCCGGGCAATTCCGCAGCGACCTGTATTACCGCCTCAACGTGGTGACCCTGGAACTGCCGCCCCTGCGCGAGCGGCGCGAAGACATCCTGCAATTGTTCGAGCATTTTCTTCAGCAGTCGTCCCTACGCTTCGACCGCACGGTGCCGGAGCTGGACAACCAGACCCTGTCGAACCTGATGAGTCACGACTGGCCGGGCAATGTGCGCGAACTGCGCAACGTCGCCGAGCGCTACGCCCTCGGCCTGCCGGCGTTCAAGAGGTCTGGTGCCAGCAGCGGCAGCCAGGGCCTGGCCTTCGCCGAAGCGGTGGAGGCGTTCGAGCGCAACCTGCTGGTGGACGCCCTGCAACGCAGCGGCGGCAACCTGACCCAGGCCAGTCAGGAACTGGGCATGGCCAAGACCACGCTGTTCGACAAAGTCAAAAAATATGGCCTGAGCCATTAACCGAAGGGTGAACGTGTGGACCTGATTTTCAAGGCGGCGCTGGGTGCAGCCGTGGTGGTCATCCTGGCGATGCTGGCCAAGACCAGGAATTACTACATCGCCGGGCTGGTGCCGCTGTTCCCCACCTTCGCCCTGATTGCCCACTACATCGTTGGCAAAGGTCGCTCGGTGGACGATCTGAAGACCACCATCGTGTTTGGCATGTGGTCGATCATTCCGTACTTTGTCTATCTCGCAACGCTGTACGTCATGGTCGACCGCCTGCGCCTCGAAGCCTCATTGGCCGTGGCAGCCGTCGCCTGGCTGATGGCGGCGACGGTGCTGGTCACCGTTTGGGTGCGGGTTCACGGCTGATCCCTGTAAAAACCTACGGCTCAATAGCCGACGGTAAACCGCGTCCGCGAAAACTGCGGCGCTTCCACTTCATCGATCATCGCAATGGCGTAGTCGGCGAAGCTGATCCAGCTACGCCCGTCGGCGTCGAACAGCAGGTGATCCTTGCCGACACGGAACTGGCCCGTGCGCTCGGTTTCGACGAACTCCGCCGAAGGCGAAAGGAAGGTCCAGTCCAGGTCCTGTTCCTTGCGCAGCACATCCAGGAACAATGCACCGGCGCTGGCTTCGGCCAGGTACTCCTCCGGGAAGCCGTCGCTGTCGATCACCCGGCTGTTATCCGGCAGCAGCAACGAACCGGCCCCGCCGACCACCAGCAAGCGCTTGACCCCGGCGGCTTTCACCGGTGCGATGACCTTGTCGGCCGGCACGCTGGCAAAGTGCGCGGCACTGATCACCACGTCATGCCCGTCGATGGCGGCGATCAGCGCCTCGCTGTCCAATACGTCCAACTGCTTGCTGACCACCCCGGCCCTTTCGCCGACTTTCGCGGTGTTGCGGGCAATGGCTGTCACGCTGTGACCACGGCGCAGGGCCTCTTCCAACAGTTGGCTACCCGCACGCCCGGTGGCGCCGATGATTGCGATTTTGCTCATGGTGTTCTCCAGTGATTAGCGATGTTGAAATACATGCTCTTGTGCTCTGATCAAAGATGGGTATTCACCACTTCATCTCGCCCTTCGCCACCTTGGCACTGAGCTCCAGGGAGCTGTCTTCACCCAGGTCCGGATAGCGTAGTTTCATGGCACGGATCAGCGCGGCGGAATCCTTGGCTTTGGCGGTTTCTTCGTCGAAAGCCTTGATGTAATCGGCGGTGAAGCGCACCGGGGCCAGGGAACGGGCGCTTTCGCCCAGGTAATGGCCAGGGATGACAGTGGCCGGTTGCAGTTTTTCGATATTGTCCAGCGTCGCCAGCCAATCCTTGTGAGACTGCGGCGTCTGGGTATCGGCCATCCACACATGAAGGTTCTCGGCCACCACGACACCGCCAACCACAGCCTTGATCGATGGAATCCACACGAAACTGCGGTCCGGCTGCGGGCCATCGAGGCCGACGACCTGCAAGCGCTGGCCTTCCAGGGTCAGGCTGTCGCCCTTGAGCACCTGGGGCACGATGGCTTTGGTCGGCGCATCGGTCTTCAGGATCGGCCCCCAGTATTTCAGTTTGCCGTCCATGGTGTGCTTGATGTGTTCGACGGTCGGCGCCGACGCCAGCACCTTGGCCTCAGGGAACGCGGCGGTGAGGGTCTCCAGGCCAAAATAGTAGTCTGGATCGCCGTGGCTGATGTAGATCGTGGTCAGTTGTTTGCCGCTGGCGCGGATTTTTTCCACCACTTGTGCGGCCTGGGACTTGCCGAACTGGGCGTCTACCAGGATCGCCTCCTTCTCGCCGCTGACCAGTACCGAGGTCACCGGAAAAATCGCCGCCGTACCCGGGTTATAGACGTCCAATGTCAGGTCCGCGGCCCAGGCGTGGGCGGCGAACGCCATTGATGCGGTCGCCAGCAACAGGCGCTTGAATGGGGTGAATGCGATCATGGGTGCTCCGTTGTCCAAAAGTCCGAAAGGAATGAGACGGAGCTTAGTGACCTGGTTCATTTCAAAAAATGCGATGATCCAACATAGTTTGTTTCTAAAATCGGGCAAATCATGGATCGTCTACAAGCAATGCGGGTGTTCGTCACGGTGCTCGACCTGGGCAGCCAGTCGGCGGCGGCCGAGCATCTGGACCTGTCGCGGCCGGTGGTATCGCGCTACCTGGCGGAGCTGGAAGATTGGGTCGGTGCCCGGCTGATGCACCGCACCACCCGCAAGCTGAGCCTGACGGCCGCAGGCGCCGAGATCCTGCCGCGCTGCCGGCAGATGCTGGAGCTGTCCGGCGACATGCAAGCCGCCGTCGGCACCCCGGACGACGCGCCACGGGGCATGTTGCGCATCAGCGCCAGCACCTCGTTCGGCCAGGCCCAACTGGCGAGCGCCATGGCCGAGTACGTCAAGCGCTACCCAGGGGTGAGCGTCGACCTGCAGATGCTCGACCGCACCGTGAACCTGGTGGACGAGCGCATCGACCTGGCGATCCGTATGAGCAACGACCTGGACCCGAACCTGATCGCCCGCCGCCTGACGGTCTGCCGTTCGGTGATCTGCGCCTCGCCGCGGTATCTGCGTGAGCATTCGACACCGTTGCGCGTGGAAGACCTGAGCCGGCACAACTGCCTCACCCACTCCTACGTCGGCAAGAGCCTGTGGCATTTCGAGCAGGACGGCGAGCAGGTCTCGGTGCCGGTGCAAGGCAACATCAGCGCCAACGAAGCCAGCACATTGCTTCAAGCCACGATAGCCGGCGCAGGCGTGGCGATGCTGCCCAGCTACCAGGCCGGCGCCCACCTCAAGAACGGCGAACTGATCCGTCTGCTGCCCCATGCCGAACCGCGCCGGATGAACATGTACGCGGTGTACGCCTCACGCAAGCACATGCCCTCGGCGCTGCGCAGCCTGCTGGATTTTCTGGTGCTGAAGTTTCCCGAGACGCCGGAGTGGGATGTGGGGTTGTAGCCAGTATTGGCCTCACCGAGCCCCCCTGTGGGAGCGGGCTTGCTCGCGAAGACGTAGTGTCAGCAAAGCAGATGTCGATTGATACACCGCTTTCGCGAGCAAGCCCGCTCCCACAGGAGTTCGATGTCTTTCTCAAGCCTTGCACCAGGATTTCACCAACAGCCCGCCCCAAGGCATACTGGCCACCCTCCGCATCCCAGAACCTAAAACCGCCCCATGCGTATCCACGTCAGTTTCATCGACCGCGTCGGCATCACCCAGGAAGTCCTGGCCTTGCTCGGTGGGCGCAATCTCAATCTGGATGCGGTGGAGATGGTGCCCCCCAACGTCTACATCGACGCCCCGACCCTCAGCCCGCAAGTGCTCGACGAGCTGCGCGAGGCGCTGTTCAGTGTGCGCGGCGTGCAGGCGGTGACCGTGGTGGACATCCTGCCGGGCCAGCGTCGGCACTTGCAGCTCGACGCCTTGCTCGCCGCCATGACCGACCCGGTGCTGGCCTTGGACAGCGTCGGCAAGGTCTTGCTGGCCAACCCGGCGCTGATCGCCCTGTACGGTCGGGAACCGGCTGGGGAAAGCGTGGCCGAGCTGTTCAGTGACGAGGCATTGCTCGGCGCCCTGCTGGAAAATGGTTTCCGCCTGCCCTTGCGGGAGGTCACCCTCAATGGCCAGACCTTGCTGCTGGACGCAACCCCCATCACCGACGCCGGCGCGCTGCTGACGCTCTACCAGCCGAACCGCATCGGCGAACGCCTGTCGGCGCTGCACCACGATCACGCCGAAGGCTTCGACGCACTGCTGGGCGAATCCCCGTCGATCCGCACCCTCAAGGCCCGGGCTCAGCGGGTCGCGGCCCTGGATGCACCGCTGCTGATTCAGGGCGAAACCGGCACCGGCAAGGAACTGGTGGCCCGGGCTTGCCACGCCATCAGCGCTCGTCACAGCGCGCCGTTCCTGGCCCTGAACTGCGCCGCGCTGCCGGAGAACCTGGCGGAAAGCGAGCTGTTCGGCTACGCCCCCGGCGCCTTCACCGGGGCGCAACGGGGCGGCAAGCCCGGGCTGATGGAGTTGGCGAACCAGGGCACGGTATTCCTCGATGAAATCGGCGAGATGTCGCCGTACCTGCAAGCCAAGCTCCTGCGTTTCTTGAACGATGGCAGCTTCCGCCGGGTGGGCGGCGACCGGGAAGTCAAAGTCAACGTGCGGATCCTCAGCGCCACCCACCGCAACCTGGAGAAAATGGTCAGCGAAGGCTCGTTCCGCGAGGACCTGTTCTATCGCCTGAACGTGCTCAACGTCGAAGTCCCACCGTTGCGCGAACGCGGCCAGGACATCCTGCTGCTGGCGCGCTACTTCATGCAGCAGGCCTGCGCGCAGATCCAGCGCCCGGTCTGCCGCCTGGCTCCCGGTACTTATCCGGCGCTGCTGGGCAACCGCTGGCCGGGCAACGTGCGGCAACTGCAGAACGTGATCTTCCGCGCCGCCGCCATCTGCGAAAGCAGCCTGGTGGACATCGGCGACCTGGACATCGCCGGCACCTCCGTGGCGCGCCAGGGCGATGTGGAAGTAGAAAGCCTGGAGCAGGCCGTGGAAACCTTCGAGAAGCACCTGCTCGAGAGCCTCTACGCCAACTACCCCTCCACCCGCCAGCTGGCCAGCCGCCTGCAAACCTCCCATACCGCGATTGCCCATCGATTGCGCAAGTACGGGATTTCCAACAAGCCGTAGGCTTACTCGGTCTCCTGTGGGAGCGGGCTTGCTCGCGAAGACGTAATGTCAGCAAAGCAGATGTCGATTGACACACCGCTTTCGCGAGCAAGCCCGCTCCCACAGGGGGCTCTGTGTCGTGGTCAAAAATCGCCTCAAAAACGACCTCCACCTGTACTGAAAGCGCTACAGTGGAACGATATCGCTACACCTCGCGCTAACCTGCGCCGTGCAAGGCTTTGATCCCACAACGATTTTTTCCAGGCGTCCAGCTGTAGCGATTTCGCTACAGACAAGTCAACCCAAGACTTGATGAAACAATCCAAGCCATTGATAGATAAGGCATTAATAACATTGGCCGCATTCTTGCTATGGATAAACCATTCGGCCGAGCCATGCCTCGCGCCTTTCTTCGCGTCCACCAGACGAATCTGGCCCCAGGAGTTTCCATGAGCGAGTTGCGTTTCACTGAAGATCACGAATGGCTGCGCACCGAAGCCGACGGCAGCGTCACCGTAGGCATTACCGCTTTCGCGCAGAACGCATTGGGCGACGTGGTTTTTGTGCAACTGCCTGAATTGCAGGCCTATGAAAAAGGCGCCGAGGCCTCTACCGTGGAGTCGGTCAAGGCTGCCAGCGGCGTGTACATGCCCCTGGACGGTGAAGTGCTCGAAGTGAACGCCAAGCTTGACGCCAGCCCGGAACTGGTGAACGAAGATCCGCTGGGCGAAGGCTGGTTCTTCCGCTTTAAACCGACCGACGCCGACGCAGTGGCTAAGCTGTTGGATCAAGACGCCTACGATCGCCTGATCAAAGCCAACGCCGAAGCCTGAGGAGCGCACCATGACCGTTAATCTCGGCACCGCCAACGAATTCATCGCCCGCCACATCGGCCCGCGCGCCAGCGACGAGCAAGCCATGCTTGAGCGCCTGGGTTACGACTCCCTGGAAGCGTTGAGCGCCAGCGTCATCCCCGAAAGCATCAAGGGCACCAGCGTGCTGGATATGGGCGACGGCCAGAGCGAAGCCGACGCACTGGCCTCGATCAAGGCCATCGCCAGCAAGAACCAACTGTTCAAGACCTACATCGGCCAGGGCTACTACAACTGCCACACGCCGGCACCGATCCTGCGCAACCTGCTGGAAAACCCGGCCTGGTACACCGCCTACACCCCGTATCAGCCAGAAATTTCCCAAGGCCGTCTCGAAGCGCTGTTGAACTTCCAGACCCTGATCAGCGACCTCACCGGCCTGCCGATCGCTAACGCCTCGTTGCTCGACGAAGCCACCGCCGCCGCCGAAGCCATGACCTTCTGCAAGCGCCTGAGCAAGAACAAGGGCAGCAACGCCTTCTTCGCCTCCGTGCACAGCCACCCGCAAACCCTCGACGTGCTGCGCACCCGTGCCGAGCCCCTGGGCATCGACGTGGTGGTGGGCGATGAGCGCGAACTGAGCGACGTCAGCGGCTTCTTCGGCGCGCTGCTGCAATATCCGGCCAGCAACGGCGACCTGTTCGACTACCGCGAACTGACCGAACGCTTCCACGCCGCCAACGCCCTGGTGGCCGTTGCCGCGGACCTGCTGGCCTTGACCTTGCTGACCCCACCGGGTGAATTCGGTGCCGACGTGGCCATCGGCAGCGCCCAGCGCTTCGGCGTGCCGCTGGGCTTCGGCGGCCCACACGCGGCGTACTTCTCCACCAAGGACGCCTTCAAACGCGACATGCCGGGCCGTCTGGTCGGTGTTTCCGTGGACCGTTTCGGCAAGCCGGCCCTGCGCCTGGCAATGCAGACCCGCGAGCAACACATCCGCCGCGAGAAAGCCACGAGCAACATCTGCACTGCCCAGGTGCTGTTGGCCAACATCGCCAGCATGTACGCCGTGTACCACGGCCCCAAAGGCCTGGTGCAAATCGCCAACCGCATCCATCGCCTGACCGCGATCCTCGCCAAGGGCCTGGGCGCGCTGGGCCTGAGCGTCGAGCAAGAGAGCTTCTTCGACACCCTGACCCTGCACACCGGCGCGCAAACCGCCGCCCTGCACGACAAGGCCCGCGCCCAACGCATCAACCTGCGCGTGGTGGATACGGAACGCCTGGGCCTGTCCCTGGACGAGACCACCAGCCAAGCTGACGTCGAAGCACTGTGGAGCCTACTGGCCGACGGCAAGGCACTGCCGGACTTCGCGGCGCTGGCCGCCACCGTGCAAAGCCGCATCCCAGCTGAGCTGCTGCGCCAATCGGCGATCCTCAGCCACCCGGTGTTCAACCGCTACCACTCCGAAACCGAGCTGATGCGCTACTTGCGCAAGCTCGCCGACAAGGACCTGGCCCTGGATCGCACCATGATCCCGCTGGGTTCCTGCACCATGAAACTCAACGCCGCCAGCGAAATGATCCCGGTGACCTGGGCCGAGTTCGGCGCCCTGCACCCGTTCGCCCCGGCGGAGCAAAGCGCTGGCTACCAGCAACTGACCGACGAACTGGAAGCCATGCTCTGCGCCGCCACCGGCTATGACGCGGTGTCGCTGCAACCCAACGCCGGTTCCCAGGGCGAATACGCCGGCCTGCTGGCGATCCGCGCCTATCACCAGAGCCGTGGCGAAGACCGTCGCGACATCTGCCTGATCCCGTCCTCGGCCCACGGCACCAACCCGGCCACCGCCAATATGGCCGGCATGCGCGTGGTCGTGACCGCCTGCGATGCCCGTGGCAACGTCGACATCGAAGACCTGCGGGCCAAGGCCATCGAGCACCGCGAACACCTCGCCGCGCTGATGATCACCTACCCGTCCACCCACGGCGTATTCGAAGAAGGCATCCGCGAAATCTGCGGCATCATTCATGACAACGGCGGCCAGGTGTACATCGACGGCGCCAACATGAACGCCATGGTCGGCCTCTGCGCCCCAGGCAAGTTCGGCGGCGACGTGTCGCACCTGAACCTGCACAAGACCTTCTGCATCCCCCACGGTGGTGGCGGCCCGGGCGTCGGCCCGATTGGCGTCAAATCGCACCTGGCACCATTCCTGCCGGGCCATGCCAACATGGCACGCAAGGAAGGCGCGGTGTGCGCGGCGCCGTTCGGCAGCGCGAGCATCCTGCCGATCACCTGGATGTACATCCGCATGATGGGCGGCGCGGGCCTCAAGCGCGCCTCGCAACTGGCGATCCTCAACGCCAACTACATCGCCCGTCGCCTGGAAGAACACTACCCAGTGCTCTACTCCGGCAGCAACGGCCTGGTGGCCCACGAGTGCATTCTCGATTTACGTCCGCTCAAGGACAGCAGTGGCATCAGTGTCGATGACGTGGCCAAGCGCCTGATCGACTTCGGTTTCCACGCGCCGACCATGTCGTTCCCGGTGGCCGGCACGTTGATGATCGAACCGACCGAAAGCGAATCCAAGGAAGAACTGGACCGTTTCTGCGACGCCATGATCTGCATCCGCGAAGAAATCCGTGCGGTGGAAAATGGCAGCCTGGACAAAGACGACAATCCGCTGAAGAACGCCCCGCACACCGCGGCGGAGCTCGTCGGCGAGTGGACCCACCCCTACAGCCGCGAACAGGCGGTGTACCCGGTGGCGTCGTTGATCGATGGCAAATACTGGCCGCCGGTGGGTCGGGTCGACAACGTGTTCGGCGACCGCAACCTGGTCTGCGCCTGCCCGTCGATCGAAAGCTACGCTTGACCTGTGAGGGGAGAAGTAACTTCTCCCCTCACAATCACCGCATTTCCCCTTGTGGGAGCGGGCTTGCTCGCGAAGGCGTAGTGTCAGCCAATCAAATGTTGACTGACACTACGCCTTCGCGAGCAAGCCCGCTCCCACAGGAGATCTACACCAATCTCTTCAACCGTCGATCCTCATAAAAAGAAACCGGAGAAACACCATGTCGTTAAGCGTGTTCGACCTGTTCAAGATCGGTATCGGTCCTTCCAGCTCCCATACCGTCGGCCCGATGCGTGCCGCTGCCCGTTTCGCCGAAGGGCTACGCCGCGACGATCTGCTTGAAAGCATTACCAGCGTCAAGGTCGAGCTCTACGGCTCGCTCGGTGCCACCGGCAAGGGCCACGGCAGTGACAAAGCCGTGCTGCTGGGCCTGGAGGGCGAGCATCCCGACACCGTGGACACCGAAACGGTGAACGCCCGGCTCCAGGAGATCCGCAGCAGCGGTCGCCTGAACCTGCTCGGCCAACACTCCATTGAATTCAACGAAAAACTGCACTTGGCGATGATCCGCAAGCCGCTGGCCTTTCATCCCAACGGCATGATCTTCCGCGCCTTCGATGCCGCCGGGCTGCAAGTGCGCAGCCGCGAGTACTACTCGGTCGGTGGCGGCTTTGTCGTGGATGAAGACGCCGCCGGTGCCGACCGCATCGTCGAAGACGCCACGCCCCTGACCTTCCCGTTCAAGAGCGCCAAGGATCTGCTGGGCCATTGCACCACCTATGGCCTGTCCATCAGCCAGGTGATGCTGACCAACGAAAGCGCCTGGCGCCCCGAAGCCGAGACCCGCGCCGGCCTGCTGAAGATCTGGCAGGTGATGCAGGATTGCGTGGCGGCCGGCTGTCGCAACGAAGGGATTCTCCCGGGCGGGCTGAAGGTCAAGCGCCGGGCTGCGGCGTTGCACCGCCAGTTGTGCAAGAACCCCGAAGCCGCACTGCGCGACCCACTGTCGGTGCTGGATTGGGTCAATCTGTATGCCTTGGCCGTCAACGAAGAAAATGCCTATGGCGGGCGCGTCGTCACCGCCCCGACCAACGGCGCGGCGGGCATCGTCCCGGCCGTGCTGCATTACTACATGCGCTTCATTCCCGGGGCCAACGAGGATGGCGTGGTGCGGTTCCTGCTGACCGCCGCCGCCATCGGCATCCTGTACAAGGAAAACGCCTCCATCTCCGGCGCCGAAGTCGGTTGCCAGGGTGAAGTCGGCGTGGCCTGTTCCATGGCCGCCGGCGCCTTGTGCGAAGTGCTCGGCGGCACCGTGCAGCAAGTGGAAAACGCCGCCGAGATCGGCATGGAACACAACCTCGGCCTGACCTGCGACCCGATCGGCGGGCTGGTGCAGGTGCCGTGCATCGAACGCAACGCCATGGGTTCGGTGAAAGCCATCAACGCAGTGCGCATGGCCATGCGCGGCGATGGGCATCACTTCGTCTCCCTCGACAAAGTCATCCGCACCATGCGCCAGACCGGCGCCGACATGAAAAGCAAATACAAGGAGACCGCCCGCGGCGGTCTGGCGGTCAACATCATCGAATGCTGACGCGCGCCATTCTCATTTTCCAGGAGCTGATATGTCCACCGAACAACTGTTGAAAACCCCGCTGCACGCCCTGCACCTTGAACTCGGCGCCCGCATGGTGCCGTTCGCCGGCTACGACATGCCGGTGCAATACCCACTGGGCGTGATGAAGGAACACCAGCACACCCGCGATCAGGCCGGGCTGTTCGACGTGTCCCACATGGGCCAGATCCGCCTGAGCGGCGCAGGCGCCGCCAAGGCCCTGGAAACCCTGGTGCCGGTGGACATTATCGACCTGCCGGTGGGCATGCAGCGCTACGCCATGTTCACCAACGAGAACGGCGGCATCCTTGACGACCTGATGGTCGCCAACCTGGGCAATGACGAGCTGTTCCTGGTGGTCAACGCCGCCTGCAAGGAACAGGACCTGGCTCACCTGCGTGCGCACATTGGCGATCAGTGCACTATCGAGCCGCTGTTCGAAGCCCGTGCCCTGCTTGCCCTGCAAGGCCCGGCCGCCGTCACCGTGCTCGCCCGCCTGGCGCCGGACGTGGCGAAGATGACCTTCATGCAGTTCCAGCGCGTCACGCTGTTGGGCGTGGAGTGCTTTGTCAGCCGTTCGGGCTACACCGGTGAAGACGGTTTCGAAATCTCCGTCCCCGCCGCCGACGCGGAAAAACTCGCCCGCGCCTTGCTGGCCGAGCCGGAAGTCGCGCCCATTGGCCTCGGCGCCCGTGACTCCCTGCGCCTGGAAGCCGGCCTGTGCCTGTATGGCCACGACATGAACACCGAGACGACGCCGATCGAAGCCAGTCTGCTGTGGGCCATTTCCAAAGTGCGCCGTGCCGATGGCGCCCGCGCCGGTGGTTTCCCCGGCGCCGAGAGCGTGTTCGCCCAACAACAGGGCGGCGTCAAACGCAAACGCGTCGGCCTGCTGCCCCAGGAACGCACACCCGTGCGCGAAGGCGCAGAGATCGTCAACGAAGCTGGCGAGACCATCGGCTCTGTGTGCAGCGGCGGTTTCGGCCCGACCTTGGGCGCTCCGTTGGCGATGGGTTACCTGGACAGCGCCTATGTGGCGCTGGATACGCCGGTCTGGGCCATCGTGCGTGGGAAAAAGGTGCCTTTGCTTGTAAGCAAAATGCCATTCGTCCCACAGCGCTACTACCGCGGCTGATTGGTTGTTTCTATAAGTAACGCGGTTGCGTTATACGTGCACTAATGTGTCACGCAACCGCCATAAAAAGGTGCATATCTTTCGACATTCAACCGACCTTATAACGGTCGTAAACAATTGAACTAGCCTATCGAATAAGCCCTGCTCCGCAAGCGGCGTAAATGCGGGCTAGCTGAGCAAATACGGGGCCTTCCGGGGGGTTGTTTTTTTATTCGAAGTTGGCGTAGAGTTTGGTCACTGTGTTTGCATGGGTCGCTTGGAATCGTGACCTGGGCAGTAGCTTATGAAGTTCGCTACATCCCGTTCGACGTCTCTTACTTTCCTGCAACCCAGCCCAGTACTCTTTCATGCGAAAGAGGCTGTCATCAATTTTAGCGTCAAAGGAAATAAGAAAATGTCTCAACGTCAGAGCGGTACCGTCAAGTGGTTCAACGACGAAAAGGGTTTTGGTTTTATCACGCCTGAAAGCGGTCCGGACCTGTTCGTGCATTTCCGCGCCATCCAGGGCAACGGCTTCAAAAGCCTGAAAGAAGGCCAGAAAGTTACTTTCGTTGCCGTGCAAGGCCAGAAAGGCATGCAGGCTGACGAGGTTCAAGCCGAAGCCTGAGGCTTTCGCACACTAAAAAGCCCCTGATTGATATCAGGGGCTTTTTTATGGGCGTAAATCCGTAAAATGGCTTCTTTTTTCAGCCGAGGCCATCATGCCGAAACACCTGCTCACGCCCCAGGGCGACTTTCCCCCCGCCGGCCTGGGCCGTCGCCTGGCGGCGATGTTTTATGACTTTTTGCTGTGCACAGCGCTGCTGATCGTCACCAGCGGTGCTTACAAGATGATCCAGATGGCGATCATTGGCGAAGAAAAAATGCGCGCCCTGACCGAAGCCGGCGCCCTGGACGGCGACCCGCTGCTGTCCACCGTGCTGCTGTTCGTGCTGTTCGGCTTCTTCGCCAAGTTCTGGACCCACAACGGCCAGACCCTGGGCATGCAGGTGTGGTGCATCCGCGTACAGAACGCCGATGGCACGGCCATCAGTCTGTGGCAGGCGCTGTTGCGGTTCGTGGTGTCGATTGCGTCACTGCTGCTGGTGGGGTTGGGCTTCATCTGGGCGCTGTTCGATAAGCGCCAGCGCAGCTGGCATGACATCTACTCGGAAACGCAGCTGGTGCGGATTCCCAAGAAGACCAAGTAAAGCCACCTAATCAGAAAAGTTGAAATACATTTGTGGGGAGGGGATTTATCCCCTCGCCACAAAAAAACCTCGCAAGTCTCAATATCTTCTTCTGTCTCAAGCATTCCCCGCCAGCTTCATCCGCGCCGCCTGGGTGAAGTCCAGCATGCGCTTGAGCGGGCGAATCGCCTGGGGGATCAACGCCGGGTCGACGAAGATCTCGTTGGCACCTTCCTGCAGGCTCTTGAGCGTGCGCTCCAGGGTGTTCATGGCCATCCATGGGCAGTGCGCACAACTGCGGCATGCCGCGCCGTTACCGGCGGTAGGGGCTTCGATGAAGACCTTGTCCGGGCACAGCTGCTGCATCTTGTAGAAAATGCCCCGGTCGGTGGCGACGATCAGCGTCTTGTTCGGCAGGGTCTGGGCCGCGGCGATCAACTGGCTGGTGGAGCCCACGGCGTCCGCCAGCTCGATCACCGACGTCGGCGACTCCGGGTGCACCAGAATCGCGGCGTCCGGGTACAGCGCCTTCATGTCCTCCAACTGCTTGGACTTGAACTCTTCGTGGACGATGCAGGCACCGTCCCAGAGCAACATGTCGGCGCCGGTCTTGCGCTGGATGTAAGTCCCCAGGTGCTTGTCCGGGCCCCAGATGATCGTCTCGCCGTTGTCCATCAGGCTCTCGACGATTTCCAGCGCGCAACTGGACGTCACCACCCAGTCAGCCCGGGCCTTGACCGCCGCCGAGGTGTTGGCATAAACCACCACGGTGCGCTCCGGATGCTGGTCGCAGAACGCCGAGAACTCGTCCACCGGGCAGCCCAGGTCCAGGGAGCAGGTGGCTTCCAGGGTCGGCATCAACACGCGTTTTTCGGGGTTGAGAATCTTGGCGGTCTCGCCCATGAACTTGACCCCGGCCACCACCACGGTCTTGGCCGGGTGGGCATTGCCGAAGCGGGCCATTTCCAAGGAGTCGGACACGCAACCACCGGTCTCTTCGGCCAGGGCCTGGATGACCGGGTCACAGTAGAAGTGCGCGACCAGCACCGCGTCCTGAGCCTTGAGCTCGGCGGCGATGGCGGCGCGATACCAGGCTTCTTGCTCGGCGGTCAGCGGCTTGGGCTGCTTGGCGTCGAGGTGGGCCTGGACCAGAAGGCGTTCGGAAATTTGCGTCATGTTCGCAAGACCTGCAAGCGCGTTTAGCGCGAAAGTCGAGTATACACCCGGCTCCGGACCACTCGGGTACCGCCGGGAAAGTGGGTATCAATCAGGCAAGGGACAGCGTGAAGCCGGCAAGGCTACAGAATATCCCGCCGATGCAAAAGATCATTCTGACCTGTGCCCCGCCGGGCGACGTCGCGCCCCGCCAAGCTGACTGAAATGTAATCACTCGCCTCGTCCGCCTGTGTCATCTTTCGCTCAAACCTGCACAGGGGACCACTTCCCATGCACGCAGCGAATCGACTGACGGACTTTCATCGCATGCAAACAAAAACTTCCCGGCGAACCTTCGTAAAGGGCCTGACGGCTGGTGGCCTCCTCGCCGGCCTGGGTTTGTGGCGCCCGCCCGTCTGGGCAGTCACCGGCCCGGACCAGCCCAACGTACTGAGCGGCACCGAGTTCGACCTGTTCATCGGCGAAAGCCCGGTCAATTTCACCGGTAGCCCCCGCACCGCCCAGACCATCAACGGCGGCATCCCCGGCCCATTGCTGCGCTGGCGTGAAGGCGACACCGTGACCCTGCGGGTGCGCAATCGCTTGCAGGACACCACCTCCATCCACTGGCACGGCATCCTGCTGCCGGCCAACATGGACGGCGTTCCGGGGTTGAGTTTCAAAGGCATCGAGCCTGGCGGCCTGTACGTGTATCAATTCAAGGTCCGGCAGAACGGCACCTACTGGTACCACAGCCATTCCGGTTTCCAGGAACAGTCCGGGGTCTATGGCCCGCTGGTGATTGACGCCAGGGAGCCCGAGCCCTTCCAGTACGAACGGGACTATGTGGTGATGCTCACCGACTGGACCGATGAAGACCCCGCCAACATCCTGCGCAAGCTCAAGAAGCAATCGGACTACTACAACTACAACAAACGCACCGTCGGCGACTTCATCGACGACGTGGGGAAGAACGGCTGGGCCAACACCATGGCCGACCGCAAGATGTGGGCAGAGATGAAGATGAACCCCACCGACCTGGCCGACGTCAGTGGCGCCACCTACACCTACCTCATGAACGGCCAGGCGCCGGACATGAACTGGACCGGCCTGTTCAAGCCTGGCGAGCGCCTTCGCCTGCGCTTTATCAACGGCTCGTCCATGAGCTATTTCGACGTGCGCATTCCCGGCTTGAAGATGACAGTGGTGGCGTCCGACGGCCAATACGTCAAACCGGTGAGCGTCGATGAGTTCCGGATCGCCGTGGCCGAAACCTATGACGTCATCGTCGAACCCACCCAAGAGGCCTACACCCTGTTCGCCCAGTCCATGGACCGCACCGGGTATGCCCGCGGCACCCTCGCGACCAGGGCCGGATTGTCGGCACCGGTGCCGCCCCTGGACCCTCGGCCCTTGGTGACCATGGACGACATGGGCATGGGCGGGATGGACCATGGCGGCATGGGGCAAATGAGCGGTATGGACCACGGCTCGATGCAGGGCATGGCGGGAATGGACGACAGCTCGATGCAAGGCATGGATCACAGCCAGATGCAGGGCATGGGTGACATGGCCGGCATGGATCACGGTGCCATGCAGGGCATGGGCAGCATGCTCGCGCACCCCGACACCGAGAAAGACAATCCCCTGGTGGACATGCAGGCCATGAGCGTCAAGCCCAAGCTAGATGACCCGGGCATGGGGCTGCGGGACAACGGCCGCAAAGTGCTTACCTACTCCGACCTGCGCAGCACCTTTCCCGACCCCGACGGCCGCGAGCCGGGTCGCACGATCGAGCTGCACCTGACCGGGCACATGGAGAAATTCGTCTGGTCGTTCAACGGCGTGAAGTTCGCCGACGCCGCGCCGCTGCTGCTCAAGTACGGCGAGCGACTGCGCATCGTGCTGATCAACGACACCATGATGACCCACCCCATCCACCTGCACGGCATGTGGAGCGACCTGGAGGATGAGAACGGCCAGTTCATGGTCCGCAAGCACACCATCGACGTGCCACCGGGTGCCAGGCGCAGCTACCGGGTCACCGCCGATGCCCTCGGGCGCTGGGCGTATCACTGCCATCTGCTGTTTCACATGGAGATGGGCATGTTCCGTGAAGTTCGGGTGCAGGAATGAGGAGCCGACCATGACCACTGTTTTTCAATATTCCACGGCACTCATTGCCAGCCTGGCCCTCGGCACCATCACCCCGACCTGGGCGGCCAGCAACGACATGCCCGGCATGGATCACAGCCAGATGCCGGGAATGGACCACAGCCAGATGCAAGGCATGGATTCAATGCAGGCCATGGAACCCATGCAATCGGCGCCGACCAGCAGCCGCACGCCGATTCCGGCGCTGACCGCCGCCGACCGCGCCGCCGTCTACGAGGATCATGGCGGACACGCGGTGCATGACAGCGCCATTAATTCGTTTTTCCTCATCGACCAACTGGAATGGCAGGACGCCGATGACGGCAGCGCCCTGAGCTGGGATGCATCGGGCTGGATCGGCGGCGACATCGACCGTTTGTGGCTGCGCTCCGAAGGTGAACGCCTCAACGGCAAGACCGAAGAAGCCGAATTGCAGGCCCTGTGGGGCCACGCCGTCAGCCCCTGGTGGGACCTGGTGGCTGGCGTGCGCCAGGACTTCAAGCCAGGCGATCCGCAAACCTGGGCCGCCTTCGGTGTGCAAGGCATGGCGCTCTACAACTTCGAAGCCGAGGCCACCGCGTTCATCGGCGAAGGTGGCCAGAGCGCGGCGCGCCTGGAGGGCGACTATGACATCTTGCTGACCAACCGCCTGATCCTGCAGCCCACCGCCGAAGCCAACTTCTATGGCAAGAACGATCCCGCCCGTGGCGTCGGCTCGGGGCTGTCGGACACCGAGCTCGGCCTGCGGCTGCGCTACGAAATACGCCGCGAATTCGCGCCCTACATTGGCGTCACCTGGAATCGGGTCTACGGCAACACCGCCGACTACGCCCGGGAAGACGGCGAAGACCGCAGCGAAGCGCGCCTGGTGCTGGGCCTGCGCCTGTGGTTCTGACCTGTTTCACTAAAACTAAAAATCGAGCTAGGAGTCCTTGCATGTCATTCATCAAAACCGCCGTCGCCTTGTCCGCCGGCCTGTTGCTCAGTGGCCTGGCCCAGGCCCATCCGAAACTGCTGTCCTCCACCCCGGCCGAAGGCACCGAAGGGGCGGCGCCGGCGAAGATCGAGCTGCACTTTTCCGAAAACCTGATGACCCAGTTTTCCGGCGCCAAGCTGATGATGACCGCGATGCCGGGCATGGCGGCGCATTCGCCGATGCCCATGCCGGCCAAGGTGTCCGGCAGCGATGATCCGAAAACCATGGTCATCACGCCGAATGCCCCGCTTACCACCGGCACTTACCAAGTCCAGTGGCGCGCGGTGTCGTCTGACACTCACCCGATCACCGGCAACGTCACATTCAAGGTGAAGTGAGTTGATGAGCGACTCGATCAACATCGCGCTGCGCTTTGCCTTGTACCTGGATTTGATGTTGCTGTTCGGCCTGGCCGCGTTTGGCCTCTATAGCCTGCGAGGCCAGGAGCGTGTCTCAGGGGTGCAGTTGCCTTTCGCGCCGCTGCTGCTGGCCACGGCGGTGTTGGGGGGCTTGCTCTCCCTGGCGGCCATGGCGTGCATGGCCTGGGCCATGAGCGGTGTTTCGGCGTGGGCCGAACTGTGGCCGCACATTGAAATGATGGTCGTGCAAACCGATGTCGGCTTGAGTTGGACGCTGCGCATGGCGGCGCTGCTGCTGGCCGGTTTCGCCGTGACGCTCAATCACCGTTGGCCGAGCGCCAGCCTCGGCCTGGTCACGCTGGCCGGGGCCGTAGCGCTGGCGACACTGGCTTGGGCAGGTCACGGCGCCATGGACGAAGGCAGCCGTCGCAACTGGCACTTCATCACCGACTTCCTGCACCTGTGGGCAGCGGGTGGCTGGGTCGGTGCCTTGGCCGCGTTTGCCCTGCTGCTTCGCCAGGCCGAACCTGAGTTGGCGGTGCTGGCCCGGACATTGACCGGGTTCGAAACCGCCGGTGCGGTGATCGTGCTGGTCATCGGCGTGACGGGGGTGGTGAACTATCTGTTTATCGTCGGCCCGAGTGTCGAAGGGCTGCTGGACAGCACCTACGGTCAGTTGCTGGCGCTCAAACTCATCTTGTTCGCAGCCATGCTGGTGTTCGCCGCGCTGAATCGTTTTCACCTGAGCCCGCTGCTGGAACAGGCCCGACAGAGCGGCGGGCACGAGGTTGCAGTGAAGGCCCTGCGACGCAGCATGGTCCTGGAGTTCGCCGTGGCGGTGGTCATCCTGGGGTTGGTGGCGTGGTTGGGCACGCTGAGCCCGGCGATGGAATAAGAGGCTGTGAACTACAGTGTGGCGAGGGAGCTTGCTCCCTCACCACAAAAGCCCTGGATCTTGACTGATTGCGCGCCGCATTTAATTTTTCAATACCCCTCGCCAGTTTTCAGTTTGCCCATAACAGGCGGCCCCAGCCTAAATGGTGCTTTGTTAACCAAGGCTCTGTTATGGAAAACGTTCGAACCTCAAGCACCCACGCCGTCTGGCTGATGGTCAGCATCGTGTTGGTGGCGCTGAACCTGCGGCCCTCGATGGCCGCGGTCGGGCCGTTGCTGTCAGCCATTCGCGGCGAGGTCCCCCTGAGCTTCAGCACGGCCTCGCTGCTGACCATGTTGCCGGTCATGGCCATGGGCCTGGCGATGTTCCTGGGCATGCGCATCGCCCTGCGCATCGGTGAGCACCGCACCATTGTGCTGTCGCTGTTGATCATCGGTATCGCCACCGCATCGCGCTTGTACCTGGACAGCGCGGCCGAACTGATCATCAGCGCGGTGCTGGCCGGACTCGGCATCGCGCTGATCCAGGCGGTGATGCCAGCGCTGATCAAGTCGCGCTACGCCGACAACGTCTCGCTGTTCATGGGCCTGTATGTCACGTCGATCATGAGCGGCGCGGCGCTTGCCGCATCGTTTTCGCCGTTTGTCCTGGCGCAGACCGGCAGTTGGCGCATCGGTCTGGCGATCTGGGCGCTGTTGGCGTTGGTCGCCCTGGGTTGCTGGTACGCCCAGCGCTCAGCCGTGACCCCATTACCCGCAGCCCCTGTCCAACAGCAAGAGTCATTCTTCAGCAATTCCCGGGCTTGGTTGCTGGCGATTTTCTTCGGCCTGGGCACCGCCTCCTACACCTGTGTACTGGCCTGGCTGGCCCCGTACTACGTGGAAAAGGGCTGGAGTGAACAACACGCGGGCCTGCTGCTGGGGTTCCTCACGGCCATGGAAGTGCTGTCCGGCCTCGTCACCCCGGCGATTGCCAACCGCAGCCAGGACAAGCGCATGGTCCTCGCCGTGTTGCTGGTCCTGATCATGGGCGGCTTCTGCGGCCTGATCCTCAGCCCGGAACGCTTCAGCCTGTTGTGGCCTTGCCTGCTGGGCCTGGGCATCGGTGGCCTGTTCCCGATGAGCTTGATCGTGTCCCTCGACCACTTGGACAACCCGCGACGGGCCGGTGGCCTGACCGCGTTCGTGCAAGGCATCGGCTACCTGATCGCCGGGCTCTCGCCCTTGATTGCCGGGATGATCCGCGATCAGTTGGGCAGCTTCGAATGGGCCTGGTGGTCGCTCACCGTCGTCATGGCGTTGATGCTCCTGATGGTCCTGCGCTTCAATCCCAAGCAATACGCGCGGCATATCAGCTAGTCGTCAAAGACAGGCCACTCGCGCCCGGGGCTGCATTCGATGCAGCCCCGGTTTTGACAGTTCACCCATGACGGCAGACCGTTTTGCCCATCATGACGTTCCGATCCGCACACAGGAATAAGACCTTGATGAAAAACGTCGGTTTTGCCGCCGCTCACTGGGGCATGCTCATTTGGGCAATGCTCATCGCCTCGTCTTTCTTTGCCGCGGCCCAGGTCAGCCAGACGATCGACCCGATCCTGCTCACAGGCCTGCGGCTGCTGTTTTCCGCACTGATGTTCCTGCCGCTGCTGCTCCTGAAAAACACCTCGCCCATTTCCATCCGGGGCCTGCTGGCCCACGCCGTGCTCGGCCTGCTGTTGGCGACTTACTTTGGTTCGTTGTTCGAAGCGCTGCGCTACACCTCTGCGGTCAACACCGCGACGCTGTACACGCTGGTGCCCTTGATGACTTTGTTTTTCGAGGTATTCCTGCTGCCCAGTCCCAGCCTCAAGACCCGCCTGCTGCCCATGTTGGTAGCGGCAGTCGGTGCGGTGTTGCTGACGCTCAAGGGCTCGGCCCCGGGGCAAATGCCGGCCCCTTATCCGGTGCTGGTGTTCGGTGCCGGTTGCCTGGCGATGGCGTTGTATTCGCCGCTGAGCCAGCGCTTCAAGGCAACAGCGTTGCAGGGCCGCGATCCGGTGGCGATGACGTTCTGGAACATGCTGTTCGGTTCGCTGTTCCTGCTGGTGTTCTGCCTGGCCAGCGGCGGGTGGCGCAGCGGCCTGCAGTTGTCGACGCTGGACATCGGCTGGCTGGTGTACCTGGCCTTGTTCGGCACCCTCGCCACGTTCTGGCTGCTGCACCGGGCAATCGGGGTGATCTCGCCCTCCACGGTGATTTCCTACGTTTACCTCAACACCCTGTTCGTCACTCTGCTGAATTGGTTCTGGCTCAGGCAGCAACCGATGATGATCGAGATCATCGGCGCTGCGCTGGTGGGCGGCGGCATGCTGGCATTGGTGGTCAGCAGCCGTAACGCCAGAACCGTTACGGCTTGATTCCTCTCAATACGTCGATACCGGACGAGGCGAAACCGGGCTCCAGCGCTCCAGTTCCCGTTCAAGGAAAGCCGCCACCGCCAACAATCGTTCCTCTTGCCAGTGAGGCCCGACAATCTGAATGCCGATGGGCATCCCGGTGGCCGGGTCGACGCCGGCGCGGATCACCACCGCGGGTGAGCCGCTGAGACTGAACGGGAACACGAAAGCATACTGATCGCGGTCCTCCAAGGACGCCCCATGGCGGAACGCGACATCCGGGAAGACCGGACAGATGAACAGATCGTGCTGCTTGAAGAACTTCGCCAACTGATAGCGGAAGGTATCGATCATGATCCAGTCGCGCTTGACTTCATCCACGCTCAATTCCACGGCCTCGCTCATGTCCAGCAACTGAGCGATCGCCGGGGTAAAGCTGCGCTTGTTCATGGACTCGAACAAACGCCGCCAGCCGCGTCCGGCGTCAGCCCCCGTGATGAACACCCGCCACAGGACATCGCAGGCTTCGTCGAGCATCGGCGGCGCGACCTCGCTCACCTGCGCCACCACGGGGCTCAAGCATCGTTCGACCTGCTGCAACACCTGGCTCACCGCCGCGCTGACGGGGGTTCGGCTCGACGCCGAGAACAGCGCGATACGCAGGTCGGCCAGGGGCTCGCTGACAGCGAACGGCACATCGACGGTGTCTGGATCATGGCCGTCGGCGCCGCTGATCAGCGGACCGAGCAGCGCCAGGTCATCGACATAGCGCCCCATCACGCCAAAGGCCGAGGTCAGGTGAAACAGCCCGGAACGGTCATTGGGAAACTGGCCGGTCAACGGCACTCGTCCCTGGGTCAGTTTCAGGCCGCAGATGCCATTGAAATGCGCAGGAATCCGCACACTGCCGCAGGCATCGGACGCCAGCCCCGCTGGCGAGCATCCGGCGGCGATGGCAGCCGCTTCACCGCCACTGCTGCCTCCCGCCGAGCGAAGCAGATCGTGGGGGTTGAGGGTGCGCCCGTAGATCAGGTTCTCGGTCTCGAAGGCCATGCACAGTTCCGGCACATTGCTGATGCCCAGAATGATCGCGCCGGCCTGCCGAAGTCTGGCGACAGCCGTCGCGTCCTCTTGGCTGACCTCCCCCATCAGTTCCCCCACGCCGCGGGACATCTTGAATCCGCGAACATGGAGGACGTCTTTGACCGTGATGGGAATGCCATGCAGCGGACCGCTGATCTGGCCGATACGCGCCATCTCGTCCGCCTCTCGGGCCTGGCGCCGCAGTTCCTCGACCGGCGCCAGTTGGATCAATGCATTGATCTGCCGGTTACGCTCGGCGATGCGTTGCAAGTAGAACTCCAGCAACGTCACGCTGGTCAGCACGCCCCGGCGCAGCAGACCGGCCATTTCCCGCAACGTCAGCGTGTCGGGGTTGAACATACTCACGACGCCTCCTTGCTGCGCAACCACTTGTTGGGCAACTGATACATATTGCGCACCACCAGGGAAAACGCCTTTACCGCCAGTGCCGGACGTTGGTCGATGGCCTCCAGGGCCTCTTCGATCATCGCCAGCACATGCCGCAACGCTTCGGGTTCGATATTCAACGGCGGATAGAAGCGCAGCACCGGACGTTCGGCCTTCTCATTCATCGAATGCCCGGCATGTACGCCACGCTTGCCCAACTCCATGCTCATCAGAGCTTCATAGACCGAACCACGCAGGCGTAACCCTGTCATCAAGCCGACGCCCGGCACGTCTTCGACAATGTGCGGATAGCGCAGGGCCAACCGTTGCAGGCCGTGGCGCAACACGCCGCCGTTGACCCGGGATAACTCCACCAGGTTGTTTTGCTCGATGTAATCGATAGCCGCGAGCGCCGACGCGCATGCGACCGGATGCCCACCGTTGGTTCGCGTATCCGGCTCGATGTCACTGAGGGGATACTGGGTGGCCAGGCGCTGGCTGTACATGGCACAGGCAAACGAGGTGTAGCCGCCGGTCAAGCCCTTGGAGAGGATCATGATGTCGGGCACCACGTCATCGTATTGCACGGCGAACCATTTGCCGCAGCGACCGAAACCGGTCTGGATCTCATCGGCCACCAACAGGGTGCCGGTGGCGTCACACAGGGCCCGGATGTTGGCCATGTAGCCCACCGGCGGCACCTGCAAATGAGCCCCGCCCAGAATCGGCTCGACGTACACCGCACACACGCCCTCGCCCACGGCCCTCTGCAACGCGGCGAAATCACCGTAGGGCACGCAGGTCACGTCGGGAGGATCGATGCCATAGCTGCCATGGTTCTGCTGCTGGCCCAGGATGCTCATCGCCGCCAGGGTCTTGCCGTGGTAGGAGCCGCTCATCACCACGATGCCACGTCGTTGGGGCTGGATCCGCAGCACATAGCGCAGGCTCTGCTCGACGGCCTCGGCGCCCGAGACCATGAATTGCACGTCGCCCCACTCCCCCGGCACCAACTGGCACAGTCGCTCGGACAAGGTGTCCTGCAGCGGATGGCGCCGGCCTTCCGGCACCCAGGCCAGTTGATTCAGTTGCGCCTGCACCCGCTCACGCACCATCGGGTTGCGATGCCCGACGATAAACACCCCGTAGCTGCACGCGCAGTCGATAAAGCGCTTGCCGGTGTGGTCGGTGACGTGGATGCCATCGGTCTGCTGTTCGACAGTGGTCTTGCCAAGGCGATACAGCTTGGCCGCCGACGCACTCCAGTGGCGCTGGCAATCGTCCAGCAATTGTTCATGCGGCCTGAGTAAGGACATGGCTTAACGTCTCCTTGATGATAAGTGCGGCACGTTGAATCTGCTCGGGGCGTGCAGTGATCGGGCAGCGCAAAATGACTTCGCGGCCACGGGGCGTACTGACATAGACCCCTCGCTGGTAAAGCGCCTCGCACAGCACGGCCGGTTGCAGGTCGTCAGCCAGCGGCAAGCTGACCCAGGCGCCGACGGCCACAGCCCCCAACGACGCAAGGGTTTGTGCCAGGTACCGGCCGTTTTCTTGACAGTGCCGGGGCGAGTCGTGGGCTTGCACGTAATCCAGCGCGGCCAGGGCTGCCACACAGGCCATGGGATTACCGGCAGTGGTACTGCCGTGTTTGGCCGGGCTGCTGCGCCCATAAACCTGCCAGGCCATCTGTTCGCTGCAGGTATAGGTGCCGATGGGAATTGCACTGCCGCCCAGGGGCCCGCCGAGTACAACGATGTCCGGAGTCGGACGATAACGCTGGAAGCCGAACAGCGAACCCAGGCTGCCGAGACAACTGTGGGTATCCACCGCGATGACCGGTGCCGACGCCTTTGCCGCGCGAGCATGCAATTGCTCGATCAAATCGGCATCGAGCAATTGCAACCGGCCGTTTGCATCCGAGCGGGTATTGCTGTGGCACACCGCGAAGCAATCATTCCAGTCCACCGTGTCCAGGTCAGCCAGGTGACGGATCGCCACTCGCTTGAACCCCAGGAACGCCTGGACACCCAGGTCACCTTGCGCGGCATTGAGGCAGCGCCCGTACGTCAGCGAGCCGTAGTCGCCGCCCTGGATGAACACGATGGTGTTGCCCTTGGGCTTGAGCCCTTTGCACAACTTCAAGGCGCCCTCGAACGCTTCGTCGCCGGAGCTGCACACATAAGAGCTGACCAGCGGGGCGGGCAGCAGCTCGGCCAGGCGTCGGCACAAGGCAATCAGCGGTTCGGACATCAGCACCCGATTGGACAGGCCCATGATCTCTGCCTGGCGGGTGACCGCCTCGATCACGGACGGAACCTGGAAGCCAAACCCGCCGGTCAGGTCAATGATCTCCCGACCCTGGCCGTCGAGATAGGTCTCGTACTGCCCGCCGATAATCTGTTTGTTGTTTTTCATGAAGGCTCTCAGCGATAGCTCAAGGCGTTGAAAATGCGTCGACGCTCGTCGACGATGGTTTCCCGACCGTGCATGACCCGACGGTTATCGATCATCACCACGTCGTGGTCACGCCAGCCAACCGGGCAGGTGTAATGGGCGGAAACCTCAGCGATTTCAGCCAGAAACTCGGCAGGGATCGGCTGCCCGGCCACAGTGTCGATGACCGGCGCCTCGTAGTTGAAGGAAGGCCCCAGAATGCTGTTGGCGAAGGCCGGACGCTGGCTGAAGGGGGACGTCAGGATCGCCGACGTGCTGAAGGCGTAATGGATCGAGTCATCGGCCGGGTTGAAGGAAATCAGGGTTTGCGGGTCGTCACCGATGATCTGCAACAGATCCTCGATCGCGACGGCCGCCGGATCCGACAACGTTGGCGAGTAATGACAGACCAGCCGGCGCCATTTTTCCCCCGCCACGGTGCGACTGTAGCGAATCGGATTTTCTTCAAAGAACGTGCGGCAGCCTGGGGACAGTTTTTCCAGCACCCGTTCGCCGTCACACAGGGTGGTTTGCGACCCCTTGCGCGGCGCTTCCTGACAATAGAACCAGGTCATGTCCGGCCAGAATGGTGAGTTGCCATTTTCGCAGTGCAGGCCAACCGCCTGGCGCCCGGCGTCCACCAATTGCGCCGCGCCACCGACCATGACCCGGGCCGGGTCAAGGCTCAACCGCGAACTGTTTTGCTTCACATAGGCGCTGAAATCCTCGGCGTTGTGAATACAGTTGCGAAACAGTACGACACCGTAATGCCCCAGCAGCTCATACAACTCAGCCTTGCCCAGGCTGGCGAAGTGGCGCGACTCGACGATGGAGACGTCCGGGTTCTCAAAGTGAAAGGCAGGTGTGCTCATTGGATGCATTCCTTTGCAGCGTGGAAAAAGTCGTAGCGATATCGGCGCGTTTCGGCCGTCCCGTAACGGTGTAGAGTTGCTCGAGCAACGGATCGTCCTGGGTCAACAACCAGAGCCGGTCCGGGCGTTCGATGTCGGAAAAGCGCCCCGCCGACCAGGCGAGCAGTTCATCGCGCGCCGGTGTCGACTCGACACACAGCAACGCCACCAGACCGTGCTGCTCATCGAAAAACACCGCTGCGTCGCTCACGCCGGGGTATTTGCGATACTCCAGTTCAACCTGCTCGGGGCTGACGTTGCGGCCATTGGGCAGACAGATCACGTTCTTCTTGCGCCCGTGCACATAGAGGTAGCCATCGGCATCCAGCGCGCCCAGGTCACCGGTGTCCATCCAGCCGTCGTCCGACATGGAACAGGCACTCGGGTCCGTACCTGAGTAACCGCTGAACAATGAGCTGCTCTTGACCTCGATGGTCTGGTCGGCGCCGATGCGCACCTGAACATGGGGCAACGGCTTGCCAACGCTGCCAAGACGCTGCTGTTCGAAGGTGTTCACACTGACCACCGACGCGTTCTCCGAAAGCCCGTAGCCCTGGTACACCTCGATGCCTTGCTCAGCCAAGCCACGCAGGGCATCGATACTCACCGCCGCACCGCCGCAGGTGATATGCGCGCCCGATTGCAGGTAACGCGCCAGCCGCTCGCCCTGCTCGCCCCCTTCGTTCAATTGCTCCAGGAAACGATTGATCATGACCGGCGGAACCGTCAGGGCCGTTGGCTGGACCCGCAGGATCCAGTCGACCAGCCGCTGTGCCGACGCCCCTGGCTCGCCGAGCAACGCTTCGTCCGACGGCAGGAAATGCACCGTGCCACCCGCCAACAATGGCAGGTATGCAGCGGTGACTTGCTCAAGCAGCAGACTCAGGGGCACCAGCGACAGATAACGACGATGAGCACCGACCGGCATGCTCTGGCGCAGCGAGGCGAGCACCGCGCCGACCGCCTGGTTGCTCAGGCGCACACCCTTTGGCCGGCTGGTGGTACCCGAGGTGTGAATGATCTTGCAGATCCAGTCACCCTCGCCGTCCGGCCGTCGTAGCAAAGGTTGTTCGATCACCGGCTCGTTGAGGCGGCGCAGGCGATTGTCCGGAAAATTCAGCTTCCAACGCTGAGCCAGCGTTCGCTGCCCTGCCGCATCCACCAGAAATCCATCGCAACGTGATGCCAGGTGTTCGGCCTGGGATTGGCTGAACGCCAGCGGCAGAGGCAGCGCGGTGATCCCGGCGAACAGACACGCCAGGTCGGCGACCAGCCAGTCGCTGCTGTTGCGCGTCGCAATCCCCAACACCACATGATCGCCATAGGCCGGCTCTGGGAAACGCCGTTGCAGTTCGGCCGCCAGGTTAAGGGCCCGGTGCTCCAGCTCGCCGTAGGTCAGCGTCACCGACTCTTTGCCCGCTTCCAACCAGTCAACCGCACAGACGGCCTGGCGATTGTCTTGCAACGCCCGTTGCAACTGAGTGATAAACCCGCCGCTCATGGCTGCGCCCTCGCCATGACGTCGCCGGGCAGTTGAGTGAACGAGGTATTGAGCGTCATGGCGGCGAAACGTGAACGTTGCGGGTCGACCCGGATGAAACCGGTGACGGGCAACTTGGCGTAATAGCTCCCCCAATTCTTGCCGCCGTCGTCGGCCAGGCGCGTTGGGTCTGCGGTCAGCAGGGGCTCGAAATCGATCTGGCAACTTTCCATCATTTGCCGTACGCGAGGCGTCACGGTGCACAACAGGTAATGCCCGCCCATGCACCAGGCCAACAATGGAATCATATTGACCAGGATCATTCCGGCCGTCAGGTGATGGGAGATCAGGTTGCCGATTTCGACAATGTTCGAGCGCTCGATGGTTTTCTCGAAACGCTGGGACAAAATCTCGTCGATGGGTTGCGTCAGGTATTGCTCGGAAAACAATATCCGGTGATCGGCAAAAGTAATACCGGCGCAGGCGAGAATACGATCGGCCGGATCCTGAGTAACTGCAAAGTACTGCGGATTCGGTTCAACTGAGGCCGAATAAGAACTGCGAAACTTATCCCTTACAACTTCTGTGGCTTGCACCCATAACGGTGTCTTAGTTTCCGCGACACGTATTTGCATATCGTCCTCCTCCGTCCATGTACAGGATTTCTATAAAAAGCGAGGCGAGCATATTGGGGAATTTTCCTACAGGCCATTTAAAAAATAAATTGCTTCCGCTAATATATAAATAAACGTTCCTGTCATAAAAACCGGGGATGCTAGCCAACGGAATGCGCCAAGAAGGATCTTATGCTCAATAGTAATATGCTTAGAAAGCTGGATATGCAGGACTTGATGGTGTTTGTCGCGGTGTACGAGCAGAGCAGCGTCACCGAGGTGTCCGAAGCCTTGTGTGTCAGCCAGTCAACCGTAAGCTATTGCCTGAAGAAGCTGCGCACGAGCTTCGAAAATGAACTTTTTGTTAATACCCGTAGTGGCATGTTGCCGACAAGCAAAGCCACAGCCATGTACCCTCATATACTTAGTATCCTCAAGATAATAAACACATGTCATTCTGGTATTCCGGCATTCGATCCAACTCAGAAAGAGATAACCTTCAATGTCTGCGCACCGGAATACTTTGAACTCCTCATTCTGCCCAAGCTGGTCAAGCGTTTTATTGGCAGCCGCTTCCCAGTCATCATTAATATCACCAAGTTCCACAGGGATATTCCAGCCGATGAGTTAATGGAAGGGCGTTTCGATCTGGTTATTTGTTTTGGTCCGAACTTCCATCGCGGCGTCAAGGGACTGCGCTCGCAAGTACTACTGGAAGATGAACTGGTTTGTGTGGTCGATAAGAACTTCACTTTGGCGGAAGAGGCTTTCAGCCTGGAAACGTTCGTCGCCTGCCAGCATGTTTTTCCGACACCCTGGACATCCGATACCAACATGATCGATGGATGGCTCGCTCGGCAAGGCTATAACCGCCAAATTGTCGCCCGAGCCAACAGCTACGTAGCGGCATTGAACATGATCGCCGGTACCGACTTCATCCTGACCTTGCCTCGACGCATTCAAGCGCTGACCTGCGACGAAAACACGTTCAGCCATCGTCGCCCACCGGCAGGTCTGCCGAACTTCACGCTGGACATGATGTGGAGCGAAAAACCGAGCCAGGACAGCGCCAACAGCTGGTTTCGCGAACAGATCATCAAGGTTTGTGCCGAGGACGGCCTGCTTTAATCCGCCGAGAACCGCTCGAGTCGTCGAGCGGTTCAGACTCTGACTTTTCATCAGGCAAAAAAAAATCCGGAAATCCTCACTTTCGTGGGCCTTCCAGACTTTTAAAACAGCTAAAAATGGTGGGTCGTGTGGGATTCGAACCTACGACCAATTGGTTAAAAGCCAACTGCTCTACCAACTGAGCTAACGACCCGCTGTGTGGTGGCGCGTATAATACTGATTTCTAAGGACTATTCAACACTTAATTTGAAATAAATCAAAAATAACGGGTTGGATCGCTTACACCCGCCGCGGCGAAGCCCTCTGCACGCAGGCGGCAGCTGTCGCATTTGCCGCAAGCGCGGCCCTGATCGTCAGCCTGATAGCAGGAAACGGTGAGCCCGTAGTCCACGCCAAGCTTCACGCCCGCCTTGACGATGTCGGCCTTACTGAGATTCTGCAACGGCGCCTGGATGCGGAACCCCTGCCCCTCCACACCGGCCTTGGTCGCCAGGTTGGCCATGCGCTCGAACGCTTCGACGAACTCCGGGCGGCAATCCGGGTAGCCGGAATAATCCACGGCATTGACGCCAATGAAAATGTCACGGGCGCCCAGCACTTCGGCCCACCCCAACGCCAGGGAAAGAAACACCGTGTTACGCGCAGGCACATACGTCACCGGAATACCCTCGCTAGGCGCCTCGGGCACGTCGATGGAACTGTCGGTCAGGGCCGAGCCACCGATGCCATTGAGGTTCAGGCCGATCACCTTGTGTTCCACCACGCCCAAGTCCCGGGCAACCCGTTCCGCGGCGTGCAACTCAGCGCGGTGGCGCTGGCCATAGTCGAAACTCATGGTGTAGCAGCGGTAGCCTTCGGCACGAGCCATGGCCACGACCGTGGCCGAATCCAGGCCACCGGACAACAGGATGACCGCACGTTTTTCAGCCATGTTCGAATGTTCAGTCATCTCAGCGCCCCGGCTCGTCGTTCCAAAGATATTTATGCAGCTGCAGTTGCAGGCGCACCGGCAAGTTATCCGCCACCACCCAATCCGCCAGATCCCGGGCGTTCAAATCGTGATGACTCGGCGACAACAACACTTCGCCGGCCCGCTGGTCGAGCCCGTACTGGATCAACTTGGACACGGCCCAGTCATAATCCTCCCGCGAACAGATCACGAACTTGACCTGATCGTTGGGCGTCAGCAGTTCGATATTTTCATAGCGGTTGCGGTGCGCCTCCTTGGAGCCTGGGGTTTTCAGGTCCACGACGCGGCTGACACGCGGGTCGACGGCCGAGATATCCAGGGCACCGCTGGTTTCCAGCGAAACCTCGTAACCGGCATCACACAACTGCTTGAGCAAGGGGATGGCGTTGGGTTGCGCCAAGGGCTCGCCGCCCGTGACACAGACATAACGCGGACGATAACTGGCCACTTGTTCCAGGATATCGTCGAGGGTTCGCACGGTGCCGCCACTGAAGGCGTACGCGCTGTCACAGTATTGGCAACGCAACGGACAACCGGTGAGGCGCACGAATACCGTGGGCAGCCCAGCCGTTCGCGTTTCACCCTGCAACGAGTAAAAAACTTCGGTGATTCTCAATGTGTCTTGCATAGTCGCCACGGGCGTAACAGCTAAACAGGCTGTCCGCCTCCGTCAGGCACTTCAAGGAACCCCGCCAACGCGCAGATCCCAAAAAGCGTGTTTCATAAAAAGGGCGTGAATTCTAACGAAAAAACCCGCGACAGGCGCGGGTTTCTTCAGAACAGGTCAAATCGGCTTACATGCGCTGTAGATCACGCTGGGCCAACTGAGCCGCGGATGTACCCGGATATTGGGCCACCACCTGCTGCAGAATGCCTTTCACCTTGTCGGCGTGACCGAGACGGCGCTCCACGTCAGCCAGCTTGTAAAGCGAATCCGGCACCTTGGCGTGCTTGGGATACAGTTGCGAAACCTTGGCGAACGCCTGGCCGGCACCTTGCAGGTCGCCCTTGGCCAGGTTCACTTCACCCAGCCAGTATTGGGCATTGCCCGCGTACTGGCTGTTTGGGTATTTGCGCAGGAAAGCGGCAAAGGCCTGGCTGGCTTTGTCGAAATCCTTGGCCTTGATCAGGTCGAAGGCAGCATCGTAATAGAGCTTTTCCTTCGCCGGATCAGCCGGCTCGCCACCGGCGGCAGGCGCTGCTGGAGCAGTTGCCCCCGCGCCTGCGGCTGCACCGGGGGCATTCAACTCGCCACCGGTTGGAGAATTCTCAGGAGTCGCGGCAGGTGCAACGCCGGATCCTATGCGCCGATCAAGATCCTGGTATCGCTCCAGGCTTTCCTGCTTCATGCGCGAAATATCATTTTGCAGTTCTTCGATCACACCCTGTTGGCGCGAGATCTGATCCTGCATTTGCTGCAGTTGGTTGAACAGCTGGCCCTGTGCCGAGACAGGGGCCGAAACCCCTCCCCCGGCATAGGCGCCGTTCGTACCGTAACCCGCAGGCGGATAGCTGCTCCCGCTATTGTTATAGCCGGCATCGTTATCGACCACAGGAACCGCAGCCCACGCCGCAAGCGGCGCGAGGCTGAGAGCCAGAACAGTTACAGCACGACGGCACGTTCGCATGACGAATTACTTACGCAGTTCGACGCGACGGTTTTGAGCCCAGGACTGCTCGTCGTTGCCGGTGGCAACTGGACGCTCTTCGCCGTAGGAAACCAGTTCCAGCTGAGCTGGGGAAACACCTTGCAGTACCAGGTAGCGCTGAACGGCTTTCGCACGACGCTCGCCCAGTGCCATGTTGTACTCACGAGTACCACGTTCGTCGGTGTTGCCTTCCAGAACAACGCGAGCGCCGTTCGCTTTCAGGTCCTTGGCGTGAACGTCCAGAGCGCGCATGGCTTCTGGCTTCAGGTCCGAGCTGTCGTATTCGAAGTAGAAGGTGGTGATTGCGCGCAGAGCAGCTTCTTCGCTCAGGGAGCCGTCAACGGCACCAGTGTTAGCGCCGTAACCAGCGTTTGGATCAACAGCGCCTTCACCGGCATTGTCGCCGCCTTTGGACGAGCAACCTACAGCTACAGCCATGGCCAGAGCCAGCGCAGCAAATTTACCAAACTTCAGCATTTCCATCGTGAAACTCCTAATGAACCCCAGTGTGTTAAGTAAAACGTATTGCGCCGCGTCAGTTCAGGTAAGGGGACCAGGACGGTTCTCTGACTTCGCCTTGTGCGGTAGGAAGCGGGAGCCTCACGCGTCCATTAATGGACACGAGCATCAAGACTCCCCGGCCCTGCTGGCGGGTGGCGTAGATTACCATGGTGCCGTTGGGCGCAACAGTGGGTGACTCGTCCAGAGTGCTATCAGTGAGGATTTTTACACTTCCGCGCTGCAAATCCTGGGCCGCCACCTTGAAATTGGTGAAACCATCCTGGCGATGGATCATCACCAGGGTCTTTTCGTCCGCCGACAGTTTAGGGTTGGCGTTGTAGTTACCGACGAACGTCACGCGCTCGGCACCGCCGCCACCGGCACTGGTCTTGTAGATCTGAGGCTTGCCGCCACGGTCGGAGGTGAAGTAGATGGTCGAGCCATCCTTGCCCCAGAACGGCTCGGTGTTGATGCCCGGGCCGTTGGTGACGCGGGAGATCGAGCGCGAAGCCAGATTCATCACATAGATGTCCGGGTTACCATCCTTGGACAGTACAAACGCCAGGCGCGAACCGTCCGGCGACCAGGCTGGTGCGCCGTTGAGGCCTTCGAAGTTGGTGATCTGCTCACGACGACCGGTGTCGATGTGCTGCACGAAAATACGCGGACGCTTCTGCTCGAACGAGACATAGGCGATGCGCTTGCCATCGGGGGCGAAGCGCGGCGACAGGATCGGCTCGCGCGATTGCAGCAAGGTCACCGCACGGGCGCCGTCGTAGTCGGAACGCTGCAGGGTGTAGCGGGTGTTGTTCTCGGAGAAACGCTCGGCCGTCACGTAGAGCATGCGAGTGGAGAACGCGCCCTTGATGCCGGTGAGTTTCTCGAACGACTGGTCGGCGATGTAGTGCGACATATCGCGCAACTGATCGACGCTGCCCGACACACTGCCGGTCAGCACTTGCTGCTCGGTGGCGACGTTGAACAGGGCGTACTGCACCTGCAGGCGACCGCCGGCCGGAACGATGCTGCCGACCATGATGTACTGGGCGCCCAGGGCCTTCCAGTCACGGTAGATGACTTCGCTGGCCTGGGTTGGCAGGCTGATCATGTTCTGCTTCGGAATCGGCGCGTAGTAACCCGAGTTGCGCAGGTCGTTGCCGATGATTTCCGCCATGTCGTCCGGCAGGACGTTACCGCCCTGCCAGCCGAACGGTACGACGGCGATCGGGGTGGCCCGGTCGCTGCCGCTGGTGACCAGGATGTTCTTTTCCTCTGCTACCGCTATCCCTGCCAGGCAGCAGATAACGACCAGCATTGATCGAAGAAGGTTTCTCACAAGGCTAGATCCTCAGGTGTGAATGTCATCTTGAATGAACGATAGGGAGCAAAGTCGCTCGGTTTCATTCCTTGCATTTCCGTCAAACGCCCAATGTTCTTGACCGCTGCGACCGCCGAAGCGTCGAACGGACCGTCACCACTGGACTTGGCGACGCTGACCGAGGTAACCGTACCGTCGGGCAACATGCCGATTTGCAATACTACCGTCATGCCTTTGCGCGCCGAAGGTGGGCGAGCCCAGCCTTCTGCCGCCCGAGCGCGAATCAGATCATCGTAGCTGCCGGCAACTTCATCACCCTGCTCATCGGCCAAGGCCTGCTGGCGCTCCGGCGTGTCGGAAAGCAAATCTGCCAAGGCCTGGGCCTTTTTGTCTTCGGCGGACTTACGCGCTGCGTCCTGGGCCTTTTTCTTGGCGGCATCGGCGGCGGCTTTCTTCTTCGCGTCTTCGGCGACTTTCTTTTTCGCCTCTTCAGCTTCAGCTTTTTTCTTGGCGTCTTCGGCCGCTTTTTTCTTGGCGTCCTCGACGATCTTTTTCTTCGCTTCTTCAGCGGCCGCTTTCTTGGCCTCTTCTTCAGCCGCTTTCTTGGCTTCTTCTTCGGCTTTCTTCTTGGCTATATCAGCCAATTGTTTCTCTTCTGCCTTCTTGGCCTCGGCTTTCTTCGCATCGTCGGCTTTCTTGGCTTCGTCAGCCTTTTTCGCCTCGTCCGCTTTCTTCGCCTCATCGGCCTTCTTGGCTTCCTCGGCCTTTTGAGCCGCTTCCTCTTTCTTTTGTTCCGCGGCCTTTATCGCTTCCTGCTCGACCTTCTTCTGTTCCATCTGCTCGACTTCAGTCTGGCGCGCGGCGGATTTCTTCGCCTCACCGGCAAGCTTCTGGTTCGTCTGGGTCGTAGCCTGGCTTTTCGACTTGAGCTGGTACAACGTCGCCTGCACGATCGGCTTGGCCGGCGGCAACTCCGGGGTCATGGCAAAACTGACGAACAGCATGCCGAACACCAGCACATGCAGGCCGATAGCCAGGACACTGGGCCAGAAGTAGCTTTCCGAGGCGGACGGCTCTCGCTGTTGCTGCATCAGGGCGCCTCAGTGATCAAGCCAACATTACCGACCCCGGCTTTCTGCAGGCCGCCCATGGCCCCCATCACGGCACCGTAGTCGACGGTCTTGTCGCCGCGAATGAAGACTTGCGTGCGCTTGCCGGCATCGTTGCCGACACGAATGATCTTGGTCACCGCATCGGTCATCTGCGGCAAGGTCATGGCCCGGTCCTGCTGCTTCTCGGTGTCCACCTCACTGCCAAGGTTCCAGTAGTAGGTCTTGTCAGCCTTGATCGAAATGGTCAGTACCTGGGTGTTGTTGTCCTGCGGCAAGGCTTCGCTGGAAACCTTGGGCAGATCGACCTTCACGCCCTGATTGAGCATGGGCGCGGTCACCATGAAGATGACCAGCAGCACCAACATCACATCGATGTAGGGCACCACGTTCATCTCGGCGACCGGCTTGCGCTTTTTTCGGGCTCGAGCGATTAAAGCCATTGGGAAATACCTGCTTATTCTTCGCTGGTGTGCACTTTACGGTGCAGGATCGCCTGGAATTCATCGGCGAAGGTGTAGTAACGGCCGGTCAGCATCTCGCTGCGGGCAGCGAAGCGGTTGTAGGCGATCACGGCCGGAATGGCCGCGAACAGACCGATGGCGGTGGCGATCAGTGCCTCGGCGATGCCCGGGGCCACAGTGGCGAGGGTCGCTTGCTGGGCGGAAGCCAGGCCACGGAAGGAGTTCATGATCCCCCACACGGTACCGAACAGACCGATGTATGGGCTGACCGAACCAACGGTGGCCAGGAACGACAGGCCCTGTTCGAGCTTTTCTTCCTCGCGGGAAATGGCGACGCGCATGGCACGGGCCACACCTTCCATCACCGCCTCAGGGTCGACGCCCGGCTGCTGGCGCAGGCGAGAGAACTCCTTGAAGCCGGCACGGAAGATCTGCTCGACGCCCGAGTCTGGGTCCGGGTTGCTGCCGGCCTGGCGATAGAGCTTGGACAGGTCGATGCCGGACCAGAAGCGCTCTTCGAAGCTCTCCAGGGCACGGCGACCGGCGCGCAGCATGTTGCTGCGCTGAAAGATCATGATCCATGAGGTCACCGATGCGGCTACCAGGGTCAGCATTACCAGTTGCACCACGACGCTGGCATTGCTGACCAAGCTCCACATGGAGGAATGGTCGACGACGTTAGCTTCCACGCTTTATCTCCTGCTCTGAGTGTGTACCCGCGCCGCTCACGCCGGCAAAGGCCGCACGTAGAGCTTCGGGAATGGCCCGGGGTTTCAAACTATGGGTGCGCACACAGGCCACCAAAAACTGCCCTTCGCAGAGCAGCACGTTATCCGTAGCCCGCCTGACCTGCTGCTTGAAGCGCAGGCTGACACGGTTCAATTCGATGACATCGGCACTTACCACCAGTTCGTCGTCCAGTCGCGCCGGCGCGTGGTAACGCGCTTCGCTGGAATGCACGACGAATAACAGGTCCTCCCCTGCCAGCGCGGATTGGGCAAAACCCAGTTCCCGCAGCCGTTCGGTTCGAGCCCGTTCCATAAACTTGAGGTAATTGACGTAGTAGACGATGCCGCCAGCATCGGTGTCCTCGTAATAAACGCGACAGCGATGTGCGAACGACTCCAGCCCGTTTTGCGCGCGCATACTCTAGTGCTTACTCCTCAGGTTGCCAATCGGCCAGGCAACTGTTTTTTCATTCTCGAACGCATTGACGCTCCAAGCGTCGTCTGGGACAGCACGAACCGGAAAAAAGTCGGCGTACAGAGCTCGTTCAATCGTCCACGGCATCGAGGAATTCGTCTACCACCGGCATCTCGCCCATTCGTGTCGGGATGTTTAAGCCAAAGTGCAGATAAGCATGGCGGGTCACCACGCGCCCGCGAGGCGTGCGCATGATATAGCCCTGTTGGATCAGGTACGGTTCCAGCACATCTTCAATCGTGTGGCGCTCTTCGCTGATGGCCGCCGCCAGGCTGTCCACGCCCACCGGGCCACCGTCGAACTTCTCGATCATGGTCAGCAGCAGGCGCCGGTCCTGATGGTCGAAACCACGCTCGTCGATGTCCAGCAGGTTCAGCGCCAGGTCGGCAATCGGCTTGGTGATGTGGCCCTTGGCTCGGACTTCGGCAAAATCCCGGACCCGGCGCAGCAAGCGGTTGGCGATCCGCGGCGTACCCCGGGCACGCCGGGCGATCTCATAAGCACCGTCCGGGTCCAGCGGCAACCCGAGGATGCCCGCCGAGCGGCTGACAATCGTCGCCAGGTCGGCGTTGTTGTAGAACTCCAGGCGCTGGACGATACCGAAACGGTCCCGCAGCGGGTTGGTCAGCATGCCAGCACGGGTGGTGGCGCCCACCAGGGTGAAGGGCGGCAGGTCCAGCTTGATGGAGCGCGCCGCCGGCCCTTCGCCAATCATGATGTCGAGCTGGAAATCTTCCATGGCCGGGTACAGCACTTCCTCGACGATCGGCGACAACCGATGGATTTCGTCGATGAAGAGTACGTCATGGGGCTCAAGGTTGGTCAGCAACGCCGCCAGATCGCCCGGCCGTTCAAGCACCGGCCCCGATGTGCTCTTGATCGAGACACCCATTTCCTGGGCAATGATGTTGGCCAGGGTGGTCTTGCCCAGGCCCGGCGGGCCGAAGATCAAGGTGTGGTCCAAAGACTCGCTGCGCCCACGGGCCGCCTGGATGAACAGCTCCATCTGCTCGCGCACGGTCGGTTGGCCGATGTAGTCGGCCAGGCTGACAGGACGAATCGCACGGTCCTGGATTTCCTCGCGGTCACGGGGGGCGCCCGTGGCGGCGATCAGACGGTCAGCTTCAATCACTTAAATCATTCCCTTCAGGGCACGGCGAATCATGTCTTCGGTGCTCAGGCCTTTTTCCTTGATGGCGGAAATCGCCTTGCTGGCCTCCTGCGGCTTGTAGCCCAGGGAGATCAACGCGGTGACCGCATCGTTTTCGGCGCTGACCGCCGGCACCGGCGCGTCCGGCTGGTTCGGCACCAAGGCGAACATCGCCGGCACCGCCTCCCAGGCCTTGAAGCGGTCCTTGAGTTCGACCAGCAGGCGCTCGGCGGTTTTCTTACCCACCCCCGGCACCTTGGTCAGCGCCGAGGTGTCCTGGGACTGCACGCAGCGCACCAGTTCGTCGACTTCCAGGCTCGACATCAAGGCCAGGGCCAGTTTCGGGCCGACGCCATTGAGACGGATCAACTCGCGGAAGAAATCCCGCTCGCGCTTGCCGACGAAGCCATAGAGTAACTGCGCATCCTCGCGCACGACCAAATGGGTGTGCAGGGTCAGCGGCTCGCCGACCGACGGCAAGCGATACAGCGTGGTCATGGGCACTTCCAGCTCATAACCCAGGCCATTTACATCCAGAATCAGGTGCGGCGGCTGTTTTTCAGCCAGGGTGCCGCGCAAGCGTCCAATCACGTTTCAGGTCCTTGGGTGTTGGCCAGCCCGCGGGCTGGCGAATAACAGCCCGGGCAGTAAGGCCGACGACACAGGCGCAAGATGCTCGGGCTCACGAAGATTGCGCTGATGCTATCAGAGACGCAGGCGCCCGCCACGACTGCGTGCAGTCCCCAGGCCATGAGGCAACAGGCTGGAACGGGTATGGGCATGGCAAATGGCGATGGCCAGGGCGTCGGAGGCGTCGATTTGCGGCTTGCTGACCAGTTTCAACAGGTGCATCACCATCATCTGCACCTGCTCCTTGTTCGCCGCCCCTGTGCCGACGACCGCCTGCTTGACCTGGGTCGCGGTGTACTCGGCGATTTCCAGGTTCTCCTCGGCGCCAGCCACAATGGCCGCGCCCCGGGCCTGCCCCAGCTTCAGGGCCGAATCGGCGTTACGCGCCATGAAGACCCGTTCGATGCCCATGGTCACCGGGCCGTAGGTCTGGATGACTTCGCGCACGCCGCGATAAACGATCTGCAGGCGCTCATGCAGCTCGCCCGCACCGGTGCGGATACAACCAGAGGCGACGTACACGCAGCCGCGCCCGGTATCGCGAACCACACCGTAGCCGGTGATGCGCGAACCAGGGTCGATACCAAGGATTAAAGTCATAACGCCTGCGGTTTGAAGAGGATTTGACCAGACCTGTGGGAGCGAGCTTGCTCGCGATGGCGCCGGGTCAGCAAGCACAGTGTTGACTGAAGTATCGCTATCGCGAGCAAGCTCGCTCCCACATTGGCATTTAAATGGACGCCATCAGCCCAGCTGTTCAGCCACCGATTCCGGAATATCGGCGTTGGAATAAACGTTCTGCACGTCATCCAGGTCTTCCAGCATGTCGATCAGCTTGAGCACCTTCTCGGCGCCTTCCAGGTCCAGTTCGGCACTGGTGGTCGGCTGCATGACGATTTCCGCGTCGGCGGGCTTGAAACCGGCCGCCTCCAGGGCATTGCGTACGGCATAGAAGCTGGCGAACGAGGTGAACACGTCGAACGAACCGTCTTCATGGCTGACCACGTCATCGGCGTCGGCCTCCAGGGCCGCTTCCGTCAGGGCATCTTCATCGAGGCCCGGGGCAAAGCTGATTTGCCCCTTGCGCTCGAACAGATAGGCCACCGAGCCGTCGGTGCCCAGGTTCCCACCGCATTTGCTGAACGCGTGACGCACGGCGGCAGCGGTACGGTTGCGATTGTCGGTCATGCATTCGACCATCACCGCCACGCCGCCCGGGCCATACCCTTCGTAGGTCAGCTCTTCGACGTTGTCGGCCTCGGTCGCACCCGCGCCACGGGCGATGGCCCGGTCGATGATGTCGCGGCTCATGTTGGCACCCAAGGCCTTGTCCAGGGCCAGGCGCAGACGCGGGTTGGAACCCGGATCGCCGCCACCCTGGCGAGCCGCGACCGTCAGCTCACGGATCCACTTGGTGAAGATCTTGCCTCTCTTGGCATCCTGACGTTCTTTGCGGTGCTTGATGTTCGCCCACTTGGAATGACCTGCCATAACTCGCTCCGTTTCTCTTTGGAACATTGCCCGCCCTGCGCGTGGACAGTGGCCGGCAATCAGAAATATCGACCCCAATGAAAAGGCGCATCCGAAGATGCGCCCTCTCAGGAGCCAGCCTTACTCAGCCTTTGGCTGTTCACGCAGGCGGATGTGCAACTCGCGCAACGCCTTGGCGTCCACCACGCCCGGCGCCTGGGTCATGACATCGGCCGCGCTCTGGGTTTTGGGGAACGCGATCACTTCACGGATCGACTGGGCGCCGGTCATCAGCATCACCAGGCGGTCCAGGCCGAAGGCCAGGCCACCGTGGGGCGGCGCACCGTATTTCAGCGCGTCCAGCAGGAAGCCGAACTTCTCTTCCTGCTCGGCTTCGTCGATGCCCAGCAGGCGGAACACCGCCTGTTGCATTTCCTTGCGATGGATACGGATCGAACCGCCACCCAGCTCGGTACCGTTCAGGACCATGTCGTAGGCGCGCGACAGAGCGGTGGCCGGGTTGGCCTCCAACTCTTGCGGCGAGCACTTTGGCGCGGTGAACGGGTGGTGCAGCGCGGAGAAGCTGCCGTCGTCGTTTTCTTCGAACATCGGGAAGTCAACGACCCACATCGGTGCCCACTCGCACGTCAGCAGCTTCAGGTCATGGCCCAGCTTGATGCGCAGCGCGCCCAGGGCTTCGCTGACGATCTTGGCCTTGTCGGCGCCGAAGAACACGATATCGCCGTCAACCGCACCCACGCGATCGAGGATCACATTGAGGTTGGCTTCCGGGATGTTTTTCACAATAGGCGATTGCAGGCCGTCGACACCGGCGGCGCGCTCGTTGACCTTGATGTACGCCAGGCCCTTGGCACCGTAGATACCGACGAACTTGGTGTAATCGTCGATCTGCTTGCGTGGCATGCTGGCGCCGCCTGGAACACGCAGGGCCGCGATACGGCATTTAGGGTCGTTGGCCGGGCCGCTGAACACCTTGAACTCGACGTCCTTGAGCTGATCGGCCACGTCCACCAGTTCCAGTGGGTTACGCAGGTCCGGCTTGTCGGAACCGTAGCGGCGCATGGCCTCTTCGAAGGTCATGTGCGGGAACTCGCCGAACTCCAGACCCAACACTTCCTTGAACAGGTTGCGGATCATGCCTTCGGTCAGGCCCATGATGTCTTTTTCGTCGAGGAAGCTGGTCTCGATGTCGATCTGAGTAAACTCAGGCTGACGGTCGGCACGCAGGTCTTCGTCGCGGAAACACTTGGCGATCTGGTAGTAGCGGTCGAACCCGGCCACCATCAGCAGTTGCTTGAACAGCTGTGGCGACTGCGGCAGGGCGAAGAAGCTGCCGGGGTGGGTACGGCTCGGCACCAGATAGTCGCGGGCGCCTTCCGGCGTGGCACGGGTCAGGATCGGCGTCTCGACGTCGAGGAAGCCGTTTTCGTCCAGGTAACGACGGATGCTGGTGGTCATGCGCGAGCGCAGGCGCAGCTTCTCGGCCATTTCCGGGCGACGCAGGTCGATGAAGCGGTAGCGCAGGCGGGTTTCCTCGCCCACGTCGGAGTATTCGTTGAGTGGGAACGGCGGGGTTTCCGACTCGTTGAGCACTTCCAGCTCGTAGCCCAGCACTTCGATCATGCCCGACGCCATGTTGGCGTTGCCGGCGCCGGCCGGGCGCAGGCGCACCTTGCCGGTGATCTTGACGACGTATTCGCTGCGCACGCGGTCGGCGGTGGCGAAGGTTTCAGCGCGGTCCGGATCGAACACCACCTGGGCCAGGCCTTCACGATCACGGATATCGAGGAAAATCACCCCGCCATGGTCACGGCGACGATGGACCCATCCACAAAGAGTAACTTCCTGACCTTCCAGGCTTTCGTTCAGTTGGCCGCAATAATGGCTGCGCATCATGGTAGTGGTTTCACTTCTCGTAATTCGACATTCGGTTGGAGGCCCTGCCCGTGCAAGAACTCGCGCGTATTCAACTCAATCAGCTTTGTCGCCACCGGCCAGGTTTTTCTTGGCGCCGGTCTTGAAGTCGGTTTCATACCAGCCCGTGCCGCCAAGGCGGAAACCAGGCATGGAGAGCATCTTTTTCAGTTCAGGCGCCTGGCAGGCAGGGCAGTCGACCAGCGGTGCCGCGCTGATCTTTTGAATGGCTTCCATCTGATGACCACAGGAAGCACATTGATAGTCGTACATCGGCATGGGGTTGTCTCGGCGATCAGGTTACACGCGCAAAGGCGGGGCTTTGCGGCAAAGAGCGGGATTATATCCATTAAATGCGGCCTGTGCAGCCGTAAGACCGCACAGTCATCGCCAAGTAGATGCCGTGCAGGAGCTACGTAGGAACTGACGAGTGCAACGAGGCTGCGATCTTGCCCCAGACACTTGAGTCTAAAGCGCAAGAGCAAAAGATCGCAGCCTTCGGCAGCGCCTACGCCGCACCATGATCCATCCCGGTTTCCTTCAAACTGTGCACCACGCAGACTACGCGCACCAGCCCGCTGAAATTGCGCACCCCGCCATGGCGCAGGTGCACTTCCCTGTCCACATGGGACAGCAATGTGCTGATGGAGCAGCGGTTGAGCTCGGCCATGTCACCGAGGATATCCCAATAGACCTGTTCCAGCCGCAGACAGGTGGCAAACCCGTTCAGGCGAATGGATCGAGCCAAGGGCCGGGCCAGTTGCATATCGAACCCCCGGATGAACGGGTCGACGCTGATGGGCTGAAAACGCCCCAACCGCCCTTCCCCGGGTTCTTTTCCTTGAATCATACCGTTGACACTCCTTTGCCATACGAGCCTCTGGGTTGGATCAACCCATCTGTGGCTCTATGGAAGCTCAACGGCATCGCCAGTTCCAGACGACTTTATGACCATGGATGTAGGACAAGCCAACAGAAGGCCGGCGATGAATTACGCCGTCCTACACCCAGCGTGCAGGCGATATCGCCCTTGTGGCGAGGGAGCTTGCTCCCGTTCGGCTGCGCAGCAGTCGTAAGACCTGCGTCTGGCGGGTTTGGGCCGCTGCGCAGCCCAGCGGGAGCAAGCTCCCTCGCCACGACACCTTATTAGTTTTCCAACAGCGCCCGCAGCATCCACGCGGTCTTTTCGTGAACCTGCATGCGCTGGGTCAGCAGGTCGGCCGTGGGCTCGTCGCTGACTTTGTCCAATAAAGGAAAGATGCCACGGGCCGTACGCGTCACCGCTTCCTGGCCCTCGACCAGTTGCCGGATCATGTCTTCGGCGGCAGGCACGCCTTCCTCTTCCTTGATAGAGGACAAGCGTGCATACACCGAGTAGGCACCCGGGGCCGGGAAGCCAAGGGCGCGGATTCGCTCGGCAATCAGGTCCACCGCCAGCGCCAGCTCGTTGTATTGCTCCTCGAACATCAGATGCAGGGTCCGAAACATCGGCCCTGTGACGTTCCAGTGGAAATTGTGGGTCTTGAGATACAGCACGTAGGTATCCGACAACAGGCGCGAAAGCCCGTCGACGATGGACTTGCGGTCTTCTTCACTGATACCGATATCAATTGCCATGGGGTTTGATCTCCTGAGGTGATGAATTCGACAACGGCCCTACTCACTCTAGTGGTTCTGGCCGCCTACGGCCTGCGACAGATTGCCAGCCCTCCAGAACCGACAAGCCAGGATGACCGACGGTTCCGGCACCTGGGAAATTCAACGCCGCTTGCCTGGCGCGTTCAAGCAGCCACGGGACTTTTCTGGCCGACGAACAGCGCGGTCCGCGCCCGTAACGGGTTTGAGAAGGCCCGAGCTTTGCTGTTAAATAGGCAGTGTGTCGCTACGCTTATTTTCCCGGGCGTAACGCATAGGCTGATTCGGGTACGTGTCCAACGCCTCTCATTGTTTCGAAGCGAACCGTGCCCGACCCGCTCTTCCTTGTGATCTGTCTTAACCGTGAGCCAATCAAAATGTTGAAAATCGTCCACTTGCTAATGGGCGCAGCTGCCCTGCTGCTGTCCTTCATCCCTAGCCTGGGTTCCGAAGCCACACCTTACCTGCAACACCCCGATGCACTGTACCTGGCCTTTTTCGGCCTGCTCAACCTGACCCTTGCTCCTGTCATCCCTTACTGGAACAAAGGTCCACGTCACCAACTGCAAAACCTTGTCAGCGCCCTGCTGGTGCTGGCCGTAGCCCTCCAAACCCTGGCACTGCTGGCGCCCATGCCGGAAATTGGCGGTCATCCGGCCATTCTGTTCAGCCTGGGCGCGGCACTGCTCGCCGTGGCACTGCACCTGGCCGTCAGCTTCTACAAGAAGTCGTCGCCGGCCGCCGCTGCGCAGAACTACGACATGTCCAACCGCGATACCGGCACGGTGAAGTGGTTCAACACGTCCAAAGGGTTCGGCTTCATTTCCCGCGACTCCGGCGATGACATTTTCGTGCATTTCCGGGCCATTCGTGGCGAAGGCCATCGCGTCCTGGTGGAAGGCCAGCGCGTGGAATTCTCCGTGATGAACCGCGACAAGGGCCTGCAGGCCGAAGACGTGATCGCTGCGCTGCCGCGCCGCTGATCCAAGCGTAAAAAAACCGCGATGCAGCCTGGCTGCTCGCGGTTTTTTATTGCCCGTCAAACGGCAATCGGCCACATCAGTAGTGAGGGGGCGGCGCCTCTTCTTCGAACGACTCGAATTGCCCGGCCATTTCTTCCTGGCGCTTGAGCAGCGCCGCCATCTGCAGCTGCAGCCGCTCGACAATCCGCTGCTGCGCTACCAGCACATCATTCAATGCCTGGATGGTGTCATCCTGAAACGCCAGGCGACTTTCCAGATCGGTTACGCGTTCTTCAAGGTTCATGGTTCAGCCCTCCAGAAACTTGAAATCATCGGCCAGGGCCACTCGCAACCGTTCGCGAATGGCCGAGACCTGCTCTGCATTATAAGGCTGGGCCGGGTGCTTGCCCCAGACCGGCGCAGGCCAGGCGGCATCATCACGTTTGCGCACGATGACATGCATATGCAACTGACTGACGACGTTACCTAAGGTTGCAACGTTCATCTTGTCGGCATCGAACGAATCCTTGAGGGTTTCGGCCAGCGCCGTGGTTTCTTTCCACAGCTGTAATTGATCCGTGTCATCCAACTGAAACAATTCACTGATATTTTCTCGCCGCGGTACGAGGATGAACCACGGGTAATTGGCGTCGTTGGACAAGAGCAAACGGCACAACGGGAAATCGCCGATGGGCAATGTGTCTTGTTGCAGTCGTGGATCTAAGGCAAACACCGCACGTACTCCTCGTTATCGATTCTGCCCGGCTCAGCGACCCGAAGGCCTGAATCGGGCACAGATGCGCAGCATACCTGCGAACGCCGGATCGATCACGGCACAACGTCCCGATGCCCGTCCCGCGAAGGTTTTTTTTTACCACAAGCATCAAGCTGTGCAAGCTGACGCACCAACACAGCGCAGGCAGCACGGCAAGGTCCCGAAAAGACCGTGCCAGGGCCCAGGCAAAGCCTCGACGCTGTAAGATTTTCGTACAACCTGAAATTTTTTTGCACCAAAACAGCACAGGGCGTCTACGCTCAGTGCACAAAGCATCCGCGATTTACTCACTGGGTAGGGTGAACCGGTAACGTTTTTAGTTGTCTTGCCACGTTTTTCACTGGCAAACACGAGAGCCATACACGCGTCAACCCTATTTAAAACAAGGCCTTTGGGGCCCGGTTTCATGAGGTTTCACCGCGTCAACCGCTGAAATGTGAAAAAAATGTAAACGAAATTCGGGTTTGAGCATGCTTGTTGCATTCATACCCGCACTGTCCGAAGGGCCTCGCCGGAAGCGAGTACCTGTCGACATAAAAATTAAAGCGGCAAGGCTGCCCACAGGAGCTTCAAGCGCGGTAATGATGGACTCTTTACACCGATGCCGGAAAGAAAAAACAACATCAAAGTTGTGAATACGGTTGCGTCGGAACAGCTGAAATGCGACATGGATCGAGCCATTGGCGACATGGTCGTAAAGAAGCTGAAAGGTTGAATGGGCAAGTATCGCCAAAGAATGTCGACGTGATATAAGTTTGCGCCGACACAAAAAGAAAGAGCCGCCCAGATAAAAAAACAGGTGGGACGGCAGTACTCTTCTAAAAACCAAAGGAGCAAATCACGATGCGCGTGATGAAGTGGAGCATGATCGCACTGGCTGTATCGGCCAGCGTTTCGCAGTTCGCAGTGGCGTCCTCCCAAGAGGAATCCAAGGGTTTTATTGAAGATCAGAGCTTGACTGTTCTGACCCGTGCGCTGTACATGAACCGTGATTTCAAGAACAACCCAAGCACTTCACAAAGTTATCGTGAAGAGTCTGGTGTTGCCGCTCGTGCCATTTACGAGTCGGGCTTCACTCAAGGTACCGTTGGTGTAGGCGTTGACGGCTTCGCATTCGGCACCGTTCGCATCGATGGCGGTAGCGGTCGTGCCGGTAACGGTCTGTTCGCTCGTGACAGCGACGGCAACCTGGAAGACACACAATCGAAGGTTGGCGGCGCGGTTAAATTCCGTCTGTCCGACACCGTTCTGAAATACGGTAACCAGTTCACCACCAGCCCGGTTTTCTCGACTGACGACAGCCGTCTGCTGCCAGAAGTAGCCACCGGTACGCTGATCACCAGCAAAGAAATCAAAGGCCTGGAGTTGAGCGCAGGTCATTTCAACGCCATCAGCTCGCAAACTGGCATGGGAGATGACGGTCTTGGCCTGAAATCTGCTGACATCGTTGGCGCAACCTACCAGTTCACCGACAATTTCGTAGCAGGCGTAGCGGCTTCCGACGTTGAAGATCACTACAAAAAGAAATACATCAACCTGAACTACACCCTGCCGATCAACGAAGATCAGTCCCTGAACTTCGACTTCAACGGTTATGACAGCCAGGATCAGGGCCAGAAACTCAGCGGCGACGTTGACAACCGTATCTGGTCCCTCGCAGCAGCCTATGCCATCGGTGCCCACAAGTTCACCCTGGCTCACCAGCGCTCCTCCGGTGACACCGGCTATGTGTATGGCGTTGACGGCGGCGGCACTATCTTCCTCGCCAACTCCATCCAATACTCCGACTTCAACGGTCAGGACGAGCGCTCCTGGCAGGCTCGCTACGACCTGAACATGAAGACTTATGGCGTACCTGGCCTGAGCTTCATGACTCGCTACGTTACCGGTGACAACATCGAGACTGGCGGCTCCGAAGGTAAAGAGCACGAGTGGGACTTCGAAACCAAGTACGTTATGCAAAGCGGCCCAGCCAAGGACCTGTCTTTCCGCGTACGTGCTGCGTTCTACCGCGCCAACAGCGACTATAACGCCATCAACGGCAACGACAACAATGACACCCGTCTGATCATCGAATACCCACTGAGCATCTTGTAATTCAGTGCTAGTTCGATAGCCGTACCCGCAACAAACAAAAAACCGCTCACCTGGATCAGGTGAGCGGTTTTTTTATGTCCATTGACTGTCAGCTTTAATTCAACTTATTAAATAGCAAGCTAACTAAACATAACCTGACTTCAGCGCCAAGTTATATAGTCGACTCGTTATTGCGCTGGCCCTTCCTGCACGACCCGAATCACTCGTTGTGGAAACGGAATATCAATACCCGCCTCTTTCAAACGGTCCCGGGCCTGTTCATTGAGCATGAACATCACATTCCAATAATCCGCTGTTTTCACCCAGATACGCAGCGACACCGTGATGGAACTGTCGCCCAAGGTGGAAATCACCGCTTCAGGTGCCGGATCGGCCAGCACACGCTCATCCTTGGCCAACTCCAGCAACACTTCCCGGGCCTTTTGCAGGTCCGCCTGGTAATCCACGCCGACATCAAATACGACCTTGCGGGTCGGCTGACGGTTGGTGTTGGTGATGATGCCGTTGGAGAGATTGCCGTTGGGCACGATGACGGTCTTGTTGTCACCGGTACGCAACACCGTGTGGAAGATCTGGATGCTATCGACCGTACCGGCCACACCCTGGGCTTCGATCCAGTCACCGATGCGGAACGGGCGGAACAGCAGGATCAGCACGCCACCGGCGAAGTTCGCCAGGCTGCCTTGCAGTGCCAGGCCGATCGCCAGGCCGGCGGCACCAATGGCGGCGACGAACGAAGTGGTTTCCACACCGATCATCGAAGCGACGCTGACGATCAACAGTATCTTCAAAATGATGTTGGCCAGGGTACTGATGAACCCTTGCAGCGCCAGGTCGGCGTTACGCAGGGCCAGCAGCGCACCCAGTTTCTGAGTCACTTTGTTGATCAACCACCAGCCGATGGCCAGGGTGATGACAGCGAGCAGCACACGGCTGCCGTACTCCATGATCATGGGGATCCAGGTCTGGGAAGCCTTGACCAGGTTGTCCACTTCAGCATTCAAGTCCATCTCTCTCTCCTTATTCCTGTTGCACGCGGCATTGTGGCGAGGGCGCTTGCTCCCGCTAGATGCTGTAAGAGCGGCGTAGGAGCTGTCGAGTGCAACGAGGTTGCGATCTTTCCCTGACACTTGAGTCCCAAGCGAAGATCAAAAAGATCGCAGCCTTCGGCAGCTCCTACAGAACCAAGCGCAAGCAAGTGCCCTCGTCACAGTGCATCTCTATGACTGAAGGGATCAGTCGCGGAAGTTATTGAATTGCAGGGGCATGCCGAATTCTTTGCCGCGCAGTGCCGCAATGGCTTCCTGCAGGTCGTCACGCTTCTTGCCGGTGACCCGCACCTGCTCGCCCTGGATGGCGGCTTGCACCTTGAGCTTGGCGTCCTTGATATGAGCGACGATTTTCTTCGCCAGCTCCTTATCGATGCCTTCCTTGAGCACGGCTTCCTGCTTCATCAGCTTGCCCGAGGCATAGGCGTCCTTGACCTCGAGGCACTGCACATCGATCTTGCGCTTGACCAGCGCCAGCTTGAGGATCTCGATCATCGCCTCGAGCTGGAACTCGGCCTCGGCGGTCAGGTTCACGGTCAGGTCTTTTTCCTTGAACTCGAAACTGCCCTTGCCCTTGAGGTCATAACGACGGTCGAGTTCCTTGACGGCGTTTTCAACCGCGTTGGTGACTTCGTGTTTGTCCAGTTCGGATACCACGTCGAATGACGGCATGTAGTGTTCTCCAAATAAAAAGGCGCGCCAGTATCAACGGCGCGCGCTTGGCTTGTGGTTAAAATCGGGCTCATTATAACGGCTCTTTTCCTGCCGACACTGCGAGCCCTCAGATGCCTGCGCCAATCCGAGTAAAAAACTGATGTCGACCACCTGGCATGTCCTCGGGGCCGGCAGTCTCGGCACGTTGTGGGCCACACGCCTGGCCCGGGCCGGATTGCCGGTGCGACTGGTGCTGCGCAACGAAGCGCGCTTGCAGGCCTACCGCGGCGCCGGTGGCCTGACGCTGGTGGAACAGGGCCAGGCGCAGTGCTACCCGGTACCGGGCGAAACGGCGGACAGCCCGGAGCCGATCAGGCGCCTGCTGCTGGCTTGCAAGGCGTACGACGCGCAAGCGGCGGTGACGTCGGTGGCCCATCGCCTGGACGCAGAATCGGAACTGATCCTGTTGCAGAACGGCCTCGGCAGCCAGGACGCAGTGGCCAATTGCGTGCCCCTGGCTCGTTGCATCAGTGCCTCCAGCACCGAAGGTGCGTTCCGCGACGGTGACTGGCGCGTGATATTCGCCGGCCATGGCTACACCTGGTTGGGCGATCCGGCTCACCCGGTGGCGCCGTTCTGGCTGGACGACCTGGCCGCCGCCGGCATCCCCCACGAATGGAGCACCGACATCCTCACCCGCCTCTGGCGCAAGCTGGCACTCAACTGCGCAATCAATCCACTGACCGTGCTGCATCACTGCAAGAACGGCGGCCTGCTGCAACACCACTGCGAAGTGGCGACCCTGTGCGCGGAACTCACGAATGTGCTCGAACGGTGCGGCCAGCCCGCGGCGGCCGAGGATTTGCAACCGGAGGTCGAACGGGTAATCCAGGCCACGGCCGCCAATTACTCCTCGATGTACCAGGATGTGGCCAATCGGCGCCGTACCGAAATCAGCTATTTGCTCGGCCACGCCTGCAAGGTTGCCCAGCGCCATGAGCTGAGCGTGCCGCACCTGGAACAACTGCGCCAGCGACTGATTGTCCACTTGGACAACCTCGGATTGCCCAGCGACTGAGCAGCGGCTACGCTGACCCTCGTGTTCCTTCTTAGCGACGAGTCTGATGCCATTGCGCCAGCGCCTTGAAAACCTCCCGGTCGGCCAGAAACTGCTGGCCGCCCTGTTGGTGTTATTGACCACTGTCCTGCTGGTGGCCAACCTGACCTTTATCAGCGCCGCCTACTACATCTCCCAGGAAAGCATGGCGCCCCAGGCCCTGCAGACCATTGGTCGACTGATCGCCAACCCGAGCCTGATCTCCGACGCCCTGCAATCGCCACAAAGCGCCCAGCGCCTGCTCGACGAGCTCAACAGCTACGCACCGCTACGGGCGGCGGCGTTGTACGACGGCCAGGGCGATCGCCTGGCACAACTGCAACAGGGCGAAAAGCTCAAGCTGCCGGACCATTTCCGCAACATACAAGCCTGGCAGGCCAATGAGTTTCGCAGTAACCAGGTCATCACCCTGCCCCGCCCCGGCACGACACCGGGCCATCTGTTGCTGGTGGCCAGCAGCGAATTGCCGACTGCGTTCTACACCGGCACCCTGACCGCCAGCCTCGGCATCCTGATTTTCAGCGTGTTGCTGTGGCTGATCATCGCCCAACAGATCAAACGCCTGATCACCCAACCGATTCATCAACTCGAAGAGCTGTCGCGCCAGGTCACCCGCGAGGAGAACTATGCCCTGCGCGCCGCACGGGGCAACCACGATGAGATCGGCAGCCTGGCCGAGGCATTCAATACCATGCTCTCGCGGATCGAAGCCCGGGAGCAGCAACTCAAGCGCGCGCGGGACGACTCCCAGGCCGCCTACGACCAGGCCCAGGGCCTGGCGGAAGAGACCCGCCATACCAATCGCAAGCTGGAGCTGGAAGTCCAGGTGCGCAGCAAGATCGAGAAAAAACTCACGGGCTTCCAGAACTACCTCAACAGCATCATCGACTCCATGCCGTCGGCCCTGATCGCCCTCGACGAGCAACTCTACGTCACCCAATGGAACCAGGAAGCCAGCGCCCTCTCCGGCACGCGACTGGACGAGGCCCTGAACCAACCGATCTTTCTCGCCTTCGAACCGCTCAAGCCATACCTGCCCCAGCTCAAGCAGACCGTGGAGCAACATACGGTGGCCAAGATCGAACGCGTCACCTGGACCAAGGACGACGAGGCCCGGCATTACGCCCTGACGTTCTATCCACTGATGGGCGGCGCCGGGCGGGGCGTGGTGATCCGCATCGACGACATCACCCAGCGCCTGTCGCTGGAGGAAATGATGGTGCAATCGGAAAAAATGCTCTCGGTCGGCGGCCTCGCGGCGGGCATGGCCCATGAGATCAACAACCCACTCGGGGCGATCCTGCACAACGTGCAGAACATCCGCCGTCGCCTGTCACCGGAACTGCCCAAGAACCTTGAACAGGCCGAGCAACTGGGCATCGAATTGCCGGTGGTCAACCGCTACTTGGAAAGTCGGGAAATCCCACAATTGCTCGACGGCATCCAGCAGGCCGGCGCCCGGGCGGCGAAAATCGTCACCCACATGCTCAGCTTCAGCCGGCGCAGCACGCGGCAGATGGCGCCCTGCGACCTGCCGGCGCTGATCGACCAGGCGGTGGAAATCGCCGGTAATGACTTCGACCTGGCGATCGGCTTCGACTTCAAAGGCCAAGCGATCATCCGTCAGTTCGACCCGAACCTGGGTCCGGTGCCCGGCACGGCCAACGAACTGGAACAGGTGCTGCTCAACCTGCTGAAAAACGCCGCCCAGGCGATCCACCAGCGCCAGGACGACAGCGAACCCGGGCGCATTATCCTGCGTACGCGGTTGAATCCGCCATGGGCGGAAATCCAGGTCGAGGACAACGGCATCGGCATGAGCGAGAACGTCCGCAAGCGCACCTTCGAGCCCTTCTTCACCACCAAGGAGATCGGCCAGGGCACTGGCCTTGGGCTGTCGGTCTCGTATTTCATCATCACCAACAACCACAAGGGCCAGATGGAAGTGCAGTCGGCGCCAGGCCAAGGCACCTGCTTCACCCTGCGCCTGCCCCTGACGGGCACCTCGATGGTGACGCAGGAAAACAAACAACTGGAGCGTTGAGCATGGGTTTTCGCCTGTCGAAGATTTACACCCGCACCGGCGACAAAGGTGAAACCGGGTTGGGCGATGGTCGCCGCGTGGCAAAGGACCACCCACGGGTCGAGGCCATCGGCGAAGTGGACACGCTGAACAGTCAGTTGGGCTTGTTGCTGGCCGGGCTCGCCATCGAAACGGCCCGGTACCCGGCGCTGAAGGAAGTCAGCGAAGTGCTGGGGCCTTGTCAGCATCGATTGTTCGACCTGGGCGGTGAGCTGGCGATGCCGGCCTACCAAGCCTTGAACGTGGCGGAAATCGAGCGGCTGGAAGCGGCGATCGATGTGTGGAACGAGGAATTGGGGCCACTGGAAAATTTCATCCTGCCCGGTGGCTCGACGCTGATCGCCCAGGCCCACGTCTGCCGCAGCCTGGCCCGCAGTGCCGAGCGGCGTTGTCAGCAATTGAACGCGGTAGAGCCGCTGACGGGGCCGGGGTTGGCCTATATCAATCGGTTGTCGGACTTGTTGTTCGTGGCCGCGCGAGTCATTGCCCGGCGGCAAGGGGTGGCGGAGGTGCTGTGGGAAGCGGCGGCCAAGCCCGGGGGCTGAATCGTTTTTGAGGCCGCCATCGCGAGCAAGCTCGCTCCCACAGGGGGACTGTGAATACCCGCAGATCCAGTGTGGGAGCGAGCTTGCTCGCGATGGCGTCAGCAGCCACACCCCAGAATCATGCCCCAGGCCAAAACGCCCGAATCCCCGCCACACCCTGCGCCCCGGCTTCCCAGGCTTTTTGCCGGTCGCCGGGCCCGACCCCACCCAACAGATAAACCGGCCGGTCGAAGCCCTCGATCAACCGCGCCGCTTCTGCCCACCCCAACGGCTGTGCATCGGGATGGGTCTGGGTCGGCTGCACCGGCGAAAGCGTGACGAAGTCCACGTCCATTTGCTGCGCCAGGGACAGCTCCTCGGCGTTATGGCAGGAGGCCGCCAGCCAGCGGTCCTTGCCGAACGGTCGACCGGCCGCGGCATGTTTGCGCAGTTGTGCGGCAGTGATATGCCAACCAGCAGAAGGAAAATCCCCCAGCCATTCGAACGGCCCCTTGAGCATCAGTTGGGCCTTGCCGGCACACAACCCCGCCGCATCCACCGCCAAGTCGCGGTATTGCGGGTCGTAGCCGTTGGGGGCGCGTAGCTGGACCAACTTGATCCCGCCGGCAATCGCCTTCTGCATGCCGCGCAGCAAGGCCGGCGTCTCAAGGCCTTCCGGGGTGATCAGGTATTCAGCCGGCAAACGGGCCGCCGCGATGATCGGCTGATTGGCCGCCGGAAACTCATGATTCGTCAGGTCGCGGGCCGTCACCCAGGCCAACGGTTGCCCTTCGGCGCCATGGGGATCGCCGGTGAACGCCGAGACTTCCCAGACATCCAGCAACACCTGCTTGTCCGGGTAATCGTGACACACCTTGATCAACGGCCGGGCGGCGTCGACGACAATGCCCAGCTCTTCGTGAAGTTCACGGGCCAGGGCGGTTTCGACGGATTCGTCGGCCTCGACCTTGCCGCCAGGAAACTCCCACAGGCCGCCCTGGTGCTGGGTGTCGGCCCGTCGGGCGATCAGGATTTTGCCAGCGGCATCGCGGATGACCGCTGCCGCCACATGGACTCGTTTCACCGCGCAGTATCCTCCAGGCCAGCTTGTTGCCACGCCTTGAACGCTGGCCATTGATATAGGGTTTCGACGTAGGCCTCATCAACCTCGGACAGTTTCACCTGATAAGTGCGCAAGCGCACGGCAACAGGAGCAAAAAACGCGTCGGCCAAGCTGACGCGGCCAAACAGGTAGGGACCGGCCTCGGTCGCCTCGGCACGGCATTCGGCCCACAGCGCCAGTATCCGCTCGATTTCCACTTGGACATCAGCCGGCATGGGCGACAGCGGTGCATCGCGTAGCAGGTCAAACGGCATGTGGCTGCGGATGGCGAAAAAACCGCTGTGCATTTGCGCACAGGCCGAGCGTGCCTGGGCTCGAGCGGCCACATCCTTGGGCCAGAGACCAGCCTGCGGGAACTGTTCGGCCAGGTATTCGGCAATCGCCAGGGAATCAGCGATCACGCCGAATTCGGTCTTGAGCAACGGAACCTTGGCCGTGGCCGAGTACTTGAGCAGCTTTTCGCGGGTGTCGGGCTGGTCGAGCCTGACCAGCTCTTCGGTGTACTTCGCGCCGGTCAGCGCCAGGGCGAGCGCGCCGCGCAGGGACCAGGAAGATATGCGTTGGTCGCCAATGATCAGGTGCAGGCTCATGTCTGGATTCCTTTCTTGTGGTTTTGTAGAGGCTGTACTGGCGCCATCGCGAGCAAGCTCGCTCCCACAGGGGATCGGTGGTCAGTCACCCCGCAAATCCCTGTGGGAGCGAGCCTGCTCGCGATGGCAGCAACTCGGTCCCGAACCTGTTAAGTCCTGTACTCAGCGTTGATCTTGACGTACTCGTGGGACAGGTCGGTGGTCCAGATGGTTTCGCTGCAATCACCCCGCCCCAACTCGATACGGATGGTGATTTCTTCTTGCTGCATCACCGCCGCGCCCTGGGCTTCGGTGTAGGTTGCAGCGCGAGCGCCCTGGCTGGCGATGCAGACTTCGCCGAGGAACACGTCGATCTTGCTCACGTCCAGCTCAGGCACGCCGGCCCGGCCGACGGCGGCGAGGATGCGGCCCCAGTTCGGGTCGGAGGCGAACAGTGCGGTCTTGATCAGCGGCGAATGGGCCACGGTGTAGCCGACGTCCAGGCATTCCTGGTGATTGCCACCGCCGTTGACCTGCACGGTCACGAACTTGGTTGCGCCTTCGCCGTCACGGACGATAGCCTGGGCCACTTCCATGCAGACGTCGAACACGGCCTGCTTCAGGGCTTCGAACAGCGGGCCGCTGGCCTCGGTGATTTCCGGCAGGTTGGCCTGGCCGGTGGCGATCAGCATGCAGCAGTCGTTGGTGGAGGTGTCGCCGTCGATGGTGATGCGGTTGAACGACTTGTTGGCGCCGTCGAGCATCAGGTCTTGCAGCACCTGGCGCGAGACCTTGGCGTCGGTGGCGATGTAGCCGAGCATGGTCGCCATGTTCGGCCGGATCATGCCAGCGCCTTTGCTGATGCCGGTGACGGTGATGGTCACGCCGTCATGCTCGAACTGACGGCTCGCACCCTTGGGCAGGGTGTCGGTGGTCATGATGCCGGTGGCGGCGGCGGCCCAGTTGTTTTCCGACAGGTCGTCCAGGGCGGCTTGCAGCGCGCCTTCGATCTTCTCGACCGGCAGCGGTTCGCCGATCACGCCGGTGGAATACGGCAGCACCTGGCTGGCGTCGACGCCGGTCAATTCCGCCAGCTTGGCGCAGGTGCGCTCGGCGGCGGCCAAGCCTGGCGCGCCGGTGCCGGCGTTGGCGTTACCGGTGTTGGTCAACAGGTAACGCACCGGCCCCTGCACGCGTTGCTTGGCCAGGATGACCGGCGCGGCGCAAAAGGCGTTGAGGGTGAACACACCCGCCACCGTCGAGCCTTCGGCGCAACGCATGACCACGACGTCCTTGCGCCCGGGGCGCTTGATGCCCGCCGAGGCAATACCGAGTTCAAAACCGGCAACCGGGTGCAACGTGGGCAACGGACCAAGACCAACAGCCATGAATGCGCTCCTAAATTAGATGTCTATCGACGCCGCCCTCATTGAGACGGCGAATCAAAATGGCAAAACGCCGCGACGGATAAAATCCGGTCGCGGCGCGGGTGGTTCAGCGTTGAGACGGGTTTATTGGATCTGCCCGTGGCAATGCTTGTATTTCTTGCCCGAACCGCAATAGCACAGTTCGTTACGGCCCAGCTTCTGCTCGTTGCGCACCGGTGCGGTCGCCAGGGCGACATCCACATCGACCCCCTCTTCGGCTACCACTTCCAGGCCAGGGGCTTCGGCGTGTTCGAACTGCATGCGCGCAGCCAGGGCTTCGGCTTCCTGGCGCAGGCGAGCCTCTTCTTCGGCCGGGTCTTCGCGGCGAACCTGTACGTGGGACAGCACGCGGATCGAGTCGCGCTTGATCGAGTCGAGCAACTCGGAGAACAGCGTGTAGGACTCGCGCTTGTACTCCTGCTTCGGGTTCTTCTGGGCGTAACCACGCAAATGGATACCGTGGCGCAGGTGGTCCATGGTCGACAGGTGGTCTTTCCACAAATCGTCCAGCACCCGCAGCACAATCTGCTTCTCGAAGGAGCGCAGCGCTTCGGCGCCGGCCTGGTCTTCCTTCTCGTTGTAGGCAGCGATCAGTTCGGCCAGCAGTTTTTCGCGCAGGGTTTCTTCGTACAGGTGATCGTCTTCGTCGAGCCATTGCTGGATCGGCAAAGCCACGCCGAAGTCGCTCTGCAAGGCGGCTTCCAGGCCGGCGACGTCCCACTGTTCCGGCAGCGACTGCGGCGGGATGTGGGCGCTGACGGTGGCATTGAGCACGTCCTGGCGGAAATCGGCGATGGTTTCGCCAATGTTGTCGGCGGCCAACAGACTGTTACGCATGTGATAGATCACTTTACGCTGTTCGTTGTTGACGTCGTCGAACTCGAGCAGTTGCTTGCGGATATCGAAGTTGCGGCCTTCGACCTTGCGCTGGGCCTTCTCGATGGCGTTGGTCACCATGCGGTGCTCGATCGCCTCGCCGGGCTGCATGCCCAGGGCCTTCATGAAGTTCTTCACCCGGTCAGAGGCGAAGATGCGCATCAGGCTGTCTTCCAGGGACAGGTAGAAACGGCTGGAACCGGCGTCGCCCTGGCGACCGGCACGGCCACGCAGCTGGTTGTCGATACGACGGGATTCGTGACGCTCGGAGGCGATTACCTGCAAACCGCCGGACTCGAGTACCTGTTGGTGACGCTTCTGCCAGTCGGCCTTGATCTGCGCGATTTGCTCGGGGGTCGGGTTTTCCAGGCTGGCGACTTCCACTTCCCAGTTGCCGCCCAGCAGGATGTCGGTACCACGACCGGCCATGTTGGTGGCGATGGTCAGCGCACCCGGGCGACCGGCCTGGGCGATGATCTCGGCTTCCTTCTCGTGGAACTTGGCGTTGAGGACCTTGTGCTCGATACCTTCCTTGTTGAGCAAGGCGGACATGTGCTCGGAGGTCTCGATGGTGGCGGTACCCACCAGGATCGGACGGCCCTGGGCCATGCCTTCCTTGATGTCGTTGATGATCGCCGCGTACTTCTCTTCGGCGGTCAGGAACACCAGGTCGTTGTAGTCCTTACGGGCCAGTGGCTTGTTCGGCGGGATCACCACCACTTGCAGGCCGTAGATCTGGTGGAACTCGAACGCCTCGGTGTCGGCGGTACCGGTCATGCCGGACAGCTTGCTGTACAGGCGGAAGTAGTTCTGGAAGGTGGTCGAGGCCAGGGTCTGGCTCTCGGCCTGGATGTTCAGGCCTTCCTTGGCTTCGATGGCCTGGTGCAGGCCCTCGGACAGGCGACGACCCGGCATGGTACGGCCGGTGTGTTCGTCCACCAGCACGACCTGGCCATCCTGGACGATGTATTCGACGTTGCGATGGAACAGCTTGTGGGCACGCAGGCCGGCATAGACGTGGGTCAGCAAGCCCAGGTTATGGGCCGAGTACAGGCTCTCGCCTTCGGCCAGCAAGCCGACGCGGGTGAGCATTTCCTCGATGAACTGGTGACCGGCCTCGTTGAGCTCGACCTGGCGGGTCTTCTCGTCGATGGTGTAGTGCCCGGGCTGGGTCACTTCGCCTTCGATTTCCTCGACGTGCAACTTGAGCTGCGGGATCAGCTTGTTGATCTCGATGTACAGCTTGGAGCTGTCCTCGGCCTGACCGGAAATGATCAGCGGGGTACGAGCTTCATCGATGAGGATGGAGTCGACTTCGTCGATCACGGCAAAGTTGAGTTCACGCTGGAATTTTTCTTCCATGCTGAACGCCATGTTGTCGCGCAGGTAGTCGAAGCCGAATTCGTTGTTGGTGCCGTAGGTGATGTCGGCGGCATAGGCGGCGCGCTTCTCTTCCGGCGGCTGGAACGGCGTGACGACGCCGACGGTCAGGCCGAGGAATTCGTAGAGCGGGCGCATCCAGTTGGCGTCGCGGCGAGCCAGGTAGTCGTTGACCGTCACCACGTGCACGCCCTTGCCGGACAGTGCGTTGAGGTACACGCCCAGGGTCGCCACGAGGGTCTTGCCCTCACCGGTACGCATTTCGGCGATCTTGCCTTCGTGCAAGGTCATGCCGCCGATCAACTGAACGTCGAAGTGGCGCATGCCCATGATCCGCTTGCCGGCTTCACGGGCGACCGCAAAGGCTTCGGGCAGCAGCTGGTCAAGGGTTTCCCCCTTGGCGATGCGGTCCTTGAATTCGGCAGTCTTGGCGCGTAACTGATCGTCCGAAAGGGCCACCATTTGCTCTTCGAAGGCATTGACAGTCTGTACCGTCTTGAGCATGCGCTTGACTTCACGCTCGTTCTTGCTTCCAAAAAGTTTCTTTAACAAAGGCGCAAACATATCGGCAGGATCTTCCACACTAAAGGGATGGAGGGCGGCCCCATGAGTCGCCCGTGCAGCCCTCATGGCCGCATGCGAACGAGCATTCTACCCGGAAACGATGGAGAGGAAAGTGGCGTTATTCCACGATGCTGGCACAGCGCTGTGACGGGGCCACCCTAAAATAAGGGCTTTTGTGCGAACTTCAACCCACAAAGCGCAGAAGTTATTCATTGATTGCGTAGCCAAAAGCCGCAGGGCGAGAGGGTCGAGGCGCGTCCGGCGCTTTCTGCTACCATGGCGCCTCTGTCACTTGCGGTATTCATCCATGGCCTTCCGCCCTCTTCCAGCCAAGGCGCCCGCCGTTCTGCTGCGCGAAGCCAAGCCGCTGAAAGCCATCTTCGGCCACGCCAGACGCCTGGGCCATTTGCAGCGCCTGCTGGACAGCCAGTTGCAACCGGCCGCGCGCGAGCATTGCCACGTGGCATCCTGGCGCGAAGGCAGCCTGCTGTTGATCGTCACCGACGGCCACTGGGCTACGCGCCTGCGCTATCAGCAAAAACGCCTGCTGCGCCAACTCCAGGCGTTCGAAGAATTCGCCAACTTGACGCGGATCCTGTTCAAGGTGCAACCGCCCACTGTCCAGGTCGGCGCCAAGGGCCATACGATGGATCTGTCCACCGACGCCGCGGCGACCATCCAGGCCACCGCCGACGGCATCAGCGATCCTAACCTGCGGGCGGCGCTGGAGCGGTTGGCCGCACATGCGCGGCCCAAGGATTGAGATTTTCGGCGTCGGCTATATAGCGATCGCGAGCAAGCTCGCTCCCACAGTCGATCTGCAGCAGCCACCTATTTCGCGTACGACACCAATCCTTGTGGGAGCGAGCTTGCTCGCGAAGGGAGCAACTCGGTATCGATTACCGGCGCCGCTTGCTGCCCCCCAGCAACGACCCCATCAACCCGCGCACCAGCTGCCGGCCCAGTTGATTAGCCGCCTGACGCATCGCCGATTTAAGCGCCTGGCCGGCTGCCGTGCCAAGGAACTCGCCGGCCTTTTCGGTGAAGCTGGGTTCTTCGGCCGTGGACTTGCCCGGCACCGCTTCGGCCTGGGGCTCCAGCCCCTTGCGTCCCATCAGCACTTCGTAGGCCGACTCGCGATCAATGGGCTTGTCGTAGCGCCCTTGCAGCGCCGAACTGGCGATCAACCCGGCGCGCTCGGCCTCGCTCAGCGGCCCGATGCGCGATTGCGGGGGCGCCACCAGCACCCGCTGGACCATTTCCGGCGTGCCTTTTTCCTGCAAGGTGCCCACCAGGGCCTCACCGATGCCCAGCTCGGTCAGCACCGCCAGGGCATCGAACTGCGGGTTGGGGCGGAACCCGTCGGCCACCGCCCGCAGGGATTTCTGTTCCTTGGCCGTGAAGGCCCGCAAGCCGTGCTGGATGCGCAACCCTAGCTGGGCAAGCACGTCGTCCGGCAAATCGCCCGGCGACTGGGTCACGAAATACACCCCCACGCCCTTGGAACGGATCAGGCGCACCACTTGTTCCAGGCGCTCCTGCAAAGCCTTGGGCGTACCGGCAAAGAGCAAGTGCGCCTCATCGAAGAACAGCGCCAGCAGCGGCTTGTCCGCATCGCCGCGCTCAGGCAACTGCTCGAACAGCTCGGCCAGCAGCCACAGCAGGAACGTCGCGTAGACCTTCGGCGCTTCGTGGACCAGGCGACTGGCATCAAGCAAGTGGATGCGGCCACGGCCATCGCTGGCCGGTTGCAGGATGTCTTCGAGCTGCAACGCCGGTTCGCCGAACAACGCGTCCGCGCCCTGCTGTTCCAAAGTGGACAGGCGCCGCAGCAGCGCCTGACTGGAGCCGGTGGTCATCAGCGCCGCATCGTCCCCCAGCAGCTCGGGGTTGTCCTTGAGATGATTGAGCAGCGCCTTCAGGTCCTTGAGGTCCAGCAACAACAGGCCTTCACGGTCGGCCACCTTGAACGCGGCGTAGAGCGCCGACTGCTGGCTGTCCGTGAGTTCCAGCAGGCTGCCGATCAACAAAGGGCCCATCTCGCTCAGGGTGGTGCGCAGTGGATGCCCGGACTGGCCGTGGATATCCCACAAGGTCACCGGATAAGCCTGGGGCTTGTGGTCGAGCCAGGGCATGCCGGCGATGCGCTCGGCGATCTTGCCCTGGGGGTTGCCGGCAGCACCCAGGCCGCACAGGTCGCCCTTGATATCCGCCGCGAACACCGCCACGCCGGCATCGCTGAACATTTCGGCCAGGCGCTGCAAGGTGACGGTCTTGCCGGTGCCGGTGGCGCCCGCCACCAGGCCATGACGGTTCGCCAGGCGCATGGCCTGGGCGATGGGCTGGCCGCTGAGGTCGGCACCGATAACGAGTTGCGATGAGTCAGGCATATGGTCACCCGTGTGTTTGCGATATGACGCCATTTTGCACGCTTATATAAAAGCATGCCTGGCGCATTGAGGCCCTGGCAGCAGGAATAATAGCTGCGAACCTGGGCAGGCCCTATCGCGAGCAGGCTCGCTCCCACAGGAGTTTTGTGTACACCAAAAAACCAATGTGGGAGCGAGCTTGCTCGCGATGAGGCCCTGTCAAACCCAGCAATACTCCACTTGCAGCGCACCCGCCCCACAACCCCAACCGAACATCTATTCTTCATAAAGGTCAACACAGGAGAACACAGACCGGAGGGACGTTCATCGTGCATATAGCGGACATAACCATGTTCTACGCCCCCGCCAGCGGAGGCGTGCGCACTTATCTGGATGCCAAGCACCGGCGCCTGGGCGATCGGCCCGGTATTCGCCACAGCCTGTTGATCCCCGGCGCGCATTTGAGCGAGCACGACGGAATCTACAAGGTGCCAGCCCCTGCGCTGCCGTTCGGCAAGGGCTATCGCTTCCCCCTTCGCCTGGCGCCGTGGCGCAATGTCCTGCGCGATCTGCAACCGGATCTGATCGAGGTCGGCGATCCGTACCTCACCGCCTGGGCCGCATTGGATGCCCGCCGTCAGCTCGACGTGCCCGTCATCGGCTTCTATCACTCCGACCTGCCACTGTTGGTGAGTAACCGCATGGGCAACTGGTTCACCCCCAATATCGAAGCCTATGTCAGCAAGTTGTATGGCAATTTCGACCGGGTCCTGGCGCCGAGCCAGGTCATGGCCGACAAGCTGACCGGGCTGGGGGTCAAGAACGTCTATGTGCAACCCCTGGGCGTTGACCTGCAAACCTTCACCCCTGCCGCCCGCGACCCGGAACTGCGGGCCGAGCTGGGTATCGCCGAAGACGCGCGCCTGCTGATTTTCGCCGGGCGCGGCTCCAAGGAAAAAAACCTGCCGGTGCTGCTCAAGTGCATGAAACGCCTGGGCGAGCGCTATCACCTGTTGTTGGTGGGCTCATCGATGCCCGCCGTGGTGCCGGACAACGTCACGGTGGTCGACGAGTTCTGCCCGGCGCCGCAAGTCGCCCGGCTCATGGCCAGCGCCGATGCCCTGGTGCACGCCGGCGATCAGGAGACCTTCGGCCTGGTGATCCTCGAAGCCATGGCCAGCGGTATTCCCGTGGTGGCGGTGGCGGCCGGTGCTTTCACTGAAATCGTCCACGAGGACTGCGGCCTGCTGTGCACGCCCAACAATCCGCAAGCCATGGCCAATGCCGTGCGGCAACTTTTCAGCGAAGGCTGCGAACGCCGTGGCCTGCTGGCACGCCGGCATGTGGAGCGTCATTATGCCTGGGACACCGTGGTCAACAGCTTGCTGGGGCACTACTACGCCGTGCTCGGCGAACAAATGCCGTTGCTGGCCAATGGTTGAGGCGAGGACCGTGTCGATGAGTTCTTCGCCCAGCGTGCTATTGGTGTTGCATGACGTGGCACCGCAAACCTGGCCCGACTACCAGCCCTTCGTCGAGGCCGTGGATGCCCTCGGCCAGGTGCCGATGACCTGGCTGGTGGTGCCGGACTTCCACCGCACCAATGCCTTGGAGGCTCACCCCGACTTTCGCCGCCTGCTCGACCGTCGGGTCGAGCGCGGCGACGAGCTGGTGCTGCATGGCTACTATCATTGTGACGACGGCCCTGCCGCCCGCCACCCTAAGGATTGGTTCATGCGCCGGGTCTATACCCATGAAGGGGAGTTCTACAACCTGTCCGAGGTCGCCGCCCTCGCCCGCCTGCGCGCCGGGATCGACACCTTTGAGCGTTACCATTGGCCGCTGGAAGGTTTCGTCGCCCCAGCCTGGCTGATGAGCGAAGGCACACGCCAAGCCTTGCGCCAGTTACCGCTGAGCTACACCAGTGACACCCAACACCTCTATCGCCTGCCCGACTTCAGCGCCATCGACGCGCCGGGCCTGGTCTGGAGTGCCCGCAGTGCCTGGCGCCGTGGCCTGTCGAAAGTCATCAGCGACCAGCGTGAACAGCGCTGGCGCCAGGCCCCGGTGATTCGTCTGGGCCTGCACCCGGTGGACATGCGCCACGGATTTTCCCGGGACTATTGGCTGCGCACCCTCGAACGCCTGCTCAACGACGGTCGCGTGCCGATGACCAAGGTCGGCTGGCTGGCAACCCAGGGGCTGCGGGCCCGCAGCGCCGCATGAAACGGCTGATCTGGCTGGGCGCCGCCCTGCTCACGGCGCTGTTGGTGCCGCTGCTGGTCGGCGGCGGGGAAATGTGGTCGCGGGTGCAGCGCTTTCCCCTGTCCCTACTGCTGGCCATGCTCGGCATGATCGTGCTGTGCTGGGGCTTGAATTCCGTGCGCCTGCGCCTGCTGCTGGGGGAATACCGTGGGCGCATCGGCGGGTGGAAAAGCATGGGCGTGGTGATGTCCACCGAATTCGCCATGTGCGCGACGCCCGGAGGCAGTGGCGGCCCGCTGACGCTGATGGCTCTGCTGGCGCGCAACGGTGTGCGCCCGGCCCATGGCAGCGCGGTGTTCGCCATGGATCAACTGAGCGACTTGCTGTTCTTCCTCTGCGCCTTGGTGGGCATTCTGTTCTACGCGCTGTTCCAGAACCTCAGCCAGCGCCTGGAATGGATGCTGGCGTTGAGCGCGATTTCATTGTTTGGCGGGCTGTTCGGCTGCGTGCTGGTGGCCCGTTATCACCGCCGGCTGATTCTGCTGGGGGCTCGTGTTCTGCGGCACTTGCGGGTAAAGACCGCCACACGCCGACGCTGGGGCCGCAAGATCCTGAACTTCCTCGCGGCCTTCACCGACACCCTGAAATTGCCACGACAGACCCTGTTCCAAGTCTTCGGCCTGACCTGCCTGCATTGGGCGCTGCGCTACAGCGTGTTGTACCTGGCATTGAAGGGGCTGGGCGCGGACTTGCAGTGGGCCTGGAGTTTCCTGATCCAGATGCTGTCCTTGAGCGCGGGACAGTTCAGCCTGCTGCCGGGCGGTGCCGGGGCGGCCGAGCTGACTTCGGCGGCGCTGCTGGCTCCCATGGTGGGCAAGTCCACCGCAGCGGCGGCGATCCTGATCTGGCGGGCGGTGACCTATTACTTTTACCTGGTGGCCGGTGGGCCGGTGTTCTTCCTGATGGTCGGGCGGCCGTTGATCAAGAAGCTGATCAGGCTCAGGCAAGCCTGACCGGTCACGGCGTCTGTTCGGGCTCGTCCTGGGGATGCAATTGCTCCCACAATTGCGCGGCGTCGGGAAACTCGGTGCCATCCTCCGGGCTTAACGCGTCGGGGTCATAACGGCTGAGGCAGCCCTCGCCCAGGGTGGCTGGCGCCTTGGAGGTGGCTTTGTCCAATGGATCGGTCATGGCGAACCTCATGAAAAAAGGCCTGGCGATGACTCGTCCAGGCCCTTGGCAGTGTAGTCAGAAGACCACGGTCTTGTTGCCGTGCACCAGCACCCGGTCTTCCAGGTGATAACGCAGGCCGCGGGCCAACACCATCTTCTCTACGTCACGGCCGAAACGCACCATGTCTTCGATGCTGTCGCTGTGGCTGACGCGCACCACGTCCTGCTCGATGATCGGGCCGGCATCCAGCTCTTCGGTCACGTAGTGACAGGTGGCGCCAATCAGCTTCACACCGCGCATCGACGCCTGGTGGTACGGCTTGGCCCCGACGAACGACGGCAGGAAACTGTGGTGGATGTTGATGACCTTATGGGCGTATTCGCTGCACAAGGCCGGCGGCAGGATCTGCATGTAGCGAGCCAGTACCACCACCTCGGCGTCGTGCTGCTTGACCAGTCGCGAGACCTCGGCGAAGGCCGGATGCTTGTCCTGCGGGTCGACCGGCACGTGGTAGTACGGGATGCCGTGCCATTCCACCATGCTGCGCAAGTCATCATGGTTGGAAATCACACAGGCGATGTCGCAATCGAGCTCATCGCTGTGCCAGCGGTGCAGCAAGTCAGCCAGGCAATGAGACTCGCGGCTGGCCATGAGCACCACGCGTTTTTTCTGCGCGGTGTCGGTGATACGCCAGTCCATCGAGAACTCTTCGGCAATGGGGGCGAACGCTTCACGAAAGGCTTCAATGCCGAAGGGCAGCGAGTCGGCACGAATCTCGTGACGCATGAAAAACCAACCGCTTTGATTGTCCGAGTGATGGCTCGCTTCGGTGATCCAGCCGTTATGGGACGCCAGAAAGTTACTGACTTTAGCAACGATGCCGACGCGGTCCGGGCAAGCAATCACCAGACGAAAAGTGCGCATTAGGGGAACTCCAGAACTTCGCAAAGGCGGCCATTCTAGCCATTGCGCGGCAAAACTGCAGTATCGATGACACGCCGGATCCTGGGCGGCAGCCCCAGGCCATGGCCGGCGAGGCCCGGGAAGGCAGATTATATGTGAACAGATGTGAAGACACTGTCGCGGTATTTAACTGCAACAGGCGTTTTTGTGGCGCAGCACTAATTAATTAAATAAAACACCGGTTAAATGTTTACTTGATGAAACTGTCTGATTACTATTGCCGCACTGTCTCCTTGTCACCCGCGTCCTACATAAGGTAGTCCCCATGTCCTTGATCAATGAATACCGCGCCACAGAAGAAGCCATCAAAGAACTGCAAGCTCGCCTGAAAAACCTGTCGCAAGACGACAAACTGCAAACCGAGCTTGAGTTCGAAGGCAAACTGCGCACGCTGATGGGCGAATACTCCAAGTCGCTGCGCGACATCATTGCCCTGCTGGATCCAGAAGCCAAGTCGAGCAAAGCCCCACGTGGCGCCGTGAAAACTACCGGCACCAAGCGCGCTCGCAAAGTTAAGCAATACAAGAACCCGCACAACGGTGAAGTCATCGAAACCAAAGGTGGCAACCACAAGACTCTGAAAGAGTGGAAAGCCAAGTGGGGCGGTGACGTGGTAGAAGGCTGGGCAACCCTGCTGGGCTAAGCCTCACCGCGGCGCAAGCTTCTTTGCGAACAAAAAAACGCCAGTGATTACTGGCGTTTTTTTATGCCTGTTATCTTTTTATCTCATTGCGATTCAAGGCTTAAACGTTTGCGCAATTGCTGGCTGTAGCCCTGCCATTCCACGAGTACTTCTTGCTGCATCGGCGTAGACAGGGCCAGCCACTCTCCCATCGCCTCGTCAAAACTTTGCAAGGTATTAGGCGCTCCCCATTCCGGGGTGGACAGACGTTGTTGACAGAAAATTCTCCAGCGCCCCTGTTCTTCGGGATTCAAGGTATCTGGAAAGTTGCGTGCACGATATCGGAACAATAGTTCCGGCAGACGTTCATCATCGAAAGGCCATTGCGTTTGAGCCAATTGCGCCGGGTCCGCCATGCGCACTTGTTCACATAAACGCCGATCGCGATCGCCCAAGAAACCCGCGTATAACTGTTGCTCGGGATCCTCGCTGGCGGTGAAGTCCTCGCGGCCATAAATAGCCTGAAGTTTGTCCTGCCAAACTTTCTGTGCGTCAGTTAGCCGCAATGCGCGCTGTCGATAGCCCTCCATGTCCAGCTCCAGCCGCTGCTGGTCCTCGACGCGCAGCACCGACAACGGCGCGACCACCGGGCATTTGTTGATATGGATAAGCTTGAGCGGCACCGGCAACTCACCTTCGAGCAGTTCTTCGCGACGGGTATACAAACGCTGGCGCAGGCTTTCGGCGTCATGGTCCAACAAGCCCTGGGGGTCCAGGTGCAGGTCACAGACAATCAGGGCGTTGCGGTTTTTCGGGTGCCAGGCCAACGGCAATACCACGCCGATGTAATTGCGCGCCGCCGAGAAGCGACCGGAAATATGCACCATCGGCTGCAGCAGGCGGATCTGGTCCATCACCTTCTGCTTGCTGCGCAACTGGAACAGCCAGTCGTAGAGCCGCGGCTGCCGCTGACGGATCAGGCGGGCCAGGGCGATGGTCGCGCGCACGTCCGACAACGCATCGTGGGCCTGGCCATGATCGATGCCGTTGGCGGCGGTCAGGCGTTCGAGCTTGAGGCTGACGCGACCGTCCTCCTGGGGCCAGACAATGCCTTTCGGGCGCAGTGCATAGGCCGCACGCACCAGGTCGATCAAGTCCCAGCGACTGTTGCCGCCCTGCCATTCCCGTGCGTACGGGTCGAAGAAATTCCGATAGAGGCTGTAGCGGGTCATTTCATCGTCGAAACGCAGGGTGTTGTAGCCGGCGCCGCAGGTACCGGGTGCGGCCAGTTGGTCGTGGACACGGGTCATGAAATCGGCTTCGCTCAAGCCTTTTTCGGCCAGGCATGTCGGGGTGATGCCGGTAATCGCACAGGCCGCCGGGTGCGGCAGGATGTCATCGCTGGGCCGGCAATACAGGTTCACCGGTTCGTCGATTTCATTGAGCTCGAAATCGGTACGGATACCCGCCACCTGCAAGGGCCGGTCGCAACGCGGGTTGATGCCGGTGGTTTCGTAGTCGTACCAGAAGATGGAAGTCACGGGCTGTTCCTGAACTGAAGACTGGCGAAGTCTAGGCGCTCGAACCTGCCTGCGGCCAGCAGTGCTGTAACTTTTGAATGCCAGTGTGCGAGCGGTGTCGGACACTGGATCTGTGAACACTTGAGAATTTTTGTGGGAGCGGGCTTGCTCGCGAAAGCGGTGGGTCAGCGACATTGATGTTGAATGTACCGCCGTCTTCGCGAGCAAGCCCGCTCCCACAGGGATCTGTGAACACTGAGGGGTCGCAGAATGATGCAGCCAGTGTTCGCCTTCTCAATCCTGTTGCAAACCTTGAAATGACCTGCACAGTTCTATCGTTTGCCCGCACGAAGACTGCTAGCATCGGGGCCGAGATTGAATGTTCGGATCGGCCCATCACAGGTTGCCCATGCTCGAGACACCAGCACTGCAAAGGAACGCGACGCTGCCCGCGCCCCTGGACACGCGTTATCAGGTGGAAACGCCGGAGGGCATCGACCTGCCACTGCGCCCGGCGGGGCTGATGCCGCGTGCAATCGCCTTCACCATCGATTTGGGCATACGCGGCTTGGTCCTGGGTGTTTTTTTCCTGGTCCTGGCGTTTTTCGGCGAGCTGGGGCTCGGCCTGGGGTCCATCCTGCTGTTTGTCGTCAGTTGGTGGTACATGGTGCTGTTCGAGGTACTCAACCAGGGGCGTTCTCCCGGCAAGCAGATCATGGGGCTGCGCGTGGTGCAGGACGATGGCCGGCCCATCGGCTGGTCGGCGTCGTTGATCCGCAACCTGCTGCGTTTCGTCGACATGCTGCCCTTCGGCTACACCTTCGGGGCCATCTGCTGCCTGCAGCATCCGGCGTTCAAGCGCCTGGGCGATCTCGCGGCCGGTACGCTGGTGGTGTATCGCGAACAGCCGGTCAAACGCCCCGCATTGCCCATGGCCCCGCCGATACGCACACCTTTCACCCTGAACCTGCATGAGCAACGCGCCGTGCTGGGCTTCGCCGAACGCCAGGCAGAACTGTCCCAGGCGCGGGTCAACGAACTGGCCGCGATCCTGGCCGCGCCCCTGAACGTCCAGGTGCCGAACGCCACCGCCGAACTCAATGGCATCGCCCGCGGCCTGCTGGGGCCGACATGAAGCAAAGCCTGTTCGAAAGCCGCCACCAAGGAGAATGGGAGCACCTGGCCCAGCAACTCGATCAGCTGGAGCGCAACCGCAACGTGCCCCAGAGCAGTGACTTCCCTGCCGCCTACCGCCGGCTTTGCCATCACCTGGCATTGGCCCAGGCCCGGGGCTACAGCAGCTTGTTGGTGGACACCCTGCAACAACTGGCGCTGCGCGGTCACCAGCAACTCTACCGGGATCGCAGCCGACCATCGGCCAGCGTTTCGGCCTTTATCCTGGTCGGTTTCCCTCGACTGGTGCGTGAACAATGGCGCTTCGTGCTGGCCGCCAGCCTGATGTTCCTGGGCAGTCTGGCCGGCATCGGGCTGCTGGTCTATCTGTTCCCGGAGCTGGTCTACAGCGTGTTGGGCGCCGACGAAATCAGCCAGATCCGCAGCATGTATGACCCGGCCTCCGGACACCTGGGGCGCTCGGTCGAACGGGCCGCCAGCGAAGATTGGGTCATGTTCGGCTACTACATCATGCACAACATCGGCATTGCCTTTCAGACATTCGCCAGTGGCTTGATGTTTGGGCTGGGAAGCGCGTTCTTCCTGTTTTTCAATGGCCTGACCATTGGCGCAGTGGCCGGGCACCTGACCCAGATCGGCTCCGGCGCAACGTTCTGGTCGTTCGTAATCGGCCACGGCGCCTTCGAACTCACCGCCATCGCCCTGGCCGGTGCCGCGGGCCTGCAACTGGGCTGGGCCTTGATCGCCCCGGGACGCCTGACCCGTGGCGAGGCCTTGCGGCTCGCGGCGGGTAAAAGCGTGTTGATGATCGGCGGCGTGATGCTGTTCCTGCTCATCGCCGCGTTCATCGAGGCCTACTGGTCTTCCAGCGCGGTAACGCCCGCCACCAAATACACCGTGGGCGGCTTGTTGTGGCTGTTGGTCATCAGCTATCTGTCGCTTGCCGGACGGGCCCGCCATGCGCCTGAGTGATGCCACCGTCGTCATCCGCCCACGCACCACCTGGGAAGCCATGGACCTTGGCGTGTTGATGAGCCAGCAGCATCGACGCTTGCTGATGACCAGTTGGGCGATCATCACACTGCCGGTGTACCTGTTGCTGACCCTGCTACTGTGGGACTCACCGTCCCTGGTGGTGATGCTGTTCTGGTGGTTGAAACCGGCCTTTGACCGTCTGCCGCTGTACATCCTGTCCAAGGCACTGTTTGGCGAAACCCCAACCTTGAGGCAGGCCTTGCGCCAATGGCCGGCGCTGCTCAAGCCCCAGTTGCTGGCCAGCCTGACCTGGCGCCGATTGAGCCTGAGCCGCAGCTTCCTGCTGCCGGTGGTGCAACTCGAAGGGCTCGCCGGTCAGGCGCGGGAGCAACGCATACGGGTACTACTGCAACGCAACCGCGGCGCGGCGCAATGGTTGACCATCATCGGCATGCACCTGGAAACCGCCCTGTGGTTCGGCCTGATGGCCCTGTTCTATCTGTTCGTGCCGCAACAAGTCGAACTGCAATGGGACTGGGAGACGCTGGTATCGGCAGCCGAGCACGACTGGTTGTGGTTCGAACACCTGGTCAACTTCCTCTACCCGCTGCTGCTGATCTTGTGGGAACCGGTGTACGTCGCCTGCGGCTTCAGCCTCTACCTGAACCGCCGCACGATCCTCGAAGCGTGGGACATCGAACTGGTGTTCCGGCGCCTGCGCCAGCGCCTGAGCGGCATGGCCCCGGCATTGTTGCTGCTGGCCCTGGTGATTCTGCCGCTGGCGCCCCCGGCGTGGGCCGACGAAGAGCCCAACGCCCCCGACAGCCCGCGGCTGCTCAACCAGCCCCTGACCAGCGAAGCCTCCCGGGCCGGCATCAAGGCGATCCTCGAGGCCTCGCCGTTCAAGAACCCGGAGACCGTCACCCGTTATCGTTTCGGCGAAGAAACCGCCGAACCCACCGACGAGACCGAGGCAAAACCGAGCTGGCTCAAGGCCCTGTTCAAATGGCTCGGTGGCCAACGCTTCGACATCGCCGCCGCGCTGATCCAGATCGCGCTATGGGCCTGCCTGGCAGGTGCGATCGTCTGGCTGGCCTGGCACTACCGGGAACGACTCAAAGCCCTGGTCAATCGGCGGCCGACGCAACGCCTGCCCGTGGAACGAGCGGCACCGGCACACATGTTCGGCCTGGATATTCGCGAAGAAAGCCTGCCGGCCGACGTCGCCGCCAGTGTCGAACAGCTGTGGGCCACGCAACCCCGTGAAGCCTTGGGCCTGCTGTACCGGGCACTGCTCAGCCGGTTGCACCATGACTTCAAGATCCCCTTGAAACCGTCCGACACCGAAGGCCAGGTGCTGCAACGCGTCGAACAGCTCGAACAGGACAACCTGCTGGGCTTCAGCAAAAGCCTGACCCTGCATTGGCAGAACATTGCCTATGGGCATCGCCCGCCGCCGCCCCACGTGCAACAGGAACTGTGTGACAGCTGGCGCGGGTTGTTCGGTCCGGGAGCGTCTCGATGAGCCGGCACGCGGGGTGGCTGATCGGCGCCGTGCTGGCCGCCGTGGTGTGCGCATTCGGTTTTTATCTCTACACCCAGGCCGTGCCCTATGAAGAGGTCGTCGAGCACGGCCCCTCCCCGCAAGCACAGGCCAACCCTTACCTGGCCGCCGAACTGTTCCTGCGCCAGCGGGGGATCAATGTCGAGCACGCCAACAGCCTGGAGGTGCTACCCACCCTGGAGCCACGCCAGCACAGCCTGCTGCTGCTGGGCGAGCGCACCCACATGACGCCACGGGAAGTCGAACAGTTGATGAACTGGACCCGGGCCGGTGGACGCCTGGTCTTTGTGGCCGAAGCCTTGTGGGACAACAGCACCGGCAGCAGCGGCGACCTGCTGCTCGACCGCGTGCGCCTGCGCCAACTGCTGAGCGAAGACCTCAAGGAGCCCGCGCCCGAACTGATCAAGGACCGTTACCCGGAACTGACCAAGCTCTACCTGGAAGACGAAGAGGCGCCGGCGTATGCCAGCTTTGACACCGACTTCCACCTCGAAGACCCGCATAACCTGGCCCAGGCCTGGGCCAACAGCGCGGTGTCGACCCACATGATGCAATTGAACCTCGGCCTCGGCACGATCACCGTGATCACCGACGCCGAGCTGTGGAAGAACGACGCCATCGACCAGTACGACAACGCTTGGCTGCTCTGGTATTTGAGCGCCGACACGGACGTCACCTTGCTGTTCAACACCGACCACGACACCTTGCTGACCCTGTTGCTGCGCTATTTCCCCCAGGCGCTGGTGGCACTGCTGGCCTTGGTTGTCCTGTGGTTCTGGCGCTCGGCAGTGCGCCACGGCCCGCTGCAACCACCGGCCTCCCAGGCCCGGCGCCAGTTGGAAGAACACGTACAGGCCAGCGCCGGTTTCCACCTGCGCCACAACGGCCAGCAGCACCTGTTGCACGCCTTGCAACAAGACGTGCTGCGCCGGGCCCGCCATCTTCACCCAGGCTTCGAACAACTGGCCGTCGCCGAACAATGGCAGGTCCTCGCCCGCCTGACTCGACAGCCCACACGGGCCATCAGCCAGGCCTTGAGCCCACGACCGAAACAGCGTATGTCCAGCGCAGAGTTCTGCCGCCAGGTCGCCCATTTGCAAACCCTCAGGAATGCCTTATGACTGAACAGAACGAACCTACCGACGGTCAGGCCCACGCCGCCCAACAGCGCCAGCGCGCCAGTCAGTTGGCCCAGGCGATCCGCACCGAGCTGCGCAAGGCGGTGGTCGGCCAGGCCAGCGTGATCGACGATGTGCTCACGGCACTGATCGCCGGCGGCCACGTGCTGCTCGAAGGCGTTCCGGGGCTGGGCAAGACGTTGCTGGTGCGCGCCTTGGCTCGCTGTTTCAACGGCGAGTTCGCGCGCATCCAGTTCACCCCCGACCTGATGCCCAGCGACGTCACCGGGCACGCGGTGTATGACTTGCAGACCGAGCAGTTCAAGCTGCGCAAGGGCCCGGTGTTCACCAACCTGCTGCTGGCCGACGAGATCAACCGCGCACCGGCCAAGACCCAGGCCGCGCTGCTCGAAGCCATGCAGGAACGCCAGGTTACACTCGAAGGCCGCGCCCTGCCCATCAGCCAGCCGTTCATGGTGCTCGCCACCCAGAACCCCATCGAACAGGAAGGCACCTACCCGCTACCGGAAGCCGAGCTCGACCGCTTCATGCTCAAGGTGCGCATGGACTACCCGGACGCCGACCAGGAGCTGGACATGGTGCGCCAGGTCAGCCGCTCGACCCGCGCCGACATGCTCGACGTGCAACCGCTGCGCATGGTGCTGCAAGCCAAGGACGTGCAAGCGTTGCAACGCATCGCCAGCGACCTGCCGATGGACGACCAGGTGCTCGACTACGCCGTGCGCCTGGCCCGCACCACCCGCAGTTGGCCAGGCTTGACCCTCGGCGCCGGGCCCCGTGCGTCAATTGCGCTGGTCCGTTGCGCCCGGGCGCGGGCGTTGTTGCGCGGCGGCGAGTTCGTGGTGCCGGACGACATCAAGAGCTGCGCCCTGGCCGTGCTGCGCCATCGGGTACGGCTGGCGCCGGAACTGGACATCGAAGGGCTGTCGGTGGACCAAGTGCTGGGGCAGTTGCTCGATCAAGTGCCGGCGCCGCGGTTGTGAATACGCACTTCGTGGTGGAGAGACTCATTGTGGCGAGGGGATTTATCCCCGCTGGGTTGCACAGCGGCCCCCTGGTTTTGTCTGACACACTGCAAGGGGCCGCTGCGCGCCCCAGCGGGGATAAATCCCCTCGCCACAAAAGCGCGCTCTGCGTGTCTCCAATGGGAATGCACCCATGAAACCCTCGCGCCTGCTCTTGATCTGGCTCGCGCTGCTGCTGGCCCTAGGCATTGTGCTGGGCGCGCTGCGGGCACTCGGCGTGGCGGTGCCGGCGACGCTGCTGTCGATCAACTGGGGGCTACTGTTGGCCGTGCTGGCACTGGCGCTGCTCGACGCGGTGCGCGTCCGGCGCCTGCCCTCGCCCCGGCTGCAACGGCAAATGCCCGGGAGCCTGGCCCTGGGTCGCTGGGGTGACGTTCGGTTGGACATCAGCCATGACTTTGCCCAGCCGCTGCAGGTGCAGCTTTTCGATCATGTACCCGACGGCCTGGACTTCGAGAACCTGCCGCTGTCGGTCGAGCTGCAACCCGGCCAGCGCAGCCAGGTCGGCTACCGTCTGCGCCCGCTCAAGCGCGGTCACTTCACCTTCGTCCAGTGCGAAACCAACCTGCCGAGCCCGCTGGGCCTGTGGACCGACAAACGCCTGCTGGAGGCCGTCGACCACACCCGTGTCTACCCGGACTTCGCCCGGCTCTACGACGGGCAACTGCTGGCGGTGGACAATTGGCTCAGCCAACTCGGCATCCGCCAGCGTCAACGTCGTGGCCAAGGCCAGGAATTCCATCAACTGCGGGAATTTCGCGAGGGCGACAGCCTGCGCCAGATCGATTGGAAAGCCACCGCCCGCCACCGCACGCCGATTGCCCGGGAATACGAAGACGAGCGCGACCAGCAGATCATCTTCATGCTCGACTGCGGCCGGCGCATGCGCAGCCAGGACGGCGAGCTATCGCACTTCGACCATGCCCTCAACGCATGCCTGCTGCTCAGCTATACCGCCCTGCGCCAGGGCGATGCCGTGGGCCTGAGCACGTTCGCCAGCGAACAAAGCCGCTACCTGGCCCCGGTCAAAGGCACCGGCCAGCTCAACGTCTTGCTCAACACCGTGTACGACCTCGACAGCAGCCAACGCCCCGCCGACTACCAGGCCGCCGTCACCGAACTGTTGGCCCGGCAAAAACGCCGGGCCTTGGTGGTGCTGGTGACCAACCTTCGGGATGAAGACGATGCGCAACTGCTCGCCGCCGTGAAACGGCTGGGGCAACAGCATCGGGTGCTGGTGGCCAGCCTGCGGGAAGAAGCCCTCGACCGCTTGCGCCAGGCGCCAGTGCAAAGCCTGCCTGAAGCCTTGGCTTATTGCGGGACGGTGGACTATTTGAACGCCCGGGCCGAGCTGCATAAGCAACTGGCCGCCCATGGTGTGCCAACCCTGGATTCGCGCCCTAGCGAGTTGGGGGCGGACCTGGTGACCCAATACCTGGCCTGGAAAAAGGCAGGCACCGTCTAGGTCCTACAGCGAGCCAGCAAAGCTCCAGCTGACTACAGCGCCTTGCGCAACGGACTACAGATCCGCCAGAATCCGCCGGCTTGTGCACCTTGGCCTTGCCCCGTAACTTGATTCGCGTCGCTGATATCCAGCGATCGGGTTTAGTCGCCCGATGGTAAGAACGGTGTGCACAAGCGTCATCCGGTCGGGTCCCTATCCCCGCACTTGATGGTGGCTGTTCGCAGGGCGCCCTCGGGCGCGCCGGTCTTCGTTTTTCCACCGGTCGACTAACCTGCGTCCAGCCGCCACCCCTCGTTTAGTCGCGAACAGGGTGGCAGCGCCAATCATGGAAAAACGAATATGATTAAGCCAACACCCAATCCACCGCATAGCGATCCCCTGTCTCCCAACGAACCCCTCGACCCCGAAAAACTCAACCAAGCCGCCCAACGCGCCCTGGACTACTACCTCAAGCCCAACAACGGCCAGCCCGACCAGAAAACCGCCAAACACCTGGACTACTTCATCGTCGCCCCCGACGCCGACCCCGAAGGCATGCTCGCCCACACCTACGAAACCTTCTGCTCGGTGAGCACGCTGATCCTGGATTTATCCGAAGACCTGGAAGGCGCCCCGCGCAACCTGGCCCTGGCGATTCACCAGATGGGCGAGATGGGGGTGTTGTTGCTGGAGCGGATGCTGGATAACGAAGCGAAGGTTCAGCGCTGACTGACAGAACCAGAAAACGATGACGGACCTGTGGGAGCGGGCTTGCTCGCGAAGGCGATGGATCAGCAGCACAAGGCTGATTGAAGCAATCCCGCCCCACAGGCGCTGCCGACTATCTCAGACCTTTCTCACGTAGGACGAACGAACTTCACATTGACCTCACCCGTCATATTGACATCAGGATCCCCAGGCCTGTCGTATATCCAATTGAAATATATCGTGCCGGAGCGTCCATTCGCCGCCACATAAAGGGTCTTGGCGAAGTCGTGCCACTCACCATCTTGTATGCCACCACCCGTTAATTCGTGCCATCCGGTATTTCCTTGTGGAAGCGAAGCAAGCCCCACCTTAAGGTTGCCGGAGTTTCGATTATTCTTGTCTGCGCGGTACCGCTTTGTATTCACAGACAATCGGTCGCCATTAGCGGACCAGCTGTACTGCAGTTCGAGATCCGCCCAACAACCATATTCTGGGTAAGTTGCGCGTATTACGACGGTATTGGCCATGACTGCCTCCACGCTTAAAGGAGCGCTCCGGTTGACAACGCCACTAAGAGATTTCCTTGATTTACAGTAAGCGGCAGGGCTAACGCTTCGCACCTGTAAGACCTGACAGTGTCGACAAGCGGTTGCGGAGACTTGCTGGAGAGGCTTCATAACAACGAAGCGAAGGTTCAGCGCTGAGCCAGAGAACCAGAGAGCGATAAAAACTTGGGGAGCGAGCCTGCTCCGGGCGGCGATCCGACGATGACGGTGGATCCGCTTACATCAATGCTGAATGTGCCGCTGCTTCGCGAGCTCGCTCCCGCAAGGGTTCATCTGTGACAATCAAGTCCATGGCTGTCCCACAAGGTGGACTGATGTACACCCACGCCATCAAGCCGACAACGACAACGACGAATGAAGGCACTCACCCGTTGCTCGTACTCCGGCGATGCGCTGGCGAGCTGAGGCTGCCAAAAATGGCTGGCTACTTCAAAACTCTTTAGACGGGGCGAACGTATTTTACATCCACCTCCCCCGTCATATTGACATCAGTCACGTTTTTCCTGTCGTATATCCAATTGAAATATAGCGTTCCAGACTGACGATTTGCTTCTACATGTTTGAAGATGACCAGATCATGCCATTCACCGTCTTGCACGCCGTTATCAATTAGCTGCATCCACCCGGTATTTCCCTGGGGAAGTGAAGCAAGCCCCACTTTAAGATTGCCGTTCTTTTGACCGTTTTTTTTTGCCCGGTACCGTTGTGTCGTCATAAACAATCGGTCACCGGTCATTGACCATTGATATTCCACTTCAAGTTCCGCCCAGTAATCATGGCCTGCGCGTGTTGCTCGTAACGTAACGGTATTAATCATGACGCCTCCAGATAAAGAGCGTTCCGGATGGAAGCCTTAGGAACTCGTTGATTGCAGTGAACAACAAAGCTGTCGGCCCAACACCTGTAAGACATGACAGTACTGACATACGGCATCGGATGCGGATAATGTTCGAGTGACTACTGTGCGGTGCGTAACGGACGTCGCGACCGACGCCGACCCCGAAGGCATGCTCGCCCACACCTACGAAACCTTCTGCTCGGTGAGCACGCTGATCCTGGATTTATCCGAAGACTTGGAAGGCGCCCCGCGCAACCTGGCCCTGGCGATTCACCAGATGGGCGAGATGGGGGTGTTGTTGCTGGAAAGACTGCTGGATAACGAAGCGAGGGTTCAGCGCTGAAGGCCGAATGACCTGTAGGAAACAGGAAGCCCTGTGGGAGCGAGCTTGCTCGCTCCCACAAAGTCGGTAGCCCGTAATGCTCAAGCCGATTCCGGCAACGGATAGAAACTAAAATATTGCCGCAACGCATTGACCAGTTGTCCGTACTCCGGCGGCACCCACGTCAGGCTGAACCCGGCATCGAAATGCATCGGCGTCACGTCTTCATGGCACCACAGGCACCTGGCTTTCAACTTGATGTTTTGTTGTGGCCCTTCATCAGCGGGGATTTTCAGGTGCAGGTCAAAATCCGCACCGATCATCAGCGGAAGGTGGCTGATCAGCATCAGCCCATTTTCAGAAACATTGCCCAAAAAACCGATAGGCCTGTCATTGATGCCGTTAAACACTTTGAGGAAATACGGCAACTGATGCCGTTCGATTCGGCGTTCCTTGTACATGTCTTGTATCGCTTTCTTAGCGGCCACATACCGGGCCTACCGATCACTTCGGAACGAACCCAAGCGAGCCCGCTCTCCCCAATCCCGGTGCCAGACGCTGTCGATCGTCTTGGGCCTGCTTCTGCCGGTCTCAGGTGCTTCTAAAAAGGTAGATATCTAGCTCTAACTACGACTTGTACAAATATAGCCCAAGGAGGGGTGACGACCAGCCCCATGTATTAATTTTCATAAACACCATGGGCAGAGGCAGAGTGGCCAGGATTGCGCCTGGCCACGGGAGAAAGGGTCAAGAAGCAGGACGGATCGCCGCCGCACTGCGGGTCGGGTAGTGGCCCAGGCTCTGCAGGGTTTCGAGCCGGGCGCGGGCGCGGAACGCGTATTCGCTGTTAGGGTACTGGGTGATGATGAACTGGTAGGTCTGTGCCGCATCGATGAACAGCTTCTGCCGCTCCAGGCACTGGCCGCGCAGCATCGAGACTTCCGGCTGCATGTAGCGGCGGGCACGGCTGGCGCGGTCGACCTTGGACAACTCGAGCATGACCTGCTCGCAATTGCCACGGTCATAGGCCTTGTAGGCCAGGTTCATGTGGTGGTTCATCGACCAACGGGTGCAGCCCGTGACGCTCAGGGCCAGGGCAACAAAAAGCACGAATCGCATGGGAGGTTCTCCTGTCTTGAGCCCTGTATCGACCTGCCTGGGAAAATCTTCAGCCTGAAAACGCTTACCATGGCTGGCACACACCCCGTGGCAAGGGAGCTTGCTCCCGCTGGGGCGCGAAGCGGCCCTGTTCTGGGGCTGCTGCGCAGCCCAGCGGGAGCAAGCTCCCTCGCCACAAGAGCAGCACCAGGCGTTCATATATGCTGTTCATAAAGGCGTGAAAATTTTCAGGAATGTTCATTTCTAAAAACAAACGAAAAAGTAGTGCATATGAACAATGACTACACCCAAAGAGCATAGTAGCCTTCGCTGGCGCTTGAACTTGAGGAGTCTTGCATGTCCGTCCGTCGCACCAAAATCGTCGCTACCCTTGGCCCGGCCAGTAATTCGCCGGAAGTTCTCGAACAGCTGATTCTGGCTGGCCTGGACGTTGCCCGTCTGAATTTCTCCCACGGCACGCCCGAAGAACACAAGGCGCGTGCCAAGCTGGTGCGCGACCTCGCCGCCAAGCACGGCCGCTTCGTTGCCCTGCTGGGTGACCTGCAAGGTCCAAAGATCCGCATCGCCAAATTCGCCAACAAGCGCATCGAGCTGAAGATCGGTGACCAATTCACCTTCTCCACCAGCCATCCGCTGACCGAAGGCAACCAGCAGGTGGTGGGCATCGATTACCCGGACCTGGTCAAGGACTGCGGCGTGGGCGACGAGCTGCTGCTCGACGACGGTCGCGTGGTGATGCGCGTCGAGACCGCCTCCGCCACTGAACTGAACTGCATCGTGACCATCGGTGGCCCGCTGTCGGACCACAAAGGCATCAACCGTCGCGGCGGTGGCCTGACGGCGCCGGCCCTGACCGAAAAAGACAAGGCCGACATCAAGCTGGCCGCGGAAATGGAAGTCGACTACCTCGCCGTGTCCTTCCCCCGTGACGCCGCCGATATGGAATACGCCCGTCAACTGCGCGACGAAGCCGGCGGTACTGCCTGGCTGGTGGCCAAGATCGAACGTGCAGAAGCCGTGGCCGACGACGAAACCCTTGATGGCCTGATCAAGGCATCCGACGCCGTGATGGTGGCCCGTGGTGACCTGGGCGTGGAAATCGGCGACGCCGAGCTGGTGGGCATCCAGAAGAAAATCATCCTGCACGCACGCCGCCACAACAAGGCCGTGATCGTCGCGACCCAGATGATGGAGTCGATGATCCAGAACCCTATGCCAACCCGCGCCGAAGTGTCCGACGTAGCCAACGCCGTGCTCGACTACACCGACGCTGTGATGCTCTCGGCCGAAAGCGCCGCCGGCCTCTACCCGCTCGAAGCGGTGCAAGCCATGGCGCGTATTTGCATCGGCGCTGAAAAGCACCCGACCAGCAAGACCTCCAGCCACCGCATCGGCAAGACCTTCGAGCGCTGCGACGAAAGCATCGCCCTGGCGACGATGTACACCGCCAACCACTTCCCGGGCGTGAAGGCGATCATCGCCCTGACCGAAAGCGGCTACACGCCGCTGATCATGTCGCGCATCCGCTCCTCGGTGCCGATCTACGCGTTCTCCCCGCACCGCGAAACCCAGGCCCGCGCCGCCATGTTCCGTGGTGTCTACACCGTGCCGTTCGACCCGGCTGCCCTGCAACCAGGCGAAGTCAGCCAGGCAGCGGTGGATGAGCTGGTCAAACGCGGCGTCGTGCAGACTGGTGACTGGGTCATCCTGACCAAGGGCGACAGCTACCACACCATCGGCGGCACCAACGGGATGAAAATCCTGCATGTTGGCGACCCGATGGTCTGAGTGACCAAGCGCTGAAAAACAAAAGCCCTGCCATGTGAATGGTGGGGCTTTTTGGTTTTTGCCTTGAAGCCTGTGCGGTCTGGTCTGACGCCATCGCGAGCAAGCTCGCTCCCACATGGGGGGCATGAACACCACAAACCTACTGTGGGAGCGAGCTGCTCGCGCTGGGGCCAGGCCAGACGCTACAGAATTCAATGCCTGTTGATAAACCCCGACAACGCCGCAACCGCCTCGGGCGAGCGCAGGCGTTGGGTAAACAACTTGCCCTCTTCTTCAATCACCTTGCGCAACAGTTCCCGGTCCGGCGCCCTCATCAGTTGCTTGCTGATGTGCACCGCGTCGGGCGGCAGCGATTCGAAGCGCAGCGCCACCTCCCGCGCCTTGGCCAGTGCCGCTTCACCGCTGTCCAGCGCCTCGGTGGCAATGCCCCACGCCACCGCTTGTTCGCCACTGAAGCCCTCACCCAACAGCAACAATTGCGCAGCCCTGGCCTGGCCCAGCAGCCGCGGCAGGATCAGGCTGGAACCGAATTCCGGGCACAGCCCCAGGTTGACGAACGGCATGCGCAGCCGCGCGTCTCGGCTGACGTAGACCAGGTCGCAATGCAACAGCAACGTAGTACCAATGCCCACCGCCGGCCCGGCCACGGCGGCGATCACCGGTTTGCGGCAATCGAGCAGGCTGAGCATGAACTGGAATACCGGGTTATCGAGGTCGTTCGGTGGCTGTTCGAGGAAGTCGACGATGTCGTTGCCGGCGGTGAAGCAATCGCTGGAACCGCTGAGCAGCACCGCGCGGATCTGCGGGTCGTTGTCCGCCATCGCCAGGGTTTGGGCCAATTGACCGTACATGGCCCGGGTCAGGGCATTTTTCTTGTCCGGGCGGTTCAAGCGCACGGTCAGCAGGCCACGTTGACGGTCGAGCAACAGGGTTTCGGTCATGATCGGTCTCGCGTCTGGAAATCAGCGCTCAACCACGGGGCAGGAAGACGTCGGCCAGCAGTTGATTGCGCGGCAAACCAGCCAGGTACAAACGCTTGGCAAAGGCCTCGACCCGGTCGGGATGGCCGCAGAGTAAGGCCTGGGTTTGCCGGGAAACAAGCCGCAGTTGCGCCAAGGCGGGCGGCGCCTCGGCCGCGGTCAGCAGCTCCACCGAGAGGTTTTCATGCTTGGCCGCCAATGCCGCCAGGGGTTTGGCCAGATAATGCCCGGCCGTATCATGGGCCACGTGAATAAGGCGAATCACGCCTTGATGATGCTGGCGCAAGGCTTCGCGCAGGAGGCCGAACAACGGCGCCAGGCCCGTGCCAGCGGCGAGCAGCCACAGCGGCCTGTCGTGCCAGTCGGCGTCGTAGTGCAAGGCACCGCCACGCAGTTCGCCCAGGCGGATCGGGTCGCCGGCCTTCATCTGCCGGGCCGCGTCGATGAACAGGCCGGGCTCGCGACAATCGAGGTGGAACTCCAGGAAACGGTCTTCTTCGGGCAGGCTCGCCAGGGAATACGGCCGGGCCACCTCGCCGGCCCACAGCACCAGATGCTGCCCGGCCCGATACCGCAGCGGCCGCTCGGGGGTGAGGCGCAGACGCAGTACCTCACCGCCCAGCCAATCCACCGCCATCACCTGGGCGGCCTGGCCGTCCCGTTGCGGGTCGAAGGTGTGAATCCGCACATCCTCGACCACCTGGCATTGGCAGGCCAGCCGCCAACCCTGGTCGCGCTGCGTCGGGCTCAAGGCGTCGGGGCGGCTGTCGCGCACATCGCCTCCCACGCACTGCACCAGGCAAGCGTGGCAGCTCCCGGCGCGACAACTGTAGGGCACCGTCACGCCAGCGCCGTTCAAGGCGTCCAGCAGGTTACTGCCCGCCGCCACCGTCCATTGCCGACCGGCGACTGTCAGTTCAGGCATCGACGTTCTCCCAGGCGGCGGCGCAACGATTGCGGCCGTCTCGCTTGGCACGGTACAGGGCCTGGTCGGCACGTTGCAACGCGTTGTCCAGGTCATCGCCCATTTCCAGCATTGTCATGCCCGCCGACAGGCTGAGGGCGCCGACCTGCAGGCCGATCAGCTCGACTTCGGTGAACGCCAGCCGCAGCCGCTCGCAACAGGCCGTCAGGCGGTGGGGGTCGCAAGCGGGTAGCAGCATGACGAATTCCTCGCCGCCGTAACGGGCCAGTACATCGCCCTCGCGCAGGCACGCCGTGGCCACCGCGGCAAACGCCTGCAGCACCTGGTCGCCCGCGGCATGGCCATGCAGGTCGTTGATGCGCTTGAAATGGTCGAGGTCGATCAGGGCCAGGCCATGGGCGACGCCGGGCCTGAGGGTGTTGAGTTCGCGGGAGGCCAGGCGCAGGAAGTGCCGGCGATTGAACAGCCCGGTCAGCTCATCGGTGGCCACTAGGTCTTCGAGCTGGCGCATCATCCCGCGCAAGGTGTCCTGGTGCGCCTGCAAGGCAAACCGCCGCTGGCGCATGCGCTGGCGTGAGGTCTGGACGTAGCGGGCGTAAAACACCAGCCACACCAGCACCAGAAACAGCACGGCCACCTGCAACCCGGCCAGGGTGGGATCGGGAAGCCTGAAGAAGTAACCGTCCCAGAGGGTAATCGCGGCGAAGCTGATGAACACCAGCGACGCGCAGCGCACAAAGGACCGGCGCGACAGGTGGAACAGCCCGAACAGCAGGATCAGCACATAAAACACCAGGAACACGCCCCGGGCCTGGTCCAGGTGCGCCATCATCCAGGTCTGCCAGCCCAGGCCGATCAACACCTGCACTTCGGTGAGACTGGGGTCGGCGAAGCGCAGGTTGCGATCGGTGATAAACAGCGCGAACAGCCCGGCCTGGCACAGCACGACCAACACGCTGCCAATGATGACACCGCGCAACGAGTCCAGGTAATGACCACTGAAAAATGCCAGCCACAACAAAACCAGTGCCAGCGCGTACGTCGCGGCCGCCAAAGCGAAGCGTTTCAGCAAAAGACGTTGAATGGCGTTATGGGTCAATCGTTGACTCACCATGGGAAAGGAAACTGACAGGAGGCGTCCTACGCTACAGGCCAGACGCCACTTTAGTGGCGTGTAGGGCAAATGACCATTCAATTCTGGAGCAGAAAAATGGCGTCAAAGCAATGGCCCAATTGACGCAGCGGCTAGCGCACCTGATGCCCCTGTGGCGAGGGAGCTTGCTCCCGCTGGGGCGCGAAGCGGCCCCAAGATTTTGCGGCTGCTGCGCAACCGAGCGGGAGCAAGCTCCCTCGCCACAGGTTTCACTTTCCACCTCATCAATCCGTCGTGATCGGGAGCAAGCTCGCTCCCACAGGATGCCCGCCTGCGATATACTGCCGCGCCTTTTTAGCGTCGCGCCAGCATGCCCGGCGTGCCTAAGAGGTGTCGTCCGTCGACCGATGCACCCAAACGGGCGGCACCTTATTGAATGTTCCCGTCTTTAGAGAGGAGCGCGACTCATGACCGTGATCAAGCAAGATGACCTGATACAGAGCGTTGCCGACGCCCTGCAGTTCATTTCCTACTACCACCCCGTGGATTTCATCCAGGCGATGCACGAGGCCTACCTGCGCGAAGAATCGCCGGCGGCCCGTGACTCCATGGCGCAGATCCTGATCAACTCGCGCATGTGCGCCACCGGCCATCGGCCGATCTGCCAGGACACCGGCATCGTGACCGTGTTCGTGCGGGTGGGCATGGACGTGCGTTGGGATGGCGCGACCATGAGCCTGGACGACATGATCAACGAGGGCGTGCGTCGCGCCTACAACCTGCCGGAAAACGTCCTGCGCGCTTCCATCCTGGCCGACCCGGCCGGCGCGCGTAAAAACACCAAGGACAACACCCCGGCGGTCATCCACTACTCCATCGTCCCGGGCAACACCGTGGAAGTAGACGTGGCGGCCAAGGGCGGCGGCTCCGAGAACAAGTCGAAGATGGCCATGCTCAACCCGTCCGATTCCATCGTCGACTGGGTGCTGAAAACCGTTCCGACCATGGGCGCCGGCTGGTGCCCACCGGGCATGCTCGGCATCGGCATCGGCGGCACCGCCGAGAAAGCCGCGGTCATGGCCAAGGAAGTCTTGATGGAGTCCATCGACATCCACGAGCTCAAGGCCCGCGGCCCGCAGAATCGTATCGAAGAGATGCGCCTGGAGCTGTTCGAGAAGGTCAACCAACTGGGCATCGGCGCCCAGGGCCTGGGTGGCCTGACCACCGTGCTCGACGTGAAGATCATGGACTACCCGACCCACGCCGCCTCCCTGCCGGTGTGCATGATCCCCAACTGCGCCGCCACCCGTCACGCCCACTTCGTGCTGGACGGCACTGGCCCGGCGTCGCTGGAAGCGCCTCCGTTGGACGCTTACCCGGAAATCGTCTGGGAAGCCGGTCCGTCGGCTCGTCGCGTCAACCTCGACACCCTGACGCCAGAGGACGTGCAAAGCTGGAAGCCGGGCGAAACCGTGTTGCTCAACGGCAAGATGCTCACTGGCCGCGACGCGGCGCACAAGCGCATGGTCGAGATGCTGAACAAGGGTGAAACCTTGCCAGTGGACCTCAAGGGCCGCTTCATCTACTACGTCGGCCCGGTCGACCCGGTAGGCGATGAAGTCGTCGGCCCAGCCGGCCCGACCACCGCCACGCGGATGGACAAGTTCACCCGCCAGATCCTCGAGCAGACAGGCTTGTTGGGCATGATCGGCAAATCCGAGCGCGGCCCGACCGCTATCGAAGCGATCAAGGACAACAAGGCCGTCTACCTGATGGCCGTCGGCGGTGCCGCTTACCTGGTGGCCCAGGCGATCCGCAAATCCAAGGTCCTGGCGTTCGCCGAACTGGGCATGGAAGCGATCTACGAGTTCGAGGTCAAGGACATGCCGGTGACCGTTGCGGTCGATAGCCAAGGCGAGTCGGTGCACATCACCGGTCCTGCCATCTGGCAGAAAAAGATCAGTGACAGCCTGGCGGTCGAAGTGCAGTAACACGCACTGTGGCGTTATAGAAAAGGCCGGTGGGCAACAACCTCACCGGCCTTTTTTTGTGCTCACAACATTCAATATCCACCACTGATCCCTGTGGGAGCGGGCTTGCTCGCGAAAGCGGTGGGTCAGCTTGCATCAATGTTGAATGTGCCGGCGTCTTCGCGGGCAAGCCCGCTCCCACAGGATCAGGTGCAGGCCTGAAGTACATGATCGCTCGAAGCAACCGCCATGCTATCGTGCCCGCCCGACTTTCCACTGGTTTACGCCAGCATGCTGCCGACCACCCGTACCTTGCGTCTGTCGTTGTACACCCTGCTGATCCTCACCGGCGCGGCGGTTGCCGCCACCCTGGCCGTGCGCCACGCCGAACGTTCGGCCCTGGAAGAAGATGCCAGCCGTGCCAGCCAGCAGTTGACGCTGTACGCCAATTCGTTGCATACCCTGATCGAACGCTACCGCGCCCTGCCCGCCGTACTGGCGCTGGATCCGGAGTTGCGCTCGGCCCTCAAGGGACCGGTCAGCGCGGCGCAGCAGGATGCGTTGAATCGCAAGCTCGAACAGATCAATGGCGCCGCCCAGTCATCCACACTGGAACTGCTCGACCACAGCGGCCTGGCCGTCGCGGCCAGTAACTGGCGCCTACCCAGCAGCTATGTCGGGCACAACTATGGCTTTCGCCCCTATTTCATCCAGACCCGCACCCGGGGCACCGGGCGGTTTTATGCGGTGGGCGTGACCAGCGGCATCCCGGGGTACTTCCTTTCCAGCGCCGTGACCGGCGACAACGGCGAGTTCCTTGGCGCGATGGTGGTGAAGCTGGAATTTCCGGAGCTGGAGCGCGAATGGCGCCAGGGCAGCGACACCCTGCTGGTCAGCGATGCCCGGGGCATCATCTTCATCGCCAACCGCCCGGGCTGGCGTTATCGCCACTTGCAGCCGCTGACCGACAGCGACCGCGCCGAACTCAAGGCCACCCGCCAATACGACAAACAACCGTTGCAAGCCCTGGCCCATGAACCGCTGCGACGCTTCGACGACAACAGCCACCTGGCCCGGGTCGAGGCCCCCGGTGGCTTGGCGGATTACCTGTGGGAATCCTTGCCGCTGACCGCCGAAGGCTGGACACTGCACTTGCTGCGCCGTCCGCAGATCGCCTTCGAGGACCTGCGCAACGCCGGGCTCGCCGCCGCCGGGTTGTGGCTGGCGCTGGTGTTCCTGTTGCTGTTTCTCAACCAGCGCTGGCGCCTGGCAAAGTTGCGCCAGCGCAGCCGCGAAGAGCTGGAACGACTGGTGGAGGAGCGGACCCGGGACCTGCGCACCGCCCAGGACGGGCTGGTGCAATCGGCCAAGCTGGCGGCGCTGGGACAGATGTCGGCAGCCCTGGCCCATGAAATCAACCAGCCCTTGACCGCCCAGCGCATGCAATTGGCAACCCTGCGCTTGCTGCTGGATCACGGTCGGGTCGATGACGCCTACAAGGCCCTCAAGCCGGTGGACGACATGCTGACCCGCATGGCCGCCCTCACCGGCCACTTGAAGACGTTTGCCCGCAAAAGCCCCAGCGGCCTGCGCGAACGCCTGGACCTGGCGGCGGTGGTGGACCAGGCGCTGCAACTGCTGGACACGCGCCTGCGGGACGAGCAGGTCAGCACCGTGTTGCACTTGACCCGCCCAGCGTGGGTGCGCGGTGATGCGATCCGCCTCGAACAAGTATTGATCAACCTGCTGCGCAACGCGCTCGACGCCATGGCCGGCCAGCCCCTCAAGCGCCTGGAAGTGCGCCTGGAGGCCGATGATCAGTTGTGGCGCCTGACCGTCAGCGACAGCGGCACCGGCATCGCCCAGGAACACCTGGCCCAGGTGTTCGATCCGTTCTTCACCACCAAGCCCGTGGGCGATGGCCTGGGCTTGGGGCTGGCGGTTTCGTTTGCAATCATCCATGAATCCGGCGGACGCTTGAGCGCGGACAACCACGAGAACGGCGCGGTATTCTGCGTGACCTTGCCCATCGATCAGGAGGCACAACTGCATGCTTGATTCAGTCATGGTCGTGGATGACGAAGGCAGCATCCGCAGTGCCGTCGAACAATGGTTGAGCCTGTCGGGGTTCCAGGTGCAGCTGTTCAGTCGTGCCGACGAATGCCTGGCCCGGTTGCCGGAGCATTTCCCCGGGGTGATCCTCAGCGACGTGCGCATGCCCGGCCTCAGCGGCCTGGAGCTACTGGCCGAAGTACGCCGCCGCGACCCGGACCTGCCGGTGATTCTGTTGACCGGCCACGGTGACGTGCCCATGGCCGTCGAGGCCATGCGCGACGGTGCCTACGACTTTCTGGAAAAACCCTTCAGTCCCGAAGCCCTGCTGGGCAGCCTGCGCCGGGCCCTGGATAAGCGCACCCTGGTCTTGGAAAACCGGCGTCTGCATGAACAGGCCGACGCTCGCGCCCGCCTCGATGGCACGCTGCTGGGGGTTTCCCGTGCGCTGCAAAACCTGCGGCGCCAAGTGCTGGACCTGGCGGCACTGCCGGTCAACGTATTGATCCGCGGCGAAACCGGCAGCGGCAAGGAGTTGGTCGCCCGCTGCCTGCACGACTTCGGCCCAAGGGCGAGCAAGCCCTTCGTCGCGTTGAACTGCGCGGCCATTCCCGAACCGCTGTTCGAGGCGGAGCTGTTCGGCCACGAAAGCGGCGCCTTCACCGGCGCCCAGGGCAAGCGCATCGGCAAGCTCGAATACGCCGACGGCGGCACGCTGTTTCTCGACGAAATCGAAAGCATGCCCCTGGCCCAGCAGGTCAAGTTGCTGCGGGTGTTGCAGGAACAGAAGCTCGAACGCCTGGGCTCCAACCAGAGCATCCACGTGGACCTGCGCATCATCGCCGCCACCAAGCCCGACCTGCTGGACGAAGCCCGGGCCGGGCGTTTTCGCGAAGACCTGGCCTATCGCTTGAACATCGCCGAGCTGCGCCTGCCGCCGCTGCGAGAACGGCGCGAGGACATTCCCCTGCTGTTCGAACACTTCACCCACAACGCCGCCGAACGCCTGGGCCGCCCCGCCGCGCCCCTGAGCGGCCCGCAGTTGGGCCATCTGCTCAGCCACGATTGGCCGGGAAACGTGCGGGAACTGGCCAACGTCGCCGAACGCCAGGTGTTGGGGTTGGATCAACTGCCCATCCTGGAGACGGGGCCTGGCCAGTCCCTCGCGGCTCAGCAGGAAGCCTTCGAAGCCCAATGCCTGCGCGCCGCCCTGGCGCGACACAAAGGTGATGTGAAAGCCGTGCTCGAAGAACTGCAACTGCCACGCCGCACCTTCAATGAAAAGATGCAGCGGCATGGGTTGAGTCGGGAGATGTTTTTGTAGGTTTCTGTGGCGCCTGCACTGGCGCCATCGCGAGCAAGCTCGCTCCCACAGGGTTAGCGTACACCGACAAAAATGTGGGAGCGAGCTTGCTCGCGATGAGGCCAGAGCCAACACCTCCCGAATGAGCGGATTTCCGCTCATCCGCAAACGAAAACAAGCGGATTTCCGCTCACTCAACACCGCAAACCCCTCTAGACCGGCCCTCCAACCGCTGGCACAGCTCCTGCTATAGCCCTGTCAGGCTGCGTTCCCACGCGCTCCACAAAAACAATTAAATGAAGGATCCTTCAATGGACAACTCCAACGCCCTACCCATTGGGTCGGCTGCCGCGCCCGCCCGTGAAAGAACCACCGCCAGCCGGATCAAATCGATCTTCAGCGGCTCGGTCGGCAACATGGTCGAGTGGTATGACTGGTACGTCTACGCCGCGTTCTCGTTGTACTTCGCCAAAGTCTTCTTCCCCAAGGGCGACACCACCGCCCAGTTGCTCAACACCGCCGCGATCTTCGCCGTGGGTTTCCTGATGCGCCCGATCGGCGGCTGGTTGATGGGCCTGTACGCTGACCGCGCCGGGCGCAAACGTGCGTTGATGGCCTCGGTGTACCTGATGTGCTTCGGCTCGCTGATCATCGCCTTGAGCCCCAGCTACGAAACCATCGGCGTCGGCGCGCCGATCCTGCTGGTGTTTGCCCGCCTGCTCCAAGGCCTGTCGGTGGGGGGCGAGTACGGCACCTCGGCAACCTACCTGAGCGAAATGGCGACCAAGGAGCGTCGCGGCTTCTTCTCCAGCTTCCAGTACGTGACCCTGATTTCCGGCCAGCTCATCGCCTTGGGCGTATTGATCGTGCTGCAACAGTTCCTCACCACCGAACAGCTGTACGCCTGGGGCTGGCGCATCCCGTTCGCCATCGGCGCACTGTGCGCGGTCGTGGCGCTGTACCTGCGGCGCGGCATGGAAGAAACCGAGTCGTTCACCAAGAAAGAGAAGTCCAAGGAAAGCGCCATGCGCACCTTGCTGCGCCATCCCAAGGAACTGATGACCGTGGTCGGCCTGACCATGGGCGGCACACTGGCGTTTTACACCTACACCACCTACATGCAGAAATACCTGGTGAACACCGTCGGCATGAGCATTTCCGACTCCACCACCATTTCCGCCGCCACGCTGTTCCTGTTCATGTGCCTGCAACCAGTGATCGGTGGGCTGTCGGATAAAGTCGGCCGTCGCCCGATTCTGATTGCCTTCGGCATCCTGGGAACGCTGTTCACCGTGCCGATCCTCACCACCCTGCACACCATCCAGACCTGGTGGGGCGCGTTCTTCCTGATCATGGCGGCGCTGATCATCGTCAGCGGCTACACCTCGATCAACGCCGTGGTGAAAGCCGAGCTGTTCCCCACCGAAATCCGCGCCCTGGGCGTCGGCCTGCCCTATGCACTGACCGTGTCGATCTTCGGCGGCACCGCTGAATACATCGCCCTGTGGTTCAAGAGCATCGGCATGGAAACCGGCTACTACTGGTACGTGACGGCCTGCATCGCCGTATCGCTGCTGGTGTACATCACCATGAAAGATACCCGCAAGCATTCGCGGATCGTGACCGACTGATCTCAAGTCGCATGTCGAGTCCTGGCTAAGGTTTACACCTGTTTTCAGGGCTGGATCAAAAAGGGGCGAACCTGACGGGGTCGCCCCTTTTTTTGTTTCATTTGTCTGTCCCGTCCTGAATAAGGTTTACACCTTCTGATCTGTTTTTCAGGAGGACGTAATGGAATCAGCAAAAAGGCGTAGTCAGCGCGACTACACGCTGACCTTTAAATTGTCGGTCGTCGATCAGGTCGAAAAAGGCGAGCTGAGTTATAAAGAGGCTCAGGAGCGCTACGGGATTCAAGGCAAAACGACCGTTCTGACATGGTTACGCAAGCACGGTCGGCAGGATTGGAGCCCAGGCAGATACATTGGCTCGCCGAGGATGGGGTCTATGCCCGACAAAAACCGACCATTAACGCCAGAGCAACGCATCAAAGAGCTTGAAGAGCAG
>NZ_FPJC01000029.1:0-51476 GCF_900119265.1 Pseudomonas sp. NFACC04-2
TCTGTCAAGCGGTTATTTTCAGAAATTTTCAAAGCTTCGCTTCGGAAACCTTAACAACTTCAACCACTTGCGCTTCCGATCTCTCGTTAGCGGGAGGCGAATTCTACAGCGTTACTCGCTGCTGTCAACACCTCTTTTTCACCGCTTTCGACCGAGAAGATCGAACCGCCGATAAAGCCAAACAACACCGCTCTACCTGCTCCTTCCGGACTTCGATGAACTGAAGCCCTGCACCTTCGAAACCTACTTAACTCGTTGAATCTCAAGGAGTTTTCCGTTTCGACTGCGCCGGAAGTGGGGCGAATTATAGACTTCCAGAATCTGCCGTCAACCCTTAATTACGCTTTTGTTGCAGAAGAGACCTTCCTACCCAGCAAACGCGGGATCCGACGCATAACCGGCGGGACTCTCAGCATCAACAGTACGGCCCCAGTAAAGGCGTATATCGACCACTCCTTCAAATCAGCCCGCACGATCCACAACATATGCAGCAGCCCAAGCCCCAGAATCAGATACACCAAGCGATGCAATTTCTTCCAGCGCACGCCAAGCCGCCGCTGGCTGTAGCGATTGGAAGTGACGGCCAGCGCCAACAAGCCGAGAAACCCAAGCGCCCCAACAATAATGTAAGGCCGCTTGCTCAACTCGACGCCCAACTGCGACCAGTCGAACCCCAGTATGAACGCCGCATACCCGCTTAAATGCAGCACCACATAAGCAAAGCACCACAACCCCAACTGGCGCCGGACCGCAATCCACCCCGCCCACCCCGTCATTTTTTGCAACGGCGTCATGCTCAAGGTGATCAACAGCAAAATCAGCGTCCCCAACCCGAGCCGATCCACCAGCACTTTGCCCGGGTCAGGGCCCAACGCATTCATCAAGGCCTCGTAAAGCCAGAGCAACGGCCAGACTGCCGCGGCGATGAAGACGCTCATTCGCCAGACTGGAAAACGCATCAGTAGTCCTTCCTCAGGTCCATCCCTGCATATAAAGAAGCAACTTCATCCTGATAGCCGTTGAACATCAGCGTATCCCGTACATTGGGACTGAACAGCCCGCTCGGCAAACGACGTTCACGTGCCTGGGTCCAGCGCGGATGATCGACCGTTGGATTGACGTTGGCATAAAAGCCGTACTCGTCAGACGCAATGCTCTGCCAGGTGGTCTTTGGCTGCTCGCTCACCAAGCTGATGCGCACGATGGACTTCACACTTTTGAAACCGTACTTCCACGGGACCACCAAGCGCAGCGGCGCGCCGTTCTGATTCGGCAACTCCCGCCCGTACATCCCAACCGCGAGGATGGCCAACGGGTTCATCGCCTCATCCAATCGCAAGCCTTCCACATACGGCCAGTCGATCAAGGCGAAGCCAGAACGCTGCCCCGGCATGACCTTGGGGTCCTGCAAGGTTTCGAAGCGGATGTACTTGGCCTTGGAGGTCGGTTCGACCTGCTTGAGCAATGCCGAGATGGGAAAACCGATCCACGGAATGACCATCGACCAGGCCTCGACACAGCGCAGTCGATAAATCCGCTCCTCCAGCTGATAAGGCTTCATGAAGTCTTCCAACCCATAGCGCCCCGGCTTACCCACCTCCCCGTCCACCACCACGCTCCAGGGTTCCGTCTTCAAGGAGCCGGCATTGGCTGCCGGATCCCCCTTATCGGTCCCGAACTCATAGAAGTTGTTGTAATGGGTCGCATCTTTGAACGGTGTGATGGGCTCGTTCTTGACCGTGACCGCCTCCCACTGGATGGAGGGCAATTTCTCGGCAAACCAGGACGGCGCCTTGCCCGGCTCGACCTCGGCATAACGCGCCGCTTCGGCAGCGCCGGCCCATCGCGGCAAGCTGCTCACGGCGAGACCCGCCATGGTTGCACCGAGCATTTGACGACGGGATAGATAGAGGGATTCGGGCGTGACGTCCGATTCACGGCATTCGGACGACTTGGGGATCTTGATCAGCATGACAACTCCGCAGTATTGGAGGGCAGATGCACCAATAGACTGCGGAGTATGGGGGAAATTACATTAAGGCAACGTTTAGCGTCGGCGAAGACGCAACAAATATTGCACCGGGCCGGAAGCGGCATAGGCGAGGAATACCAGCAGCAGGATACGCGGCGGATCACTGAACACCACCGCGAATACCAGCACCACTGCCAAAATCGCAACGAATGGCACACGCCCCTTCAGATCCAGTTCCTTGAAGCTGTTGTACTTGATGTTGCTGACCATCAGCATCCCGGCCGCGGCAACCAGCAGCGCCACCAGGAACGACATTTTTGAACCCTGGATGCCGTAGTCGCTGAATGCCCAGACCACACCGGCCACGACACCCGCCGCGGCCGGACTGGCCAGGCCGATGAAGTAACGCTTGTCAGCCTTGCCGACCTGGGTATTGAAACGAGCCAGGCGCAACGCCGCTCCCGCCACATAGATGAAGGCAACCATCCAGCCGACCTTGCCCATGTCCCCCAGCGCCCAACCGAACGCCAGCAAGGCGGGAGCCACGCCAAAGGCGACCATGTCGGACAGTGAATCGTACTCGGCGCCGAACGCGCTCTGGGTATTGGTCATGCGGGCGACGCGCCCGTCCAGGCCATCGAGCACCATGGCGACGAAGATGGCAATGGCGGCGAAGGCGAAGTAACGGCTCGCCCCTGCGCTATCACCGGCACTCAAGGCAGCCTGGGCACTCATGGAGTTGATAATGGAATAGAAACCGGCGAACAGGTTCGCGGTGGTGAACAGATTCGGCAGCAGATAGATGCCACGATGCCGGACCTTACGGCCTTCAGCGTCATGGCCTTCTTCGACGTGCTCATCGATGGGCAACAGGCTTTCGGCGTCAGGAGCCTGGTTTGGCTCGTCGGGACGTTCGTTCATGGGCAATACCTTGCAACGGTGTGAAAAAATTCGACAGGTGTCTGGGACGACGGTTCGGCCGCAAACGATGCAGCTTTATACCAGAAGCCATCGCCCAAACGAAAAAACGCGGCCAAGGCCGCGTTTTTCGACTCAAGTTCGCGACTTAGTTCTTCGCTTTGTCGACGATCTTGTTGGCACCGATCCACGGCATCATCGAACGCAGTTGCTCGCCGATGATTTCGATACCGTGGGCGGCGTTGTTGCGACGCTTGGCGGTCATCGAAGGATAGCCGGTGGCGCCTTCGCTGATGAACATCTTGGCGTACTCGCCGTCCTGAATACGTTTCAGGGCGTTGCGCATGGCCTGGCGGGACTCGGCGTTGATGACTTCCGGACCGGTCACGTACTCGCCGTATTCGGCGTTGTTGGAGATCGAGTAGTTCATGTTGGCGATACCGCCTTCGTACATGAGGTCAACGATCAGCTTCAGTTCGTGCAGGCACTCGAAATAGGCCATTTCTGGCGCGTAGCCGGCTTCAACCAGAGTTTCGAAACCGGCCTTGACCAGCTCGACGGTACCGCCACACAGAACGGCCTGCTCGCCGAACAGGTCGGTTTCGGTCTCGTCCTTGAAAGTGGTTTCGATAATGCCGGTACGACCGCCACCCACGCCAGCAGCGTAGGACAGGGCCACGTTCTTGGCGTTGCCGGACGCATCCTGGTAGATCGCGATCAGGTCAGGGATACCGCCGCCCTTCACGAACTCGGAACGCACGGTGTGACCCGGGGCCTTCGGCGCGATCATGATCACGTCGAGGTCGGCGCGTGGCACAACCTGGTTGTAGTGGATCGCGAAGCCGTGGGAGAAGGCCAGGGTGGCGCCTTTCTTGATGTTCGGCTCGATTTCGTTCTTGTACAGCGCCGATTGGAACTCGTCCGGGGTCAGGATCATGACCAGGTCGGCTGCGGCAACGGCAGAAGCCACGTCGGTCACTTTCAGGCCGTGGGCCTCGGCCTTGGCAACGGTGGCCGAGCCTTTACGCAGGCCGACGGTCACGTCAACGCCGGAATCTTTCAGGTTGCACGCCTGGGCGTGACCTTGGGAGCCGTAGCCGATGATGGCGACTTTCTTGCCCTGGATGATCGACAGGTCGCAGTCTTTATCGTAGAAAACTTTCATGAATTTCCCCTATATCCGGCCATTCAGGCCATTCGCTAATTTGGTTTAGATGCTCAGTACTTTGTCGCCACGGGCAATCCCGGTGACGCCACTGCGTACGGTTTCCAGAATCGAGGCAGTGCCGATCGATTGGATGAAGCTGTCGAGCTTGTCGCTGGTACCGGTCAACTGAACGGTATAGACGCTGGCGCTGACATCGACGATCTGCCCCCGATAAATATCGGTAGTACGTTTGATCTCGGCGCGCTGGGCACCGGTGGCCTTGACCTTGACCAGCATCAGTTCACGCTCGATGTGAGCGCTTTCCGACAGGTCCACCAGCTTGACCACCTCGATCAGCTTGTTCAGGTTCTTGGTGATCTGCTCGATGATTTCATCGTGCCCCACGGTGGTCAGCGTCAGACGCGACAGGGTCGGGTCTTCGGTTGGCGCCACGGTCAGGCTTTCAATGTTGTAGTTGCGCTGCGAGAACAGGCCTACAACACGAGACAGCGCACCCGGTTCGTTTTCCAGAAGCAAGGAAATAATGTGTCGCATGATTAGGTACGCTCCGTCTTGCTCAGCCACATATCGCGCATGGAGCCGTCTTTGATCTGCATCGGGTAGACGTGCTCGCTGGTGTCGACCGCAATATCGATCACCACCAGGCGATCCTTCATGGCGAACGCTTCCTCCATCTTCGACTTCAAATCCTTCGATTCGGTGATGCGCACGCCAACGTGACCGTAGGCCTCCGCCAGCTTGACGAAATCAGGCAGCGATTCCATGTAGGAGTGCGAGTGACGGCTGCCGTAGCTCATGTCCTGCCACTGGCGAACCATCCCCAACACACCGTTGTTCAGGATCACGATCTTCACCGGCAAACCGTACTGCAGGCAGGTGGACAGCTCCTGGATGTTCATCTGGATGCTGCCCTCGCCAGTGACGCAGGCGACGTCGGCATCCGGGAAGCTCAACTTGATACCCATGGCCGCCGGGAAACCGAAGCCCATGGTGCCCAGGCCACCGGAGTTGATCCAGCGGTTGGGTTTGTCGAACTTGTAGTACTGCGCGGCGAACATCTGGTGCTGCCCCACGTCGGAGGTCACAAAGGCATCGCCCTTGGTCACTTCGCACAGGGTTTCGATCACGGTCTGCGGCTTGATCACACTGCCGTCGCCCTTGTCATAAGGGAACAGGCCGCGATCGCCGCGCCATTCATCGACCTGCTTCCACCAGCTGGCCACGGACTCCTTGTTCGGAACCTCGCCGATTTCCTTGAGAATGGCGACCATTTCGGTCAGCACGCTCTCGACAGGACCGACAATTGGCACGTCTGCCTTGATGGTCTTGGAGATGGACGCCGGGTCGATGTCGATATGGATGATCTTGGCGTTCGGGCAGAACTTCGCCGGGCCGTTGATCACACGGTCGTCGAAACGCGCGCCGACCGCCAGGATCACATCGGCGTGGTGCATCGCCAGGTTGGCGGTGTAGCTGCCGTGCATGCCGAGCATGCCGATGAACTGACGGTCCGTGCCAGGGAACGCGCCCAGGCCCATCAGCGTATTGGTGACCGGCAGGTTGAGCATTTTTGCCAGTTCGGTCAGCGGCGCCGAGCCACCGCCGAGGATCACGCCGCCACCGGAGTACAACACAGGGCGCTTGGCCGCCAGCAGCATTTCGGCTGCCTTGCGGATCTGCCCGGAGTGACCACGGACCGCCGGGCTGTAGGAACGCAGCTTGGCTTTTTTCGGGAAGATGTATTCGAACTTCTCGGCCGGGTTGGTCATGTCTTTCGGGACATCGACCACGACCGGGCCTGGACGACCGGATTCAGCCAGGTAGAAAGCCTTCTTCATGACTTCCGGGATTTCCGACGCGTGCTTGATCATGAAGCTGTGCTTCACGATCGGCCGGGAGATACCGATCATGTCGGTTTCCTGGAACGCATCGGTGCCCACCATGGTGCTGGGCACCTGGCCGGAGATGATCACCATCGGGATGGAGTCCATGTACGCGGTGGCGATACCGGTGATGGCGTTCGTGGCGCCAGGGCCGGAAGTCACCAGGACCACGCCGGCCTTGCCGGTAGCACGGGCATAACCATCAGCCATATGGGTGGCCGCCTGTTCGTGACGAACCAGGATGTGGGTCACTTCCGGTTCTTTGAACAGGGCATCGTAGACATGAAGAAGAGCACCACCGGGGTACCCGTAGATATATTTGACGCCTTCGTCACGCAAAAAGCGGACGAGCATCTCACCGCCAGATAAAAGCTCCACGTTGTTCACCTCTAAAACGCCAGAATACCGACCCACGAAAAGGGGACGGGTCTTAATAGGTTTACTTCTCGGCAGAGCATGAGCGACGGTGGTCGCCGACTACGTCAGCACTGACTGAGCAAGTATTGGGATCGTCCCAAGTGTTGCGGGCCTTTCCCACCCAGCGCGAGGTAACGCGTTGCGGGTGTAACAGGTCGGCGCGGATGTGCGCCTCATGATCTGCCGAGTGGGTCTGCTTCTGGCAGTCCCTCTACAGCGGACTTTGGATTCTTCTGTTTCGCCTCCTTCAAGTCAAGTCGTCTATGTGCTTTATTCGAAGTAAGCGCATGAGAACGCAAGAAAAAACCCTTAAACGGCAACTGTGTTAGCTTCAATTGCGCAACCCAAGACAAGGAAACAGCATGCGAATGATCTTCTTGACGGCCAGCCTGCTGGTTGGCCTGAGCCCGATAGGCATGGCCGCTCAGGTCTACAGATGGGTGGATGCCCAAGGTGTCACCCACTTCGGATCCCAGCCACCCCAGGACGCAGAGGCCACGACCGTGATCAAGTCCTCGCCATCTGTCGCCAAGCCGCCCGCACCTCCTTCCGGCGGCGTCATTGGCGACCAGAAGGCGATCGATAAAGAGGTCAAGAAACAGATTGCCGAGCAGGAAGCCCAGCTCAAGGCATTTTGCGAGCAGGCCAGGACCAACCTGGCGCAGTTGCAGAACAATCCGCGGGTACGTGAAGACGTAGAAGGGGAAATGCGCCGCCTCAATGACGAAGAGCGGCGCCAGCGCATCGAGGAAACCCGCAAGCAGATCGATGAGCACTGCCAGTAACGTCGGTCAGCCGACGTTGCTGATCATCTGATCGAACTGCGCCAACAGCCGCTGCAATCCCACGCCCTGCCCGGGTCGCTGGGCATAGACCATCTCGGCCATGGCCAGGATGCCCGAGGCGTTGGGCAGCGGCAGGTCGTTTTCCAGGATGGCTTTCATTCTGGGCAGGAAAATCCATTGCAGCCACTGCTCGAAATCCAGGGTATCGACCGCGAACGGCTCCACACTGGCCAGCGCCTCGGCCGAAGGCGATACCTCGCTCCACCAGCCCTGGACCCGCAGCTCCCGCTCGATCAGCAGCAACTGATCGGCGATTTGGGGAAAGCGCGTATCCATCAGAGCGAAACCTTGGCCTTTTGACGGGCCAACGCCGCGCCAGCGGAGTCGCCTTGTTTCTCACGGGCCTGGGCGATCAATTCCCACAGGCTGGCCTGAAGTGCCGGGCGACCATTGGAGAATGTCAGGCCACGGCGGGCCAGTTGCTCGGCTTGCGGCGCATCGCCTTGGGCCATGCGCACCTGGGCCAGGCGATAAAGCACCTGGGGTTCGCGCGGCGCTACACGCTGGGCGCGCTCCAAGCTGGAAGACGCACCGTTGAGGTCACCGCCGGCCTGTTGCTGTTGCGCCGTGGTCAGCAGGGCCAGCACCGGGCCGTCCAGTTGTTCATCGGCGGACAAACCACCGGAACTTGCCGAGGGGACGCTGCTCGGCGTCGAAGGCATGCTGTAGCTGCCCTGATCGATCGGCGAAGTTTCGATAGGCCCTGGCGTGATCGGGCCCGGCGTGATCGGCGTGCTGCTGATCGGAGCCGAGGTTGTCGCACCACCGCCGGGCACCATCACGACGACACCGGTGTCACCCTGCGGGATGGCCTGGACCTGGCCCTGCGTCGGCCGCTTCACCGTCGTTTGACGGAAACCGCCGCTGGCCGAAACCCGCTCGCTGTTGGACACAGCCGTGCCAGAGTCAACGACCGGAATCGAACCGCGTTGTACAGTAGAGCAACCACTGAGCAAAGCCACGGCCGTTATCGCTGGAATCAACCACTTGTTCACTTGAAACCCTCTTTGCTTAATTCATCCAGTCCTTGACCCAATCCATCACCGATTCGGCGGGATTCGTGCCGCCACAGGCTGCACCGGGTGGCGGTTCGCTGCCGCGAATATACGGCATCTGTACGGCGCCCGGGCAATTGGCGTCGGAGCCTTGGCCAGTACGCGAATCGACCCAGGCCTGGACGATGTTGTCCGGTTGCGGCATGTCCAACGGCAGGGGGTCGGCCTTGCGCATGAAACTGGTCCAGACCTGCAACGCGCCAGTGGCGCCGGTGAACGGGGTCTTGCCGTTGTCATCGCGTCCGAGCCAGACCACTGCCAACAAGTCCTGGCTGAAACCGGCGAACCAGCTGTCGCGCGAGTCGTTACTGGTACCGGTCTTGCCCGCCAGGGTCAGGGTCCTGGGCAACACGTTATAAACCGAACTGCCGGTACCTTCACGCATGACCCGTTGCATCGCGCTCTGGATCAGATAAATGGAAGCCGGATCGAAGCGCTGCTGGATCTGGAACGGATAACGCTTGAGCGGCTCGCCATCAGCCGTCAGCACGCTGCGGATTCCGCGCATCGGCGTATTGAAGCCGCCGTTGGCCAGCGTCTGGTACATGGCGGCCACCTCGATCGGCGTCAGGCCGCCAGCCCCCAGCAACATCGATGGGAAGGCCGGGAACTCGCGGCTCACCCCAAGCCGTGCCAGGGTCTTGAGGACATTCGGCACGCCGACTTCCAGCCCGAGGCGAGCCGTCGACAGGTTGTAGGAATGCGCCAACCCCTGATACAGGAACACCGTGCCGTGGGAACGACGATCATAGTTCTGCGGTTTCCAGACCTGGCCATCCGCGCCCTTGACCGAGAACGTCTCGTCCGATAGCCAACTGGTCAGCGTGTACTGGCTCGGTTTCTCCAAGGCAGTGAGGTACACCGCCGGCTTGATCAGCGAGCCAATCGGACGCACCGCATCCAGGGCTCGGTTGAAGCCGGCGAAACTGGCCTGGCGGCTGCCGATCATGGCTTGGACCTCGCCGGTTTCCGGGTTGGTCACCACCATGGCCGCTTCGACTTCGTCGGCGCCCTTGCGTCCGCCCAGCCGTTTGAAGGTGTCCTCGACCGAGGCTTCGGCCTTCATCTGCAGGATCGGGTCGAAACTGGTAAAGATGCGCAGGCCTTCTTCGGTCAAGTCTTCGTCGCGGTAGTCTTCCCGTAGCTGACGCTTGACCAGGTCCATGAAGCCGGGGAACGAACTGTCCGCCAGGCTGCCACGCTTGGTCACGCCCAACGGCATCTTTTTCGCGGCTTCAACTTGCTCGGCCGTCGCCACACCTTGTTGTTGCAGCAGGTCGAGCACCAGGTTGCGCCGCTCGAGGGCACGTTCCGGATTGCGACGCGGGTTGTAGGAAGACGGTCCCTTGACCATGCCCACCAGCAACGCCACCTGATGCAGCTTGAGCTCGGACAGCGGCTGGCTGAAGAAAAACTGGCTGGCAAGGCCGAAACCGTGCACCGCCCGTTGACCGTCCTGGCCGACGAAGACCTCGTTGAGGTACGCCTCCAGAATCTCCTGCTTGTCGTAGTGCAGCTCTAGCAACAGCGCCATCATGGCTTCGGTGAGCTTGCGAGTCAGGCTGCGCTCGTTGGTCAGGTAGAAGTTCTTGACCAACTGTTGGGTCAGGGTACTGCCGCCCTGGCGCATATGACCCGAGGACGTGTTGACCCAGACAGCCCGAGCAATCGACTTGGGCGAGACGCCAAAGTGATGATAGAAGTCGCGGTCTTCAACGGCGATCAGCGTATCAAGCAGGAACGGCGGCACCTGATCGATCTTGATCAGAATCCGATCCTCAAGGTTCTTGGGATACAGGCCACCAATGAGCAGCGGCTCAAGACGCACTACCGACAAGCTGGCATTGTTGGCGCCGGTCAGCGCGGCCACATAGTCACCGGAAAAACGCACCCGCACCGGTTGCGCCTGTTCCATGCCTTCATAGAACTGGAAACCACGGGTGTTGAGGTCGATGGTATTGCCATTGACCGAGGCCGCACCCGGACCATTGGCCACGCTTTCACGGCGATAACCCAAGGCATCGAGTTCGGTCAGGAAGTCGTCCTTGCTCAGCTTTTGTCCGACGAACAGCTCCAACGGCCGGGCATAGACCTTGGCCGGGATGGTCCAACGCTTGCCGGAGAATTTCTCCTGGACCACGGCATCGAGATAGACCGCAAAACCGGCGAGCACGACGAGGCCCACCAGGCTGAGTTTAAGGGCCCAGCCCAGCCAGGGCCGCAGGCGGCTGGCGGGTGGTTTCTTGGGGGTACGGGGGGATCGGGTACGAGTCATGGCGGCGGATTATACGCACTTTGCCGCGGTTCAACATGAGCCCGCCACGCGGTTTGCGTTAGCGCGGCTTGCCGCCATAATGACGGCCTTGAATTCTCCCAGACTCTGAAGGACCGCCCGTGAGCCAATCCCTGATCGCCGCCCTGCAAAACCCGGCCCTCTACCCGCATCCCGTCGAAGCGTTCCAGGTCATCGAAACCCACATTTCCTGGGTATTGCTCACCGGGCCATACGCCTACAAATTCAAAAAGCCGGTCAACTTCGGTTTCCTCGACTTCACGAGCCTTGAGGCGCGCCAGCATTTCTGCGGCGAAGAGTTGCGCTTGAACCAGCGCCTGACCCAAGACCTGTACCTGGACGTCCTGCCGATTACCGGTAGCGTCGAAGCGCCACAACTGGGTGGCGACGGTCCGGCCATCGAATACGCCCTGAAGATGCGTCAGTTCCCACAAAGCCAATTGCTCAGCACTTTGCAAGCCAACGGCGAACTGACCACCGCGCACATCGACGAGATGGCCGCCCAGATCGCCCGGTTCCACCTCTCCACGCCCAAGGTGCCAGCCGAAAACGCCGCCGGCACTCCGCAAAGCGTGATGGCGCCGGTGCTGCAGAACTTCGAGCAGATCCGTCCGTTCCTCAACGACAAGGCCGACCTGCTGCAACTCGAAGCGTTGCAAGCCTGGGCCGAAAGCAGTTTCGAACGACTCAAGCCGCTGCTCGCCCAGCGCAAGACCGAAGGCTTCATCCGCGAATGCCACGGTGATATCCACCTGGGCAACGCTACCTTGATCGACGGCAAGGTGGTGATTTTCGACTGCATCGAATTCAACGAACCGTTCCGTTTCACCGACGTCTACGCCGACACCGGCTTCCTGGCGATGGACCTTGAGGACCGTGGTCTCAAGTCCCTGGCGCGGCGCTTCGTCAGCCAGTACCTGGAACTGACCGGCGACTACCAGGGCCTGGAGCTGCTGAACTTCTATAAAGCCTACCGCGCCCTCGTCCGGGCAAAAGTCGCGCTGTTCAGCATGCCGGCCGAAGCCGATCCGGTGCAGCGCGCCACCACCCTGCGCCAGTACCGCAACTACGCCAACCTGGCCGAAAGCTACAGCACCATTCCTTCGCCTTTCCTGGCCATCACCCACGGTGTTTCGGCCGTTGGCAAAAGCCATGTCGCGATGCGCCTGGTAGAGGCACTGGGCGCCATTCGCCTGCGCTCGGACGTGGAGCGCAAACGCCTGTTCGGCCAGCAACAGGTGCCCAACGATCCACAAGCCGGCATCTATGGCAGCGACGCCAGCAGCGCCACCTACGCCCGCCTGCATGAAGTCGCCGCGGCGATCCTGCGCGCCGGATTCCCAGTAGTGATCGATGCCACCTACCTCAAATACGATCAGCGCGACGCTGCGGCAAAAGTTGCCGAGGCCACCGGCGCTCCGTTCCTGATCCTCGACTGCGACGCGCCGCAAGCGGTCATCGAAAGCCGGCTGGCACAGCGCCAAGCCGACCAACAAGACCCCTCCGATGCGAATCTGGCAGTCATCGCCGCACAACAGTCCAGCCGTGAAGCCCTCACCCCGGCGGAAATTCTCTGCAGCAAACGGGTCCAAACCAACGAAAGCGGTACGCTCGACGTCGTGGTCGCGCAGATCCGCCAGCGCCTGCCAGGCCTGTAGATCACTATTTCGGCCGTGAAGCGATGCCCGGCTTCACGGCCGTCAAATAGTGGCACTATACTGGCGTCATAAAACCAACAGGTGATATGAAATGAGCCTTCCCAAACTTCTCACTACCCCGCTTTATGCCTTGCTGCGCAAAGATGATATCGCCGGATTCAACAGCGAACGCCCACAAGGTCCGGTCGACATGCGCGGCGGCGATTTTCGAGGGCTTGATCTGCGGGAACTGAACGCGGACGACGTTGACTTCAGCGACGCCTACTTCCGCTCCGCCGATTTACGCGGCATCGATTTTCGCAAGTCGTCACTAGAGGGCGCGAGCCTGGCCCATGCGCAGATATCCGGCGCCTACTTTCCGCCCGAGCTGTCTGCGGATGAAATCTTGATGTCGATGAACTTCGGCACCCGGCTGCGCTACCGCACCCGCTGACGGTGCCTGAACCGCGCCGGCCAACGCGCGGACCTGCCACGACCGAACAGACCTCCAGCGCCCCCGCTTGCGCTGGAGAATGCAGCCTTTTTCCCTCCTCATCGTGCGTAATGCATTAGAAGCTTTTGCATCTAATCCCACCAAAGAATCACGCTTTTCCTACTGACCGCTACACTGCTCAGAAGCTTGCCCACCGCACCAGTCGGCCGTCGCAAGGAGGCTCGATGAATGATGAACTGCAACACCTGAAGAATCTGGGCAAGACATCGGCCCAGTGGCTGCACGCCGTGGGTATCCACAGCGCTTCTGATCTACGCCGGCTCGGGGCGGTGGACGCCTATCGCGCCGTGCGCACGCGCGGCTTCCGGGCGTCCAAAGTGTTGCTGTACGCCATCGAGGGGGCGTTGATGGATGTGCATTGGAACGACATTCCCGCTGAACGCAAGGAAGCCCTGAATAAACAACTGGACGCCATTTCGACGCGTCACAAAGTCTGATACCCCTTTCGTTTCCAGTGCGAACCCTGGCCGCGAGGTTATTTCGACGAATCGCAAAAACAATGTTTGACATGGTAATGAGAATCGCTATGATTACCACATCCAGTCGCGAGACTGGTCGATATTTGAACAGCCCTTGGTTCGGACTCTCAGATATCTCCTCATCAGGCTAATCACGGTTATTTGACCCGGCTCTTGCCGGGTCTTTTTTTGCCTGCGATATCACTTACCGACGTGTTCGCGCATCTGCGCACAATAATCCTGGGGCGGCATGGCCGGGGTATACCACACGTAGTCCGCCATGGCCGACGTCACGTCACTACCCTCCTCGGCCAACATCAGGACGATCGGTGCCTCGCTGGCGCCAAGGTCCAACGCGTGCAGCGGCACGCCGACATCTTTTCGCCCATGCCAGGCGCCTGCGAACAACAATGCCGGTGTCGGCGCTTGCAGCAGGCGTTCGGCCATGCGCCGGTCACGCTGTTGCTGCACGGCCAGCATCGGCGGCATTTGCGATTCCGGCAGCAAACCGCAGTGAGATTCACGGATCTGTCCCAACAACGCGTCCTTCACCGTGGCGGCATTGGCGCGAGCGCCCATCAAGCTGGGCGCATGCCGATAGAAACGCTGGATCTCGGCGGCGTCCAGATTGGCGGCCAGCAACGGATAGCGTTGCGCCAGGGCAAACTCGACGACGGGCCCGTACAGGCTCCAATCCCAGCCGGGGGACCAGGCCAGCGCGTCGGGCAGGTCCTTGGGCAAGGCGGGCAGTTGGCGGAGCGAATCGACGCGCGGCTGTTGGGAGGGGGTGAGCATTTCCAGCAACAGGCTGCCCTGGGCCCGCTGTCCGGCCAAGGCCTGGAGCAGCCATAGCTGCAGCGCGTGGTGGTCAGGATTGTCGTGCCGCTCCCCCACCACCACCCGAGGCGCCTTCGCCAGGCGTTCGACCAGTGCCCGGGGCGTCACGGCCTGGCCGTTGTGCAAATCACGGATCCGTCCGTCGAGCGGGGGCGGAGCGATGCTCTGGCACGCCGTCAGTACACTCAATGCCAGAATCAGGAGCAGGCGCACGTCCGTATCCTCCAGGACGCCCTCAGCGGGCAATGATCAATGGATGCCCGCGCTCTGGATGGTCTTGCACCAGCACATCCAGGCCAAACACCGCCTTGAGCGGTTCCGGGCGCAGTACGTGCCGGGGCGTGTCCAGGGCCACCGGCCGACCGGACGCGAGCAGCAACAGGCGATCACAGTAACGCGCCGCCAGGTTCAGGTCATGCAGGATCACCAGCACGGCAGCACCGCGACCGGCGAATTCACGCACCGCCTGGAGAATGGTGTGCTGATGCAACGGATCGAGCATCGAGGTCGGCTCGTCCAGCAGCAGGGTCTGCCCCGCTTCCCCCGGCCACAACTGCGCCAACACCCGTGCCAGATGCACCCGCTGGCGTTCGCCGCCGGACAACGCCAGGTAACTGCGGCCGTGCAGATGCGCGGCGTCTGCCGCTTGCAGCGCCGCGGCGACGATTTGCTCGTCGCGCAACCGGCCACTCTGATGCGGCAGGCGCCCCATGCCAACGACTTCCTCGACGCGAAAGGCAAAATCCAGGGTCGAGGACTGCGGCAAGACCGCCAGGCGACGGGCGCGCTCGGCACCCTGCCATTGGGCCAGTGGACGGTCTTCGAGCCAGACCTGCCCCTGGCTCGGCCGCAATTGGCCACACAGGCCCGCCAGCAAGGTACTTTTGCCCGCACCGTTGGGCCCTAGCACGCCGAGCACTTCGCCGGGGTTGAGCAGCAGATCGATGTCCGCCAGCACGGTTTTGCGGCCACGCTGAATGTGCAGGTCTTGTGCTCGCAACATCAGGCGCGCCCTCGTACCAATAGATAGAGGAAAAACGGCGCGCCGATGAAGGCCGTGACGATGCCGATCGGCAATTCCGCGGGGGCCAGCGCCAAGCGTGCCACCAAGTCGGCGAGCAACAACAGGCTTGCCCCCGCCAACACTGAAGCGGGCAGCAACACACGGTGGTCGGGGCCGGCCACCAGGCGCACCAGATGCGGCACCACCAGCCCGACGAAACCGATCATGCCCGCCGCCGCCACCGCCGCGCCAACCCCCAGGGCCGTGCAAAAAACCAGTTCACGCTTGAGGGCTTCGACGTTGACGCCCAAATGGGCTGCCTCGGACTCGCCCAGCAACAGCGCATTGAGCGCCCGGGCCCGGCGTGGCAGCCAGAGCGCCACGCCGGCGCTGACCAGCAACAGCGGCCATAACCTCGCGTAACTGGCGCCGTTGAGACTGCCCAGATTCCAGAACGTCAGGGTGCGCAAGGTCGCGTCGTCCGCCAGGTAGGTGAATAGGCCGACGGCGGAACCGGACAGCGCGGTCAGGGCAATGCCGGCCAGGAGCATGGTCGCGACATGGGTCTGGTCATTGCGGCGACCGAGGCGATAGACCAGTGCCGTAACGCCGAGCCCGCCAAGAAACGCACACAACGACAACACGTAAGGGCCAAAGGCTTCGGGCAACCCACCCAGCCCCGAGCCACCGACAATGGCGAAGGCTGCACCCAACGCCGCACCGCTGGACACGCCCACCAATCCCGGGTCTGCCAGCGGGTTACGGAACAGCCCCTGCATCGCCACGCCGGACAACGCCAACACCCCGCCCACCGCCAAGCCCAGCAGGGTGCGCGGCAAACGGATCTGGCCGAGGATCAGTTCGGCCTGCTCCAGGCCATCGGCGGCCACCGGCAAGCCCAACAGGCGCAAAGCGGCGCGCAAGGTGTCCAGCAGCGGCAGGCTCACTGGCCCCAGGGCCAGGGACAGCCAGGTCGCCAGCAAACACAGCAGACCCAGGCCGATAAATAAAGTGCGCGGCTTGACCAACGAAGTCATGGCGCCGAGGCCGGCTCAGCCGGATAAAAGCCTGCCGTCAGTTTCACCAGGCTTTGCGGCAACCGCGGGCCCAATCCGCCCACCAACAGCGTCGGGTCAAGCTCCATGATGCGCCCGTCCCTGGCGGCCCGGGTCGAGGAAAGGATCGGATTTTCCCTGAACAGCGCCGCACGGGCCTCTTCCCCACTCAAGGCACGGTCGGCGAAGACCAGCACTTCAGGATTCAGGCCGGCCAGGGTTTCCACAGAAAAAGACTTGTAACCGCTGTGGGTCGCCAGGTTGTGACCGCCGGCCTCCTGCAACAGCCAATCGGCAGCCGTGCCCTTGCCAGCGACCAGCGGCTTGCCACCGGAACTGCCGACCAACAGCAATACGCCGGGCGCCTTTTGCTTGCGCTGGGCCTCGGTCACCCGGGCATGCTGCTGGGTGAGCTGTTCCTGATAACGGTCGAACAACCGTGTCGCCTCGGCCTGCGCCCCCAACAATTGCCCCAGGTGCTGCAAGTTGCCCTGCAGGGTCGGCAGGTCTGGCGTGGCCGAGAACAATTCGACCTTTACGCCGGCGCTGCGGATTTGCGCCAGCACCGGTGGCGGCCCCATTTCCTCGGTACCCACCAGGATCTGCGGACGCAGGCTCAATACGCCCTCTGCGGACAGTTGTCGCTGATAGCCAATGCTGGGCAGGGCCCGCAAGGATTCAGGATGCTGGCTGGTGGTGTCCACGCCCACCAGTTTCGACTCACCCCCCAGCACGCTGACCCACTCTGACAAGGCGCCACCGGCGCTGACCCAACGCTGCGGCGATTCAGCCGCGCTGGCCCCCTGGTTGACCAACAGTGCGACACAGAGCGCAACAACGCGGGTATTCAGGCGCATCGGGCAGCTTCCTCATAGAAGTTTTTCGCAGGACCGGGCCGGGCCAAGTATCCTCAACCACCTGCGAAGGAGGCGCCATTTGATAATTGTTTTCATTTGACCGTCAAGGGTGGATCTTTTGCCACACGAAACCTGTGGGAGCGAGCTTGCTCGCGATAGCGGCCTATCAGTCACTGAGAGGTTGAATGTGCCGCCGTCATCGCGAGCAAGCTCGCTCCCACAGAGGCTCACTCCGACAGATATATAGAGACACACATGAAGTTTCTTTGTACCGCCGCTGAACTGCCCGACAACGGCAGTCGCGGTTTCGACCTCGATGGGCGCAAGGTGCTGGCCGTGCGACGCGCCGGCCAGGTGTATGCCTATCTCAACCGCTGCCCGCACCGGGGCGTGCCGCTGGAATGGCAACCCGACCAATTCCTCGACCCCAGCGCCAGCCTGATCCAGTGCGCCACTCACGGCGCGCTGTTCCTGATCGAGAACGGTGAATGCGTGGCCGGCCCCTGCGCCGGTCAGTTCCTGGTCGCGCTAGACAGCCGGGAGGACGAGCAAGGCATCTGGGTCGAACGGTAGCGGTTCGAGCAACACTGGCAACGCACGGTCCACCCACATCTGCTCGGGCGTCAACGTAACTCCGTAGGCCAACACTTCCACCCCCGCCGCCACCGCATCACGCAGGGCTGCGGCGTATACCGGGTCGATCTCGTGTGCCGGGCGCACGGCCTCGATGCCACTCAGGTTCACGCAATACAGCTGCACCGCCCGCACACCTTCCCGGGCCAGGCAGGCGAGTTCCCTCAGGTGCTTGGCTCCGCGCAGCGTGACCGCATCGGGAAACGCCGCCACCTGGGTGCCATCGAAACCCAACGTGACACTTTTGACTTCGACCCAGGCCGAGCCTTGAGCGTAGTCCAGGCGAAAATCGATGCGACTGTTTTCCACACCATAAGCCACTTCACGCTTGAGCCCGGTGAACCCGTTCAGCTCACTGATGACCCCGGCGCGCAAGGCTTCTTCGACCAAGGCGTTGGCCCGGGCGGTATTGATGCAGGCCAGCCGCCCTTGAGGGGTTTCGCCGATTTCCCAGGTGCCGGGCAACTTGCGCTTGGGGTCGCTGGAGCGACTGAACCAGACGCGCGCGCCTTCAGCCATGCAGTTGAGCATCGAGCCGGTGTTGGGGCAGTGAATAGTGAGGAGTTCGCCGTGAACGGTCTCGATATCAGCGAGAAAACGCTTATAACGTCGAATCAGACGACCTTCTTCCAACGCAGGGGAAAAACGCATCAGCCTTGCCAGCTCTGCAGTCCACGTTCGATTCGTGCCACCGCTTCCTGTAGCCGCGGCAAGCTCTGTGTGTAGGCGAACCGCACATGGTGGCTGGCCTGATGACGGCCGAAATCCAGACCCGGGGTGAAGGCCACATGTTCGGTTTCCAGGAAATGCTGGCAGAACGCAAAGGCATCGCCGCCGAAGGTGCTGATATCGGCATAGAGGTAAAACGCCCCTTGCGGCTCCACCGCGATACCGAAGCCCAATTCCCGCAAGGCCGGCAGCAGAAAGTCGCGACGCAGCGCGAACTCGGCCCGCCGCTGCTCGAAGATTTCGATGGTGGCGGGCTCGAAACAGGCCAGGGCGGCGTACTGGGCCATGCTTGGCGCACTGATGTAGAGGTTCTGCGCAAGTTTTTCCAGCTCGCCGATGGCCGCCGAAGGGGCCACCAACCAGCCCAGCCGCCAGCCGGTCATGCCGAAATACTTGGAAAAACTATTAAGGACAAAAGCGTCGTCGTCGACTTCCAGCACACTGGCGGCGTCGGTGCCATAGGTCAGGCCGTGATAGATCTCGTCCACCACCAGATGGCCGTTGTGGCCCTTGATGGCCTTGGACAAGCCTGCCAGCTCGTCCCGGGTGAGAATCGTCCCGGTCGGGTTGGCTGGCGAGGCCACCAACGCACCGACGCTGTCCTGGTCCCAATGACGGTTCACCAGGTCCGGCGTCAATTGATAGCGCACATCCGGCCCCACGGGCACCAATTGCGCTGCGCCTTCCACCAGGCGCAGGAAATGACGATTGCACGGATAGCCGGGGTCGGCCAACAGCCAATGCTTGCCCGGGTCCACCAGCAAGGCGCTGGTCAGCAGCAACGCGCCGGAGCCGCCCGGCGTGATCATGATGCGTCGAGGGTCGATGTCTACCCCGTAGCGCTGCCCATAGAAATCCGAGATAGCCTCGCGCAACTCGGGAATGCCACGGGCCGCGGTGTAACGGGTCTTGCCCGCCGCCAGCGCGGCCTGGCCGGCCTGGATGATCGGTTCGGCGGTGGTGAAGTCCGGCTCGCCGATCTCCAAGTGGATGACGTCATGCCCGGCGGCTTGCAGTTCGTTGGCGCGAGCCAACAGCGCCATCACATGGAAAGGTTCGATGGCGCGGCTGCGCGCACTGTAGGGCTGAGCCATTGGCCTTCCTTCAGGGGAAAAAGAACCGATTCTACCCAACTCGGGAACAACTGCGGGAACGCGCGCGAGGCCAAAGCGGTCTGAGCCCTCGAATTGCCGGAAATGACTCCCGCGATTGGCCCAGGCTTGACTAGAATCAAGCATTGAGCAGGTTTACATCCCCACCGAAGCGAACCCGGCCACGTTTTACAGACCCCGGCCGCCGCAGGCTCGACAACCGGGAGTAGCGCGGCCCGATTTGATCTGGTAAGTTCGCCCGCTTGCAGCCGCAGGGCCGGCAGGTGTCGGTGATGGAGCAATCCTGCGTAGTGGATTACAAGAGTAGAGGCGGTCCATTCATGCCCACCCAAGCAAAGCAAAATCAAAATCAGTCGCTCAGCGGGTTTGAGCCTTACGTCCCGCAAGCTGGCGAAGAGTATATGGGCGCCCCCATGCGCGCGCACTTCACCAAGATCCTGAACAAGTGGAAACAGGACTTGATGCAGGAAGTCGACCGCACCGTGGATCACATGAAAGACGAAGCGGCCAACTTCCCCGACCCGGCCGACCGTGCCAGTCAGGAAGAAGAGTTCAGCCTCGAACTGCGCGCCCGTGACCGTGAGCGCAAGCTCATCAAGAAAATCGACAAGACCCTGCAACTGATCGAAGACGAAGAATACGGTTGGTGCGAGTCCTGCGGCATCGAGATCGGCATTCGTCGCCTGGAAGCCCGACCGACCGCCGACCTGTGCATCGACTGCAAGACCCTGGCGGAAATCAAGGAAAAACAGGTCGGCAAGTAGTCGCCGGGGCTGTTATCGAAACGGAGCGTTCATACGCTCCGTTTTTTGTTTCCGATATTTTCCCAAGCTTCGATGCCCCTGTGGGAGCGAGCTTGCTCGCGATAGCGGTGGGTCAGCCAACAGTGATGTGACTGACAGATCGCTATCGCGAGCAAGCTCGCTCCCACAAGGGGATATGCTTTGTTGAAGAGATTGCATGCCTACCGCCCGGACCCAGTAACCTTCGCCCTATGACTGCCTACATCGGACGCTTCGCCCCCACCCCCAGCGGCCACCTGCATTTCGGTTCGCTGGTCGCCGCCCTGGCATCGTACCTGGATGCCCGGGCCGTGGACGGGCGCTGGTTGCTGCGCATGGAAGACCTCGACCCGCCCCGGGAAGAACCGGGCGCGCAAGCGGCGATTCTCAAGGCGCTGGAAAGCTACGGGTTTGAATGGGACGGCGAAATGGTTCGCCAAAGCGAGCGCCATGACACCTACGACCAAGTCATCAACCGGCTGTTCAGCCAGGGCCTGGCCTATGCCTGCACCTGTTCGCGCAAGCAACTGGAGGCGTACCGGGGCATTTATCCGGGCCTGTGCCGCAATGCCGGGCACGACACCAAGGACGCCGCCATCCGCCTGCGCGTCCCCGAGCTCGAGTACCACTTCATCGACCGGGTCCAGGGCGAATTCCGCCAGCACCTGGGCCGTGAAGTCGGTGATTTCGTGATCCGCCGCCGCGACGGACTCTACGCCTATCAATTGGCCGTGGTCCTGGACGACGCCTGGCAAGGGGTGACCGATATCGTGCGCGGCGCCGACCTGCTGGATTCCACGCCGCGCCAGCTCTACCTGCAAGAACTGCTCGGGTTGCCACAACCGCGTTACCTGCACGTGCCGTTGATCACCCAGCCCGACGGGCACAAACTCGGCAAATCCTACCGTTCACCGCCACTGGCGGCCGACCAGGCCACGCCACTGTTGCTACGGGCGTTGCGCGCGCTGGGCCAGCAACCGGGCCTTGAACTGGTCGACGCCAGCCCACGGGAACTGCTGGCCTGGGGCATTCGCCACTGGGACGCGGGCAAGATCCCGCGCACACTGAGCCTGCCCGAAGCGCAAATACGTTGACGGCCCTTGCAGCTTGGCGCCCATCCGTTACCATCGCCGCACGTTTTCGGGCACGCGCATAAATTAGAGAGGCCGGGATGTATATCTATCGCTTGGTCCTGCTCCTGGTAGTGGGGATTTACTTGTTCTCCCCGGCCATCATGGATTGGTGGATCGATGCCACGGGTGCCTGGTATCGGCCGTATCTGCTCTGGCTGATCCTGATTGTCGTGACCTTCATCCTGCAGAGCCAAAAAGATGCCGATGAGCTTTAGCCTGACCCAGATGATCCTGATCAGTGCCGCCTACCTGGCGGTGCTGTTCGGCGTGGCCTGGATCAGCGAACGGGGCATGATTCCCCGGGCGATCATCCGCCACCCGCTAACCTACACCCTGTCGCTGGGTGTCTATGCCAGCGCGTGGGCGTTCTACGGCACGGTCGGGCTGGCCTATCAGTACGGCTATGGTTTCCTCTCCAGTTACCTCGGTGTATCGGGCGCGTTCCTGCTGGCGCCGGTATTGCTCTACCCGATCCTGAAAATCACCCGCACTTATCAACTGTCCTCCCTGGCCGACCTGTTCGCCTTTCGCTTTCGCAGCACCTGGGCCGGCGCCCTGACCACGATCTTCATGCTGGTCGGGGTGTTACCGTTGCTGGCCCTGCAAATGCAGGCCGTGGCCGACTCCATCAGCATCCTGACCCGCGAGCCGGTCCAGCACCGAGTAGCGTTGAGTTTCTGCGTGCTGATCATCCTGTTCACGATTTTCTTCGGTTCCCGGCACATCGCCACGCGGGAGAAACACGAAGGTCTGGTATTCGCGATCGCCTTCGAGTCGGTGATCAAGCTGATCGCCATCGGCGGCGTCGGTCTTTATGCCCTGTATGGCGTGTTCGACGGCCCGCAACAGCTGGAAGTGTGGCTGCTGCAGAACCAGACCGCCCTCGCCGCCTTGCACACGCCCTTGCAGGAAGGCCCGTGGCGCACGCTGTTGCTGGTGTTCTTCGCCTCGGCCATCGTGATGCCGCACATGTACCACATGACCTTTACCGAAAACCTCAACCCGCGCTCGCTGGTGAGCGCCAGTTGGGGCCTGCCGCTGTTCCTGCTGCTGATGAGCCTGGCGGTGCCGCTGATTCTCTGGGCCGGCTTGAAGCTGGGCGCCAGCACCAACCCGGAATATTTCACCCTGGGCATTGGCATCGCCGCCAACAGCAAGGCCCTGGCCTTGCTGGCCTACGTCGGCGGCCTGTCGGCGGCCAGCGGCTTGATCATCGTCACCACGCTGGCCTTGTCGGGGATGGCCCTCAACCATCTGGTGCTGCCGCTCTACCAGCCACCGGCCGAAGGCAACATCTACCGCTGGCTGAAATGGACCCGACGGGCGCTGATCGTCGCGATCATCATGGCCGGCTACGGTTTCTACCTGATGCTGGGCGACGGGCAGGACCTGGCCAACCTGGGCATCGTCGCCTTTGTCGCCACCTTGCAGTTCCTGCCCGGCGTGTTGTCGGTGCTGTATTGGCCAACCGCCAACCGCCGCGGCTTCATCGCCGGCCTGCTGGCGGGGATCCTGGTATGGCTGGTGGCAATGCTGCTGCCGCTGATGGGTAACTTGCAGGGTTTCTATATTCCGCTGCTGAACATGATCTACGTGCTCGACGACACCAGTTGGCATATGGCGGCCATCGCTTCCCTGGCAGCGAACGTGCTGATGTTCACCCTGATCTCACTGTTCACCAACGCCAGCAGCGAAGAGGCCAGCGCCGCCGAAGCCTGTGCGGTAGACAATGTTCGTCGTCCGCAACGCCGCGAGCTGCACGCCGCCTCGCCCCAGGAGTTCGCCACGCAACTGGCCAAGCCCCTGGGCGCCAAAGCCGCGCAAAAGGAAGTCGAACAGGCCCTGCGCGACCTTTACCTGCCCTTCGATGAACGCCGCCCGTATGCCTTGCGTCGCCTGCGGGACCGGATCGAGGCCAACCTGTCCGGCCTGATGGGCCCCAGCGTGGCCCAGGACATGGTGGAGACGTTCCTGCCCTACAAGGCCGGCGGCGAGAACTATGTCACCGAAGACATCCACTTCATCGAAAGCCGCCTCGAGGATTACCACTCGCGCCTCACCGGCCTGGCTGCCGAACTGGACGCCTTGCGCCGTTACCACCGCCAGACCCTGCAGGAGCTGCCGATGGGCGTGTGTTCCCTGGCCAAGGACCAGGAGATCCTGATGTGGAACAAGGCCATGGAGGAACTGACCGGGATCGCCGCCCAGCGCGTGGTCGGTTCACGCCTGAGCACCCTGGGCGAGCCATGGAAAGGCTTGCTGCAAGGCTTCATCGACCTGCCTGACGAGCACCTGCACAAACAACACCTGGCCCTCGACGGCCAGACCCGTTGGCTGAACCTGCACAAAGCGGCGATCGACGAGCCGTTGGCACCGGGCAACAGCGGCCTGGTGCTGCTAGTGGAAGACCTGACCGACACCCAGATGCTCGAAGACAAGCTGGTCCACTCCGAACGACTGGCAAGCATTGGCCGGCTGGCCGCCGGGGTGGCCCACGAAATCGGCAACCCGATCACCGGCATCGCCTGCCTGGCGCAGAACCTGCGCGAAGAGCGCGAGGACGACGGCGAGTTGACGGAAATCAGCGGCCAGATCCTCGAACAGACCAAGCGCGTGTCACGCATTGTCCAGTCGCTGATGAGCTTCGCCCATGCCGGCGGTCACCAGCACAATGACGAGCCCGTCTGTCTGGCCGAAGTGGCCCAGGATGCCATTGGTCTGCTGGCCCTCAACCGGCGCAATTTCGAGGTGCAATTCTTCAACCTGTGCGACCCGGACCATTGGGTCGATGGCGACCCCCAGCGGCTCGCCCAGGTGTTGATCAACCTGCTCTCCAACGCGCGGGACGCCTCACCGGCCGGCAGCGCGGTGCGGGTCAAGAGCGAAGCCTTCGAACACACGATCGACCTGATCGTCGAAGACGAAGGCAGCGGTATCCCACAGAACATCATGGACCGATTGTTCGAACCTTTCTTCACCACCAAGGATCCTGGCGAAGGCACCGGTCTGGGCCTCGCACTGGTCTATTCCATCGTTGAAGAGCATTATGGACAAATCACCATCGACAGCCCGGCCGATGTTCAGAGCCAACGCGGCACCCGTATTCGGGTGACCTTACCGCGTCATGTCGAAGCGACGTCCGCTGTGAACTGAGACCGTCGAGAGAATCGAATCAATGCCGCACATTTTGATCGTCGAAGACGAAACAATTATCCGCTCCGCCTTGCGCCGCCTGCTGGAACGCAACCAGTACCAGGTCAGCGAAGCCGGTTCAGTGCAGGAAGCACAAGAGCGTTTCAGCATCCCCACGTTTGACCTGATTGTCAGCGACCTGCGCCTGCCTGGCGCCCCGGGTACCGAGCTGATCAAGCTCGGCCAGGGCACGCCGGTGCTGATCATGACCAGCTACGCCAGCCTGCGCTCGGCGGTCGACTCCATGAAAATGGGCGCGGTGGACTACATCGCCAAACCGTTCGACCACGACGAGATGCTCCAGGCCGTAGCCCGCATCCTGCGCGACCGGCAGGCGGCGACCAGCAACCCGGCGGAACCTGTCGGCAAGGCCAGCGCCGCGGCGAAAGCCGGCACCAGCAACCATAATGGCGAAATCGGCATCATCGGCTCCTGCCCGCCCATGCAGGACCTGTACAGCAAGATCCGCAAAGTGGCGCCGACCGACTCCAATGTCCTGGTCCAGGGCGAGTCCGGCACCGGCAAGGAGCTGGTGGCCCGTGCCCTGCACAACCTGTCGCGCCGAGCCAAGGCACCGATGATCTCGGTGAACTGCGCGGCGATTCCGGAGAGCCTGATCGAGTCCGAACTGTTCGGTCACGAGAAAGGTGCGTTCACTGGCGCCAGCGCCGGGCGGGCCGGGCTGGTGGAAGCGGCGGACGGCGGCACGTTGTTCCTCGATGAAATCGGCGAGCTGCCACTGGAGGCCCAGGCACGGTTGCTGCGGGTGCTTCAGGAAGGCGAAATCCGCCGGGTCGGCTCGGTGCAATCGCAAAAGGTCGATGTCCGCCTAATCGCGGCCACCCACCGTGATCTCAAGAGCCTGGCGAAAATCGGCCAGTTTCGCGAAGACTTGTATTACCGCTTGCACGTGATCGCCTTGAAGCTCCCTGCCCTGCGCGAGCGTGGCGCGGACGTCAATGAAATCGCCCAGGCGTTTTTGGCCCGCCAGAGCGCGCGGGTCAACCGCACCGACCTCAAGTTCGCCCCGGACGCCGAACAGGCCATTCGTCATTACGCTTGGCCGGGTAACGTCCGGGAGCTGGAAAACGCGGTCGAGCGAGCGGTGATCCTGTGCGAGAGCCCGGAAATCTCTGCCGACCTGCTGGGCATCGACATCGAACTGAGCGATCTGGACGACGAAGAATTCATCGGCCTGGCCCCGCAACAGGGCGGCGCTGCCAACAACACCAGCCACGAACCCACCGAAGACCTCTCCCTGGAAGACTACTTCCAGCATTTCGTCCTCGAGCACCAGGACCACATGACCGAGACCGAACTGGCACGCAAGCTGGGCGTCAGCCGCAAGTGCCTGTGGGAACGGCGCCAGCGCCTGGGGATTCCACGGCGCAAGACCGGGGCGACCAGCGAAAGCTGAGGAAGTGTGGGAGCGGGCTTGCTCGCGAATGCGGCGTGTCAGGTAGCGTAAATTCAACTGACACACCGCATTCGCGAGCAAGCCCGCTCCCACAAGGGAAACCCGCTGCGTACACAGGGGATGTGAAAAAACTGTTACCCAAGTCTTTTTCACGTAACAGAAGCCGGGGTTTACGGTAACGAAACCCCGGCTTTTTTTCGCCTCGGAAAAATGGCTATAACCATAGAACCCCCGGTTTCTCTGGGTTTCGCAAAAGTTGGCACGCACCCTGCTATAGCTTTGGTACAAGAACAATAACAAGCAATGCACAAGACAATAAAAATAAGACGAATCGACTCACGCACAATAAAAACAAGACGGCGAGAGGCGCAGCTAACTGATTCTTTTGGAGAGGCGTTGTATTTGGGGCTTGCCCCACAACCAGGCCGAGAACAATAAAAACTGTCTCAAGACAGGTGCCTGAACTGGTTGGATCGATTGATCACTGCGACACAGCGACCAAAGCAATCCGTTTGCTCTTGGCTCCCGATTGGGAGGGCCACGAAGGGAAAACCTCGTGGCGCGGGCACTCAACAAAAACAAGAAGCCCGAAACCAATAATAAAAACAGAGCACGCAACTAATTCTGGGGGAGCTTCGGCTCCCCTTGTGGTTTCTGAAGTTCCCCCTCCCTGAAGCCTACAAAGCTTGTCGCTTGCAGCTTGCAGCTCAAAACTGCTGCGTCCTACACCATCCCTCGACTAAATGCTAGAATCCCCGCCCATCATGCGGTCATTCTTCGTTTTTGGCCGAATATTCCTTCAAACAGTGCATCCCATGCTGAAGAAGCTGTTCCAGTCATTCCGTTCTCCCTTGCGTCGTACGCAACACATTCGCAGCACGCCTGAAGTGCTCAACAGCGGCCAGCATTCGCTGCAAAAGGCCCAGTTCAGCCGTTATGCGGTGAACATCGTCGAACGTTTGCAGAACGCCGGCTACCAGGCTTACCTGGTCGGTGGCTGCGTGCGCGACATGCTGCTCAACATCACTCCCAAGGATTTCGACGTCGCCACCAGCGCCACGCCGGAACAGATACGGGCAGAGTTTCGCAATGCGCGGATCATTGGCCGGCGCTTCAAGCTGGTTCATATCCACTTCGGCCGCGAGATCATCGAAGTGGCCACCTTCCGCGCCAATCATCCGCAAAACGATGAAGAGGAAGACAGCAACCAGTCTTCCCGCAACGAGAGCGGACGCATCTTGCGCGATAACGTCTACGGCACGTTGGAAGAAGACGCACAACGCCGCGACTTCACCATCAACGCCCTGTACTACGATCCGGTCAGCGAACGCATCCTCGATTACGCCAACGGCGTACACGATATTCGCAATCGTCTGATCCGCCTGATCGGCGATCCGAAGCAGCGCTACCAAGAAGACCCGGTGCGGATGCTGCGGGCCGTGCGTTTCGCCGCCAAGCTGGATTTCGGCATCGAAAAGCACAGCGCCGTGCCGATTCGCGAACTGGCGCCCATGCTGCGGGAAATTCCCTCGGCGCGCCTGTTCGAGGAAGTGCTCAAACTGTTCCTGTCAGGCAACGCGGCAGACACCTTCGAGATGCTGGTGGACCTGCAGCTGTTCGATCCGCTGTTCCCCGCCAGCGCCGAGGCCCTGGAGCACAACCCAACCTACACCCACACCTTGATCAGCGAAGCGCTGATCAACACCGACCTGCGCATCAAGCAGAACAAACCGGTGACGCCGGCGTTCCTGTTCGCCGCCTTGCTCTGGCCTGCCCTGCCGGCCCGGGTGCTGCGCCTGCAAGAGCGTGGCATGCCGCCGATCCCGGCGATGCAGGAAGCCGCCCACGAGCTGATCGCCGAACAGTGCCAGCGCATCGCCATTCCAAAACGCTTCACGATGCCGATCCGCGAGATCTGGGACATGCAGGAGCGCCTGCCACGGCGCAGCGGCAAACGTGCCGACTTGTTGTTGGACAACCCGCGTTTCCGCGCCGGCTACGACTTCCTGCTGTTGCGTGAAAGCGCGGGCGAGCAGACCGATGGCCTGGGCGAATGGTGGACCGATTACCAGGACGCCAACGACAGCGAGCGCCGCGATATGATTCGAGAGCTCAGCGGCAAGGATGACGGCGCCAGCGGCCCACGCAAGCGCCGCCGCAGCAGCGGTGCCAAGCGCAAGCGTGCCGGTGTACCGAGCGCATCGGGCGAGTAATCGATGGAACGCATCTACATCGGCATGGGCAGCAACCTGGCCGAACCCGCCGAACAATTGCGCAGTGCCGTCCAGGCGCTGGCGCAATTGCCCGATACCCGACTGGTGGGGGTCTCGGCATTCTATCAAAGCGACTCCCTGCTACCCGGCCAGCCGCGCTACACCAATGCAGTGACGGCGCTGGACAGCCACCTGGCACCACTGGACCTGCTCGATGCGCTGCAAGCCATCGAAACCGGACAGGGTCGCGAACGCCTCGAACGCTGGGGGCCGCGCACCCTGGATCTGGACATCCTGCTGTTCGGCGATCGCCTGATCGACGAGCCCCGCCTCAAGGTTCCCCACTACCACATGCAGGCCCGGGCCTTTGTCCTGTACCCACTGGCCGAACTGGCCCCCGCCGACCTGCGCCTGGCCGACGGACGCTTGCTCAAGGACCTGCTTGCCGCGTGCCCATTCGTCGGCCTGGAACGCCTGTCCTCCCACTGACGAAGACATCCCCTGTGGGAGCGAGCTTGCTCGCGATAGCGTCGGCACATCCAGCATCCTGGGTGACTGACACACCGCCATCGCGAGCAAGCTCACTCCCACAGGTTTCGGGACCCGGCAGTCATATCCGAAACACGCCTCCACGCTGAAACGCATCAGTAACCCCGGTAACACCCGCCGGTAACACATCCAATTGACTTCCCGATTGCTCCTCACGACTATAGGCGTCCCGCTGCCGCCAACGCGGCACTAAAGGGCGCAATCCAGGCCTTACAAGCACCACGCATAGAAGGTGCGCCTGTATAGATAACGAATCATGCGCGTTACTCGCAGTCATTCACGAGCGCCTAATGAGGACTTTTTCATGCCAGCTATTACCCTGACCACGCTGCAAGGTCTCAAGCAAAAAGGTGAAAAAATCACCATGCTGACCTGCTATGACGCAACCTTCGCCCATGCCTGCAATGAGGCCGGTGTCGAAGTGCTGCTGGTGGGCGATTCCCTCGGCATGGTGCTGCAAGGTCACGACAGCACGCTGCCGGTGACCACCGCCGAGATGGCCTACCATGTGGCCGCCGTCAAGCGCGGTAACACCGATGCGCTGATCCTCGCCGACCTGCCGTTCATGGCCTACGCCACCCTTGAACAAACCATGACCAACAGCGCCATGCTGATGCAGGCCGGTGCCCACATGGTCAAGGTCGAAGGCGCGTTGTGGCTGGCCGATTCGATTCGGCTGCTGGCCGAGCGGGGCATTCCGGTGTGCGCGCACTTGGGCCTGACCCCCCAAGCGGTAAATATCCTCGGTGGCTACAAGGTCCAGGGCCGCAATGAGAACCAGGCGCGGCAGATGCGCGCCGATGCGATTGCGCTGGAGCAGGCGGGCGCGGCGATGCTGCTGCTCGAATGCGTACCCAGCGAACTGGCTGAAGAAATCACCCAGGCGGTGAAGATCCCGGTGATTGGGATCGGCGCCGGCAACGCCACCGATGGCCAGGTGCTGGTGTTGCACGACATGCTCGGACTGTCGATCACCGGTCGCGTGCCCAAGTTCGTGAAGAACTTCATGGCCGGGCAAACCTCCATTCAGGGCGCCTTGAGTACCTACGTCGCTGAAGTCAAGGCCGCGACTTTTCCGGGCGCCGAACACGGATTTTCCGCATGAACACCGTCAAAACCGTACGCGAACTGCGCGCTGCCGTGGCTCGCGCCCGCGGCGAAGGCAAACGCATCGCCTTCGTGCCGACCATGGGCAACCTGCACAGCGGTCATGTGGCGCTGGTCACCAAGGCCGCACAGCGGGCCGACTTCGTGGTGGCGAGCATTTTCGTCAATCCGCTGCAATTCGGCGCCGGCGAAGACCTGGACAAATACCCCCGCACCCTGGCGGCCGACCAGGAAAAACTGCTCCAGGCCGGCTGCCATCTGCTATTTGCCCCCAGCGTCGAAGAAATGTACCCCGACGGCATGGCCGGACAGACCCGGGTCAGCGTCCCGCAACTGTCCGAAGGCTTGTGCGGCGCCAGCCGTCCAGGGCATTTCGAGGGCGTAGCGACGGTGGTCAGCAAGCTGTTCAACATGGTCCAGCCTGACATCGCGGTGTTTGGCCAGAAAGACTTTCAGCAACTGGCGGTAATCCGCGCCCTGGTCCATGACTTGAACATGCCTATCCAGATCATCGGCGAGCCGACCGTGCGCGCCGAGGATGGCCTGGCGTTGTCGTCACGCAACGGCTTCCTCAGTCCGGATCAGCGTGCCGTCGCGCCCGTGGTCTATCGCGTCCTGAGCCAGATCGCCGAGTCAATCAAGCAGGGCCAGCGGGATTTCCCGGCGCTGATCGGCGAACAGCTCAAGCAACTGGAAGCTGCCGGCCTGCGGCCCGATTACCTGGAAATCCGTCACGCCAAGACCCTGCGCCCGGCGTCGAGCGAGGACCGCGACCTGGTGATCCTGGTGGCCGCCTTCCTCGGCACCACGCGCCTGATCGACAACCTGCATCTGGACCTCGACACCCCCGCCTGAAACATCACAAAAACCTGTGGGAGCGGGCTTGCTCGCGATAGCGATGCATCAGTCGACATCGATTTCGGCTGACCTGACGCCATCGCGAGCAAGCTCGCTCCCACAGAGAGTCATCTGCGCTCCGTCTGTCGGACCTTTCCCGCCCCCGTTGTATAAAAAAGTACCGGGAGCCGGTCAGACAAAGTCAAGACAGATTGCAACGCGAGGTTTACTGTAGTCGCCCTGCGTCTGGCGATCATGTCGATGCAGTGTCCGGATGCCCACCTCGAGCCGCGCCGGAATTTTTAGTGTACAAAAGGTCGTTCAAGTAAAAAGGAAACCCGCAGCGATGGCGTATTACCGAACCCCTCATGACGTGACCGCTCTGCCAGCCTGGCAAGCGCTGAATGACCACCGCAAAGCCATGCAGGATTTCAGCATGCGCGAAGCGTTCAATGCCGATCCGCAGCGTTTCACTCAATTCACCCTGTCGAGCTGCGGCCTGTTTCTCGACTACTCGAAAAACCTGATCAACGCCCAGACCCGCGACCTGCTGGTGGGCCTGGCCAACGAAGTCGACCTCAAGGGCGCGATCAAGTCGCTGTTCGAGGGCGAAATCGTCAACGCCTCGGAAAACCGCCCGGCCCTGCACACCGCCCTGCGTCGGCCGGTGGGCGACAAATTGCTGGTCAACGGCGTCAACGTGATGCCAGACGTGCATAAAGTGCTGAACCAGATCACTGACCTGGTCGGCCGCATTCACGACGGCCTGTGGCGCGGCTACACCGAGAAGCCGATCACCGACGTGGTGAACATCGGCATCGGTGGTTCTTTCCTCGGCCCGGAACTGGTCTCCGAAGCGCTGTTGTCCTACGCGCAAAAAGGCGTTCGCTGTCACTACCTGGCGAACATCGACGGCAGCGAGTTCCACGAACTGACCATGAAGCTGCGCGCCGAGACCACGCTGTTCATCGTCTCGTCGAAATCCTTCAACACCCTCGAAACCTTGAAGAACGCCCAGGCCGCTCGCGCCTGGTACCTGGCCCAGGGTGGTTCCGAAGCCGAGCTGTATCGCCACTTCATCGCCGTGTCGAGCAACAACGCCGCCGCCGTGGCCTTCGGCATCCGTGAAGAGAACATCTTCCCGATGTGGGACTGGGTGGGCGGGCGTTACTCGCTGTGGTCGGCCATCGGCCTGCCGATCGCCCTGGCCATCGGCATGTCGAACTTCAAGGAATTGCTCTCCGGCGCCTATTCCATGGACCAGCACTTCCAGAGCGCCCCGTTCGAGCAGAACATGCCGGTGCTGCTGGCGCTGCTGGGCGTGTGGTACGGCAACTTCTGGGGTGCGCAGAGCCATGCGATCCTGCCGTACGACCACTACCTGCGTAACATCACCAAGCATTTGCAGCAATTGGACATGGAATCCAACGGCAAGAGCGTGCGCCAGGACGGGACCCCGGTGTCGACCGACACGGGCCCGGTGATCTGGGGCGGCGTCGGTTGCAACGGCCAGCACGCCTACCACCAGTTGCTGCACCAGGGCACCCAGTTGATCCCGGCCGACTTCATCGTGCCGATCGTCAGCTTCAACCCGGTTTCCGACCATCACCAGTGGCTGTACGCCAACTGCCTGTCCCAGAGCCAGGCGCTGATGCTGGGCAAGACCCGCGCCGAGGCCGAAGCCGAGCTGCGGGACAAGGGCGCCAGCGAAGAAGAGGTGCAGAAACTGGCCTCCCACAAGGTGATTCCGGGCAACCGTCCGAGCAACACCCTGGTGGTCGAACGCATCAGCCCACGGCGCCTCGGCGCACTGGTGGCGTTGTATGAACACAAAGTGTTCGTGCAGAGCGTGGTCTGGGGCATCAACGCCTTCGACCAATGGGGCGTGGAACTGGGCAAGGAACTGGGCAAGGGCGTCTACAACCGCCTGGTGGGCAGCGAAGAAAACCCGGCCGAAGACGCCTCGACCCAGGGCTTGATCAACTACTTCCGCGGGCGTCACCGCGGCTGATCTTGGGGTTGCACTGCCCTTGTGGGAGCGAGCTTGCTCGCGAAGACGGTGTGTCAGTTACCATTAATGTGTCTGACACACCGCTTTCGCGAGCAAGCCCGCTCCCACAATGACTCCATGTACAACTTGAACTCGATATTCGCAGGGCGCATCTTTATGACTTGTCGCAAAAACAAGAATAAGGAACCGTCATGTTCGATATCAGCCAGTACCCCCAAGCCGATGCCGTCCGCCGGGCTGCGCAACTGAGTCAGGACGAGTACAAGCGGCTCTACAAGGAATCCATCGAACACCCCAGCGCCTTCTGGGCCGAGCAGGCCACACGCTTTCTCGACTGGATGACGCCCTGGCAAACCGTCCAGCGCTATGACCTCAAGAACGGCGACGCGACCTGGTTCGCCGGCGGCAAGCTGAACGTCAGCGCCAATTGCATCGACCGTCACCTGGACACTCGTGGCGAACAGGTCGCGCTCATCTGGGAAGGCGACAACCCCGCCGAATCGGCGCAAATCACCTACAAGAAACTGCACAACCATGTGTGCCGCCTGGCTAACGTGCTGAAAAGCCGCGGCGTGAAGAAAGGCGACCGGGTCTGCATCTACATGCCGATGATTCCCGAGGCCGCCTACGCCATGCTCGCCTGCACCCGCATCGGCGCGGTGCATTCGGTGGTGTTCGGCGGCTTCTCGCCGGACTCCCTGCGCGACAGGATTCTCGATGCCGATTGCCGCACCGTGATCACGGCTGACGAAGGCGTGCGTGGCGGGCGCTTCATACCGCTCAAGCGCAACGTCGACAAGGCCCTGGAAAGCTGCCCGAACGTCAGCACCGTGCTGGTGGTCGAGCGCACCCAGGGCGAGGTGGGCTGGGTTGAAGGCCGTGATCTCTGGTATCACCAGGCCATGCACGACATGAGCGACGACTGTCCACCCGAACCGATGGACGCCGAAGACCCGCTGTTCATCCTCTACACCTCCGGCAGTACCGGCAAACCCAAGGGCGTGCTGCACACCACGGGCGGTTACCTGCTACAAGCGGCGATGACGTTCAAGTACGTGCTGGACTACCGCGACAACGAAGTGTTCTGGTGTACCGCCGACGTCGGTTGGGTCACCGGCCATAGCTACATCGTCTACGGCCCGCTGGCCAACGGCGCCACCACGCTGATCTTCGAGGGCGTGCCGAGCCACCCCAGCAGTTCGCGCTTCTGGCAGGTGATCGACAAGCATCAGGTCAACATCTTCTACACCGCACCGACCGCCCTGCGCGCGTTGATGCGCGAAGGGGCCGGACCGTTGCAGGAAACGTCCCGAAAAAGCCTGCGATTGCTCGGCAGCGTTGGTGAGCCGATCAACCCGGAGGCGTGGGAATGGTATTTCAACGTGGTAGGCGAACAGCGCTGCCCGATTGTCGATACCTGGTGGCAGACCGAAACCGGCGGCATCATGCTCAGCCCGTTGGTCAGCGCCCCACGGCTCAAACCGGGCTGCGCCACCCGACCGATGTTCGGTGTACAACCGGTCTTGCTGGATGAGGTGGGCAAGGAAATCAGCGGCGCCGGCAGCGGTGTACTGGCGATCAAATCCAGCTGGCCAGGGCAGATTCGCAGTGTCTATGGCGACCACCAACGCATGGTAGACACGTACTTCAAGCCCTATCCCGGCTATTACTTCACCGGCGACGGCGCGCGCCGCGACGAAGACGGCGATTACTGGATCACCGGGCGCATCGACGATGTAATCAACGTCTCCGGGCATCGCATCGGCACCGCCGAGGTGGAGAGCGCCCTGGTGCTGCACGACAACATCGCCGAAGCGGCCGTTGTCGGCTATCCCCACGACCTCAAGGGCCAGGGCATCTATGCCTTTGTCACGCCGATGAACGGTGTGGAGGCCAATGACGAGCTGAAGAAGGAATTGCTGGCCCACGTCAGCAAGGAAATCGGCAGCTTCGCCAAGCCGGAACTGATCCAGTGGGCGCCAGCGCTGCCCAAGACCCGTTCGGGCAAGATCATGCGGCGCATCCTGCGCAAGATCGCCTGCAACGAACTCGACAGCCTCGGCGACACCTCGACCCTGGCCGATCCGAGCGTGGTGGAGGGGCTGATCGACAAGCGCCTGAATCGCTGAGCCTGACGACTTGGCTTCCCAGAAGCACCGTGCCTTTGTGGCGAGGGAGCTTGCTCCCGCTGGAGTGCGTAGCGCTCCCAAAAATGATAGGGCCGCTGCGCAGCCCAGCGGGAGCAAGCTCCCTCGCCACAGATCGGTGCCCGGCTTCAGATCCGTATGCAATCCCCCAACCTGGGTTTGCATAACTGCTAAACTCCCGCGCCTCATTTCTCTAAGGCGCGCCCGGCATGTCTTCCTTGAATCAGGCGCTGCGCGCCGCCCTCGACCAGCGTCAGGAGCTGCTCGGCCAACTGCATCAGCAAGGCACCGACTGCTATCGCCTGTTCCACGGCAGCCAGGAAGGCGCGCCTGGCCTGACCATCGACCGCTACGGCCCGCAACTGCTGGTGCAGAGCTTCCATCAGTCGCTGGAGCGGGACGACCTGCTGCAACTGCACGGCACCGTCAACGAACGGCTGGGCCTGGAAACCCTGTTGGTCTACAACGACCGCGCCCGGGGCAATTCGCGCGTCGACCGCCAGGACACGGTTTATCAGGCTGACGAGGCCGCCCTGCAAGACCTGGTCGGGCATGAATGGGGCTTGAATTATCGCGTTCGCGGCCGCCATGCCGGGCAGGATCCACTGCTGTTTCTCGACCTGCGCAACGCCCGGGGCTGGGTCAAGGCCCACAGCCGCGGCAAAAGCGTGTTGAACCTGTTCGCCTATACCTGCGGCGTCGGCCTGAGCGCAGCGGCCGGTGGCGCGCGGGAGGTGTGCAACCTGGACTTCGCCGAAGGCAACCTGGCGGTGGGTCGTGAAAACGGCCTGCTCAACCCCGATTTGCCGCCGATGGCGTTCGTGCAGTCGGATTACTTCCCAGCGATTCGTCAACTGGCCGGCCTGCCCATCAGCCAGCGTCGCGGGCAAAAACTGCCCGGCTACGTGCGCCTGGAACAACGCCAGTACGACCTGGTGCTGCTCGATCCACCGGCCTGGGCCAAAAGTGCGTTCGGCACCGTCGACCTGTTGCGCGACTACCAAAGCCTGCTGAAGCCGGCATTGCTCACCACCGCCGAAAATGGCGTGCTGATCTGCTGCAACAACCTGGCAAAAGTGTCCATGGACGACTGGCGCGATCAGGTGTTGCGTTGCGCGGAAAAAGCCGGTCGCCCGGTGCGCGAGTGGAGCGTGCTGACGCCCGGCAGCGATTTCCCCTCCCTGGACCAGCAACCGCCACTCAAGACTCTGGTCCTCCAGCTCTAGGCCTGGCTCAGAATTCTCACGCAAAAAACGGACAAATCTCTTAAATCACAGTGGCTTCGGAACCGTAAACGCATGCCATACTCCAAGGCACTCCGAATTCACACTAGATGAAGCCGCACATGCCCAAAGGATTGATTCGCGCTTTCGGCGCCCTGTTGACCGCACTGGCCCTCTACAGCCTGTTGGGTTTTCTGATCTTGCCAGGCATCGCCTTGCGTATCGCCAACCAGCAATTGGCCGCCCATGCGACAGTGCCGGCGCAGATCCAGCGTATGGAACTCAATCCTTTCAGCCTTGAAGTCACCCTCTGGGGCCTGAATATCGGCGAGCCAGGCAAGGAGCAGGTCGGCTTCGAACGGCTGTACGCCAATTTGCAACTCGACAGCTTGTGGTCCGGCGCCCTGCACCTGGTCGACATCGAGATGGACAAGCCCAAGACCGAAGTGGTATTTGCCAAGGACGGTCAGTTGAACCTGCTGGGCCTGTTCAAGCTGCCCGCCAGCGAACCGACGCCCGCCGATCCCGAGGCCAAGCCGTTTCCCCTGCGGGTTGATCGAATCAAGTTGGCCGGCGGTTACGTGCATTTCCAGGACCTGCGTCCTAGCGAGCCCATCGAGTTTCTCTACGACACCCTCGATTTCGAGTTGAAGAACCTCAGCACCCTGCCCGACGACAATGCCGACATGACCCTGGTGGCCGCCGGCCCCGAAGGCGGACAGATCGACTGGACCGGTAATTTCAGCCTCACACCGATTGCCTCCCAAGGCACGCTCAAAGTCACTGGCGGCCAGATGAAAGCCTGGTGGCCCTATGTGCGCGACGCCGTACCGCTAGTGCTGGAGAACGGTGTCCTGAACCTCAGCACCGACTACAAGCTCAACCTGGCCAAGGGCACCGAACTGCTGCTCAACAACGTCGCGGTCAGCGTCGCGCCCTTGGCCATCAAGGCCCCCGATGGCCGTCCACTGGTGAAACTCGAACGCCTGGACGTGAGCGAAACCACGGTGGACCTGGCCAAGCAGCAAGTGGTGGTCGGCAAGATCCGCAGCCAGAAGCTGGAAACCTGGGCCGCTCGCGAGGCGGACGGGCTACTGGACTGGCAGAAGCTCTTCGCCAGCCAGCCAGCCAAACCGCAGGTCAAGGCGGAACCGGCATCCGCCCCAGCGGCGGCCGACTCGCCAAAACCTGAACCGGCACCGCCCAGCAAACCGTGGCAAGTGCTGTTGAAGGACGTGCAACTGCGCAACTACCAGGTGCACCTGGCCGACCGCCAGGCACAGCCGGCCGTGGCCCTGGAGGTCGGCCCGCTCAACCTCGACCTGCAGAACTACGACACCCTCAACGGCTCGCCCTTTACTCTCAAGCTGGACACCGGGCTGGGCAAACAGGGCAAGATCCTGGCCGACGGCGAGGTCAACCTGAACCCGATCAGCGCCAGGCTCAAGGTCAAGACCCAGGACATCGATCTGCGCGTCGCCCAGTCCTACATCAACCCGTTCATTCGCCTGGAGCTGCGCTCCGGGATGCTCGGCAGTGACCTGGCGGTCGACCTCAAGAGCACCGAGCCGCTGGCATTCGCCGTCACCGGCCGCGCCCAGGTCGAGCAGTTGCACACCCTCGACACCCTCAAGACCCGCGACTTCCTCAAGTGGCAGCGTCTGGTGCTCGAAGGCCTCAATTATCAGCACGGTGACAGCCTGTCCATCGACAAGGTCAACCTGTTCCAGCCTTACGCGCGCTTCATGATCAACGACGACCGCACCACCAACGTCGATGACCTGCTGATCCCGCAACCGGCCGACAGCGGTACAAAGAGCACCGCGGCAAAACCGAAGGCCCAGGAAAAACCGCTGGGCATCCACATCGGCGGCATCGCCATCAACGACGGTTCGGCCAACTTCGCCGACTTCAGCCTGACGCCCAATTTCGCCACGGCTGTGCAGCAGCTCAACGGCGAAATCGGCACCATCGACAGCCGCCAGGCCCAACCGGCCAGCGTAGACGTCAAGGGCAAGGTCGACCGTTACGCGCCGGTTACCATCAAGGGCGCGGTCAACCCCTTCGATCCGATGGCCAGCCTCGACATCGCCACCAGTTTCAAACGAGTCGAGCTGACGACCCTGACGCCCTACTCCGGCAAGTTCGCCGGCTATCGCATCCGCAAGGGCCGGCTCAATCTCGACCTGCATTACCGAATCACCAAGGGCCAGCTCCAGGCGGAGAACAAGGTGGTGGTCGAACAATTGCAGTTGGGGGAAAAAGTCGACAGCCCGGACGCCGTGAGCCTGCCGTTGAAGCTGGCCATCGCCTTGCTCAAGGACTCCGAGGGCAAGATTTCCATCGAACTGCCGGTCAGTGGCAACCTCAACGATCCGCAGTTCAGCGTCATGCCGATCGTCTGGCAGACCCTGCGCAACCTGGTGGTCCGCGCGGCCCAGGCGCCATTCAAGCTCATCGGCGGGCTGGTGGCCGGGGGCGGCTCGGAAGACCTCGGCAGCGTGGCGTTTGCGCCGGGCTCCAGCGACCTGAGCAAGGACAACGAAAGCACGCTGCTCAAACTCTCCGAAGCCCTGGCCAAACGGCCGGAGCTGCGCCTGGAGATTGAAGGCACCGCCGCCGAAGGCAGCGACGGTCCATTGCTCGCCGCCCAGCGTCTGGAACGCGAATACCAGTACAACTACTACAAGATGCTGCAACGTCGGGGCGACAAAGTACCGGCCCAGGCCTCGCTGATACAGGTCCCCGAGGATGAAAAGCCCCCCCTGCTCGAAGGCATCTACCGCACGCGCCTCAAGACTCAGCCGCCTGCCGAATGGACGCAGCTGGATAAAAAGGCGCGCATCGAGAAACTGCGCGAAAGCGTGATCAAGTTCTGGAGCGGCAGCGACGTGCTATTGCGTCAACTGGGACAGGAACGGGCCAGCAGCATCAAGGACTTCCTGGTGGACAAAGGCCAATTGGCCGACGACCGCGTGTATTTCATCGACGCCAGCCTCGGCCAGGCCGAAAGCGACGGTCGCGTAATCACTCCTCTACACCTGGATGCTGAATGACATGAAGTGTGTGTACGGGCTCAGCCTGGGTCTATTGCTCGCCGCCGGCCAAGCGTCGGCGGCCGATACGCTGCGGTGCGGGAGCCAGTTGATCAGCGTTGGAGATCGCTCCAGCGAAGTGCTGCAAAAGTGCGGGCAGCCTGTGGCGCGGGATGACCTGGGCTATAAACGCAGTGCCAATCGCCGGGAAGAATACCCGGTGGAAGAATGGACCTACGGGCCCAACAGCGGCATGTATCAGTACCTGCGTTTCGAGGGGAATCGGCTGGTGCAGATTACCAGCAAGCGGGGGCGCTGAGCGGCCCCTGCACAAAAAACGGCTTTTGTATTGATCGTGCCGGCGTCTTCGCGAGCAAGCCCGCTCCCACAGTAGACCGAGTTCGTTCAAGAAGAATGCGATCAAATGTGGGAGCGGGCTTGCTCGCGAAACAGGCGACTCGGTTTCTAAGGCGTTCCTCCTATACCGTCGCTGGTACCTTTGTATCCCACAATAGAACAGGCCCCCGACACGAATGCCGGGGGCCTGTAATGGCCACGTCCCTGTGGCCTTCGCATGAACTCCAAAGCAACGGCAAGCGTATGACTCAGCCCGCTTGCCGCGCCCTCTCCCAGTCCAGGCGAGAAGTCTTAGCCTTACTCGGCTTTCAGGCCGTCAGCCGATACAGCCTTGACGCCTTTGATTTTCTTCGCGATTGCCACAGCGGTGTCTTTCTGGGCGTCAGTCACGGCGACAGTGGACGACAGGGACACAACGCCTTTGTTGGTTTCGACTTTGATGTCGGTGCCTGGAATGCCTTTTTCGGTGACCAGGTCAGCTTTGACTTTAGTGGTGATCCAGGTATCGGAGGTGGCTTCCTTGGCCTCTGTCACCTCGCCTGCGGCCAGCATCATAGGAGCCTGAGTTGCTTGAGTGGTCTCGGCGAATGCGCTAGCCATGGTCAGGGTCAGTGCGGTAGCAGCAGCGGCAGTGATAGCGAACTTCTTCATACGAGTAACTCCTGTTTTTCTCAAAAACTGCCGGAGGTGCATCCCGGCAGGGTTATCAGGAGTAGTGCGAAGGCTGTGCCAGTTTTGAAACATTTATAAACTAGTTATAAATCAATAGGTTAAGCGAAGCGGTAATTTTTGAAATCATGCAAAATGCATGACCTCGTGACTTTCTACATGCAAGTTGCGGGTTTCGCTCAGCTGCTAAGCACCTGAATTGCCGAACATTTCCAACGCGCATAAAAAAGCCCCGGTGTTTAAGCGGGGCCGAGTCAACCGGGATGGGTTATGGATTCGCAGCACCGGTACAGCCAGTCGGCAAGAACTCCTGGGCAGCAGTAGAAGCACAGGTCCAGACACCTGCAGCCGAACGCGAGAGTGTAATCGTCCTCCCCTGGACGAGAGCTGGCGAATTCAGGAGAGCACATGCAATCGTGCCGGCTCCGGCCGCCGCCGTGCCTGTAATAGAGATTGTGCAGTTACTGGTAGGTGAGGTAATGCCCATGTTGGCGATCGTAGGGTCAACTCCTCGATTCATATTGTCCTCGTACGGCACCTTGAAGGCAGTGATTTCGGCCAACCCGGCCGTGGCCTTGGCTCGCGCTTGGTACCTGGAATATTGCGGCAACGCAAAGGTCGCCAGAATGCCAATGATCGCCACGACGATCAGCAGCTCGATCAGCGTAAAGCCCTTTTGCTTATTCATAGACATCTCCCATGCATGAGTCGAAATCTCATGACCTGAAATGGCCATTGCAGGGCACATGCCAACCCTGAAGCGCCATCAATAAAGGGGTTGAACTCGCACAACGGCGACGTCCTACCGCAACAACCGCACTATCTGACGTTTTTTGTCACCCAGGCTCGCTGGTTTGGCGTCGATGCTTGACTAGGCTATAAGTCATGAACTGTCTGCCGCCGGAATCCCCATGAATGACATCGCCCTCAGCGGCCTGACCAAGCAATTGGTGCTGGCTGAACTGCTCACCGAGCAAAGTGCGCAACAGGCGTATCAACAGGCCCAACGCAGTCGCATCCCCCTGGTCAGCTACCTGGTGCAGAACAAACTGGTCCAGAGCCGCCAGGTCGCGGAGATCGCCTCGGAGCATTTCGGCGTCGCCCTGCTGGACCTCAACAGCCTGGACAAGGACACCCAGCCCACGGGCCTGGTCAGCGAAAAACTGGTGCGCCAACATCACGTGCTGCCGCTGTGGCGGCGCGGCAACAAGTTGTTCGTGGGCATCTCCGACCCCACCAATCACCAAGCCATCAATGACATTCAATTCAGTACCGGCCTGACCACCGAAGCCATCCTGGTGGAGGACGACAAGCTCAGCGACGCCATCGAAAAGTTTTTCGAATCCAGTAGCACGGGCCTGGAAGGCATGGGCGATGTCGACCTGGACGGTCTGGACATCGAATCGATCGACGATTCCAAGCAGGACTCCATCGGCGGCCAGGACACCGACGACGCGCCCGTGGTGCGTTTCGTCAACAAGATGCTGCTGGATGCGATCAAGGGCGGCTCTTCCGACCTGCACTTCGAGCCTTACGAAAAAATCTACCGGGTGCGGGTGCGCACCGACGGCATGCTGCGGGAAGTGGCCCGGCCGCCGATCCAACTGGCGACCCGTATCGCCGCCCGCCTGAAGGTCATGGCCAGCCTCGATATTTCCGAACGGCGCAAACCCCAGGACGGCCGGCTGAAAATGCGCCTGTCGAAAACCAAGTCCATCGACTTCCGGGTCAACACCCTGCCGACGCTCTGGGGCGAAAAAGTGGTGATCCGGATCCTCGACCCCTCCAGTGCGCAGATGGGCATCGATGCCCTGGGCTACGAGCCGGACCAGAAAGACCTGTACATGGCCGCCCTCAAGCAACCACAAGGGCTGATCCTGGTCACCGGCCCGACCGGCTCGGGCAAGACCGTGTCGCTGTACACCGGGCTGAATATCCTCAATACCGTGGACATCAATATTTCCACCGCCGAAGACCCGGTGGAGATCAACATGGAAGGCATCAACCAGGTGAACGTGAACCCGCGCCAGGGGCTGGACTTCGCCCAGGCCCTGCGCTCATTCCTGCGCCAGGACCCGGACGTGATCATGGTCGGCGAGATCCGCGACCTGGAAACCGCCGAAATCGCCATCAAGGCCGCCCAGACCGGGCACCTGGTGCTCTCCACACTGCACACCAACAGCGCCGCCGAAACCCTGATCCGCTTGCAGAACATGGGCATTCCGGGGTTCAACATCGCCACCGCCGTGCACCTGATCATCGCCCAGCGGCTGGCGCGCAAGCTCTGCACCCACTGCAAGAAAGCCATCGAGATTCCCGAGGAAACCCTGCTCAAGGAAGGTTTCCCCCGGGAACGCATCGGCACATTCACGATCTATGAGCCGGTCGGTTGCCAACAGTGCAACCACGGTTACAAAGGGCGCGTGGGGGTCTACGAAGTGGTCAAGAACACGCCCGAGCTGCAACGGTTGATCATGGCCGAGGGCAACTCGCTGGAAATCGATCTGCAAATGCGCAAGGACGGCTTCAATGACCTGCGCACATCGGGGCTGCTCAAAGTGATGCAGGGCGTCACCAGCCTCGAGGAAATCAACCGGGTCACCAAGGATTGAGCATGGCGGTCAAGGCAGTAAAAACCGACGTCTATACGTGGGAAGGCAAAGACCGTAAAGGCGCGAAAATGACCGGCGAGCTGACGGGACAGAGCCCAGCCCTGGTCAAGGCACAGCTGCGCAAACAAGGTATAAACCCGGAGAAGGTGCGCAAGAAATCCACCTCGATATTCAGCAAGGGCAAGCGCATCAAGCCCCTGGATATCGCCCTCTTCACCCGCCAGATGGCGACGATGCTCAAGGCTGGCGTGCCGCTGTTGCAGGCGTTCGACATCATCGGCGAAGGCTTCGACAACGCCAACATGCGCAAGCTGGTGGACCAGGTGAAGCAGGAAGTCGCCGCCGGCAACAGCTTCGCCGCCTCGCTGCGCAAATGCCCGCAGTACTTCGACGATTTGTACTGCAATCTGGTGGATGCCGGTGAACAGGCCGGTGCCCTGGATACGCTGCTGGACCGGGTCGCGACCTACAAGGAAAAGAGCGAAGCGCTCAAGGCCAAGATCAAGAAAGCCATGACCTACCCGACGGCGGTGATACTCGTCGCTGCGGTGGTCACCGGCATCCTGCTGGTCAAGGTGGTGCCGCAGTTCGAATCGGTCTTTTCAGGGTTCGGCGCACAGCTACCGGCCTTCACGGTAATGGTCATCGGCCTGTCGGAATTCTTGCAGGAATGGTGGTGGGTGGTGCTTGGCGGGTTTGTGGGGACATTTTTTGGCGTGAAATACGCCCTCAGGCGTTCCGAGCGCTTTCGTGACTGGCGCGATAAATGGCTACTCAAACTACCGCTGATAGGCTCCTTGATGTACAAGTCCGCTGTGGCCCGCTACGCCCGCACGCTCTCGACGACATTCGCCGCCGGCGTGCCGCTGGTCGAAGCCCTGGATTCAGTATCGGGTGCCACCGGCAACGTGGTATTCAAGCGCGCCGTGCAGCGCATCCGCCAGGACGTTTCCACCGGCATGCAGTTGAATTTTTCCATGCGCGCGTCAGGGATCTTCCCGAACCTGGCCATCCAGATGACCGCCATCGGCGAGGAATCCGGCGCGCTGGACGACATGCTCGACAAAGTGGCGAGTTTTTATGAGGCCGAAGTGGACAATCTGGTGGACAACCTCACCAGCCTGATGGAACCCTTCATCATGGTGGTCCTGGGGGTCGTCGTGGGTGGCCTGGTGGTTGCCATGTACCTGCCCATCTTTCAACTCGGCTCTGCGATCTGACATGCCCCTGAGCGAATTTTTCGTGCTGTACCCCGTGGCTTTCGTGCTTGTGGCGGCATTGCTCGGCCTGATCATCGGCAGCTTCCTCAACGTGCTGGTGTGGCGCCTGCCGAAGATGCTCAACCGCGAATGGCGCCTGCAAGCCCACGATCTGCTGGGCCTGCCGGCCGAGACCCCGGGCCCGGTCTACAACCTCATGCTGCCCCATTCCCAATGCCCGCACTGCGGCCATCGCATCCGCGCCTGGGAGAACATTCCGCTGTTGAGCTACCTGATGCTGCGGGGCCGCTGTTCGAGCTGCGCCGCGCCCATCGGCAAGCGTTACCCCCTGACCGAAGTGGCCTGCGGCGCATTGTCGGCGTTCGTCGCCTGGCATTTCGGCTTTGGCTGGCACGCCGCGATGGTGATGGTGTTGACCTGGGGCCTGCTGGGCATGAGCCTGATCGATGCCGAGCATCAACTGCTGCCCGATACCCTGGTGTTGCCGTTGTTGTGGCTGGGCTTGATCGTCAACAGCTTCGGGCTGTTCGTTTCCCTGGACCAGGCGATGTGGGGCGCGGTGGCCGGCTACCTGGCGCTGTGGTCGGTGTTCTGGGTGTTCAAGCTGATCACCGGCAAGGAAGGCATGGGCTACGGGGATTTCAAGCTGCTGGCGATGCTGGGCGCCTGGGGGGGCTGGCAGGTCCTGCCGCTGACGCTGCTGTTGTCGTCGCTGGTGGGCGCCGTTATCGGGGTCATTGTGCTGCGCTTGCGTGATGCGCCCGGGTCGACGCAGATCCCCTTCGGACCTTATCTGGCCATTGCCGGCTGGATTGCCTTGCTCTGGGGTGGTCAAATAACCGACTTCTATTGGCAGTCTGTCGGTTTCTAATGAATACCCCTCTGGAAAAACCCTGGATTCTCGGCCTGACCGGTGGCATCGGCAGCGGCAAGAGCGCGGCGGCCCAGCATTTCATCGATCTGGGTGTGCACGTCATCGACGCCGATCATGCGGCACGCTGGGTGGTCGAACCCGGGCGCCCGGCGCTGGCGAAAATCGCCGAGCACTTCGGCCCTGGCGTATTGCAGGCCGACGGCGCCCTGGACCGGGCGGCGCTGCGCAAGCTGATTTTCGAGCATGCCGATGAACGCCGCTGGCTCGAAGCACTGCTGCATCCGCTGATCGCCGAGGAAATCGCCCATCACCTGGCTCAGGCACAATCGTCCTACGCGATCCTGGTGTCGCCGCTGCTGATCGAGTCAGGGCAGTACGCTATGACGCAGCGGATCCTGGTGATCGATGCGCCGGAACAACTGCAGATCGAACGTACGTTGCAGCGCGACCAGACCAGCGAACAGCAGGTCCAGGCGATCCTCAAGGCCCAGTCCAGCCGCCAGGATCGCCTGAGCCATGCCGACGACGTGGTGGTCAATGATCGCGACCTCGCCTGGCTGCACAGCGAGGTCGAGCGCCTGCATCACTTTTACCTTACTTTGCGTGGAGGCCACTCATGAGCCAAGCCCCAACCGTTGATTGCCCAACCTGCGGCGCCCCTGTGGAATGGAGCCCGCAGAGCACATTCCGGCCGTTCTGTTCTGATCGCTGCAAACTGATCGACCTCGGCGCCTGGGCGTCGGAAGAACACAAGATCCCGGTCAGTCCCGACGCCGAGGATGAGCTGTTCAGCGAAGATTTCGAGCCTCGCTCACATCACTAAGGCCGCATGAAACCGTAGTCCTGTTCGTCGTCGAGGTTTTCCGCCAGGAAACTCAACTCGTCGGCCAGGTCTTCAGCGCTGCGCACTGTCTTGCTCTGCTGCACGATCGCACTGAGCAAGGCACGCAGGCTCAAGCCCGGGTCGAAACCGATCTCCATTGCGGCATCGTGGCTACGCCTGATCTCTTGTCTGGCCCACTCATAAACACTCATGGTTGTACTCCTGGAAGTTTTCCAGAGCATGCAGCGCGTGTGGTGGGGCAGCCTTGACGTGAATCAAGGCTTGTCATCATCGTTCCACGGTGCCGACAGGTAGCGCGTGCGGTTGAAGGTTTCCAGCCATTCGGGGCTGAACACCACCAACGCACTGATCACCATGCCGTTGATGAAAGCTTCGGGAAAAATGATCAACCAGAGGTAACCGATGAAATCCTCCAGCCAGTAAGGCATGGCGAATATACCGTCGTACCACAGCAGGCCAAGCCCCAAAAGTAGGCACGCCAACGCCGAAAACGCAGCGGCGAGAAACCCCGAACAGAAGATGTACACGAACAGATTGCGCGGCTGTGCGCGTTCCACCAGGATCGCGCTACATTCGGTGATCATTACCGGCAGCAGAATCAGCAGCACACCGTTGACCCCGACAGCCTCCATGTCCTGACGCCCCAGCAGCACCAGCGCAAGCTGGGCACAGAAACCACCCAGGATTGCCAGCGGCCAGTCCAGCAGCAACGTCACGGCGGTCATGCCGATGAAATGATACGAGACACCCGTGTCGAAATCCCGTCGCACCAGCCACAGCACGAACAACGCCAGCACCGTGCCGAACAGCAGATGCTGGCGACGGCTATCCGTGAACAACTCGACCCACGGTGCCCGCGCCACGGCCCAAGCCAACACCGGCACATAAACCAGCCAACCGACCGCCAGGGTGTGCGGCGATAGCAGTTCAGCACCGATCATGGACTACTCCTTTCGCTTGCCCTTGTCTCAAACAGGGATTACTTCAAACCAGCAGTCTACACCTCCCCCATAACGCCCATTAATCCACGCAACGCTTTCAGCTTGTCGCAATTGAACGCTAAGCTTGGGCTCATGGATGATTCCGATTATTTACGCCTGCTGACCATCGCGGCCGAGCAAGCCAACGCCTTTCTCTCCAATGCCCGCAAATGGGAGCGTGAGCGTTGGGTCTGCCAGCGTCTGCTGCAAGGGCTGAACGTGCCCTACCGGGCCGACGAATTCGCCCCCGCCGGAGAGCCGCCGGACGTGCTGTTTCGGGATGCCAATTTCGAGGTGTTTTTCGTGCTCGACGAGGGTCGCCGCCTCAATGACGAATGGCGCGATGAACTGCAACGTCGCCGCAGCGCCTTTTCCCTGAGCCAACTGGTGCGTCGCGAGGCCAAGCCCCGGCGGATCCCGGCCAATGAATTCCTGATGCGCCTGGCCCCGACCCTGCGCAAGAAAGCCCACAACTACACCGAACGCGGCATGGACCTGGGCGACCTGGACATCATCGCCTTCGCCAGCCTCAAGCGCGAAGTGTTGGACCTCAACAGTCACTTCCCACCGCCGACCGAATACCTGCGCCAGGGCTGGCGCTCGCTGTCGCTGGTGGGACCGACGTTTGCCCGGGTGCTGTTCGCCCATCCCGACGCGCCGGACTTTTTGCGAGGCAATCTGGGGCGCAGCATCGTGTTCGATGTCGGGATCAGCCTGTGAGCCCATTACAGGAACTGATCGCCGCCGTGCCGCAGCAGGGTCGCGTACGCTGGATTGGCGTGCGCCCCCAAGGTCACGCGCCAATGATCGAACTGGACGCTGTGGAGGCCCGCCTGGAAGCCGGACTGACCGGCGATCATGCCCGTCCCGGTGTGCGCAATGCGCGACAAGTGACGCTGATCCAATGGGAGCACCTGGCCGTGATCGGGTCGCTGATGGGCCGCCCCGAGGGCCAGCCGGTGCTGCCACAGGAGTTGCGACGCAATATTGTGGTCAGCGGCATCAATCTGTTCAGCCTCAAGGGCCGGCGCTTTCGCATCGGCCAAGCCATCTTTGAAACCACCGGCTGGTGCCAGCCCTGTGCCCGATTGGAGCGAAACCTCGGCGAAGGTACGTTCCAGGCCGTACGCGGCCATGGCGGAATCACCGCCCGGGTGTTAAAAAGTGGAATCATTCGCCTGGACGACAGCCTGAGCGTCGAACCTGTGCCGGCGAGCGGCTACGCAGCTTTCAATGCCGGCTAGCCGGACGCTGTAACGTCTTCACCTTCCGCAACGTCTACCTGACGAGGCCTTTATGACCAGCCGCCTGAACCCAGATGACCAGAAGCATGTCGAAGAGTACCTGCAACTGTCCCAGCACCGAGTCGAGCGCCGGCCTTTCCGGCCGTGGATGCTCCTGGTGGTGGTACTGGCCGTGACCATCGGCCTGGGCCTGTTGAGCCGACTGATCAGTTACCTGACGCTATGAGCCGCTTGGCGCTCGCTCGGGTAACGGCACCGAATTCCTTTAGCCTTGCGAGATATCCCCATGACTCATCGTATTGTCATCGTTGGCGGCGGCGCCGGCGGCCTGGAGTTGGCTACCCGTCTGGGTAAGACGCTGGGCAAGCGTGGCACGGCCAGTGTGATGCTGGTCGACGCGAACCTGACCCACATCTGGAAACCCCTGCTGCATGAGGTGGCTGCCGGTTCCCTGAACTCTTCCGAAGATGAACTCAACTACGTCGCTCAGGCAAAATGGAACCATTTCGAGTTCCAGCTCGGGCGCATGAGCGGCCTGGACCGGGAGCGCAAGAGAATCCAGCTGGCCGCCACCTATGACGAGGCGGGCGTCGAGCTGTTGCCGGCTCGGGAATTGGGTTACGACAGCCTGGTGATCGCCGTCGGCAGCACCACCAATGACTTCGGAACCGAAGGTGCGGCGCAGCACTGCCTGTTCCTCGACACCCGCAAGCAGGCCGAGCGCTTCCATCAGCAATTGCTCCACCACTATCTGCGTGCCCACGCCGGACAGACCGATATTGTCGAGCGCATCAGCGTCGCCATCGTCGGCGCCGGTGCGACCGGTGTCGAACTGGCGGCCGAGTTGCACAATGCCGCTCACGAACTGCACGCCTATGGCCTGGACCGGATCAAACCGGAGAACATGCACATCACCCTGATCGAGGCGGGTCCACGGGTCTTGCCAGCGCTGCCGGAGCGTATCGGCGGACCGGTGCACAAGACTCTGGAGAAGCTCGGGGTCAACGTCATGACCAACGCTTCCGTCAGCCAGGTGACCGCCGACAGCCTGATTACCGCGGACGGCCAGGTGATCGACGCGAGTCTGAAAGTCTGGGCCGCCGGGATTCGCGCTCCTGACTTCCTCAAGGACATCGACGGGCTGGAGACCAACCGGATCAACCAGCTGCAAGTGCTGCCGACGCTGCAGACCACCCGCGACGAGAACATCTTCGCCTTCGGCGATTGCGCCGCCTGCCCGCAACCCGGCAGCGATCGCAATGTTCCGCCCCGTGCCCAGGCCGCGCATCAGCAGGCCTCGTTGCTGGCCAAATCCCTGAAGCTGCGAATCGAAGGCAAGACCCTGCCCGAATACAAGTACACCGATTACGGCTCGTTGATTTCACTGTCGCGGTTCTCGGCGGTGGGCAACCTGATGGGCAATCTGACCGGCAGCGTAATGCTCGAAGGCTGGCTGGCGCGGATGTTCTACGTCTCGCTGTACCGCATGCACCAGATGGCGCTGTACGGCCTGTTCCGCACGGCCATGCTGATGCTGGGCAGCAAGATCGGGCGCGGGACCGAGCCTAGGCTCAAGTTGCACTGAAGATAAAAAGCACAGCATGAGCTGCTTAAGGTGACGATGAACTTTAGCGCTGTGTCGCCTGTTCCATAGCCTTCGCGAGCAAGCCCGCTCCCACAGTCGATCCCATACTCATGAGGTACTTGGTCTCCTGTGGGAGCGGGCTTGCTCGCGAAGACGGCGGTGCAGTCGCCCTCCCTCTAAAGAGTAACCGAGCGCCGTGACCTTCCGCCTGTCAAACCTGAAACCGTTGCACCATCGTGCGCAGCGAATTGGCCAGTTGCGACAACTCATGGCTGGAGGCACTGGTCTGGCCCGCGCCGGAAGCCGAGCGCACTGACAAATCACGAATGTTCACCAGGTTGCGATCCACCTCGCGGGCCACTTGCGCCTGTTCTTCGGCGGCGCTGGCGATGACCAGGTTGCGTTCGTGGATTTCATTGACCGAGGCCGTGATGGTCTGCAGCGCGTCCCCCGCCCGCTCCGCCATGGCCAGGGTGCTGGCGGCGCGAGAGGAACTGGCCTGCATGGAATCGAGTGCCTGGGTGGCACCGCTGCGCATGCCCTGGACCATTTGTTCGATTTCCTGGGTCGATTGCTGCGTGCGATAAGCCAGCGCCCGGACTTCGTCCGCCACCACCGCAAACCCACGTCCGCTTTCGCCGGCCCGGGCCGCCTCGATGGCCGCGTTCAGGGCCAGCAGGTTGGTCTGCTCGGCGATGGCGCGGATCACGTCCAGCACCTTGCCGATATCCTGCGATTGGCTGGCCAACGATTGCACCAGCCCACCCGTCACCTGCACATCGCTGGCAAGGGCGCCGATGGCATCGACCGTGTCGCTGACCCGCTGCTGCCCCAGGGACGCCGACTCACTGGACTGACGCGTGGCATCGGAGGTGGAAACCGCATTGCGCGCGACCTCTTCCACGGCCGTGGTCATTTCAGTGACCGCCGTGGCCGCTTGTTCAATTTCGTTATTCTGTTGTTGCAGGCTGTGGGTGCTGTCGAGCGTGACGGCGTTCAGCTCATCAGCGGCGGTGGCCAGCTGTGCAGCCGAGCCGCTGATGCCCTGCAGGGTCTCCCGCAGGTTCTGCTGCATAGTCGCCAGCGCCTTGAGCAAGCGGCTCACTTCGTCGTTGCCATGGGTCTCGATCGGTCGGGTCAAGTCGCCTCGGGCCACGTTCTCAGCGGCATTCAGCGCCTCGCCCAAGGGCTTGACGATACTGCGGGTGAGCAGCATGGCCAGCACGACCGTGGCCAGGGCCGCGAGTACCACGAACAGGCTGACGATCATCCGGGAATTGGCGTAGTGCTCCTGGGATTTCTGGCTCTCGATGGACACTTGCTTGGAGAACAACTCCGCCAAATCGTTAAGCTGCTTGCCGGATCCATCCACCACGGTCTTCATATCCACCAGCAACAGCTTGATCAGCTCGTCCCGACGGCCCTGCTCTGCCAAGGTGAAGGATTGGGCGATGCCCGTGCGGTAAGCGGCGAAGGTTTGCTTGAACTGGTCATAGAGCGCCTTGCCTTCAGGCGTGACGACGAGCTTTTCGTAAGCCGCGATTTTTTCGCTGAGTTCTTTGTCGCGGGTATCCATTTGTCCGCGGTACACCGGGATATTCTTCGGGTCCTGGTCCAAGGCCATGCGCAGGGAAATCGTGCGGATACGCAACATCCACTCGCGAATTTCATCACCACCGCGGATGCTGGGCAGCCATTGGGTTTCCACGGCGACTTCACTGTCACGGATGCTCGACATCTGCCCCAACGCAAACACCCCGAGCAACGCCACCAGCACGGCGATCAAGGCAAAACCCAACGCGGCACGCGGGGCGATATTCAACTGACGAAGAACCATAAAGGCTGCCTTTTTTATTGTTGGCCTGAGGTGGGGCCACGCCCCTGTCGCTGGGTTATCGGCAGGTCGTACGATGACTTAAGTCAGTCCACTTTATTGCAGGCAAAAAAAATCCCCGTATCTTTCGATACGAGGATTTTCAATATGGTCGGGGTAAGGGGATTCGAACTCCTGACATCCTGCTCCCAAAGCAGGCGCGCTACCGGACTGCGCTATACCCCG
>NZ_FPJC01000032.1:0-45821 GCF_900119265.1 Pseudomonas sp. NFACC04-2
ATCTGTATACGACACAAAAACCTGTGGGAGCGGGCTTGCTCGCGAAGGCGTCGGCACATCCAACATCACCGCAAGCTGCCCCATCGCTTTCGCGAGCAAGCCCGCTCCCACAGGAGGAACGCGTTCACTCTAAGCCAGGCCGGCTATAAGGCCGCCTCGCGTGGCTTTTGATCTGGAGCGCCCCGTTAACCACGCTGGCCGAACGCAGGCATTGCGCAGTGGGCACCTCGGCATGGATGCCGAGGTAGCCGCGCTGGGCCATGGATGGCCCTTCGCGGCGGCCCACGGAGCAATGCCGGAGTGAGGGCACACCGAGCCTAAGCGAGGTGCCGAGTGGTGGGGCAAAGCGTTTTTGGTTACTTTTGGCGCTTTTCCAAAAGTGACCCGCTGTAAGAGCGGAACCATAAGTAGCCGTTACCGAAGAAACGGATATACACACCAACCCACCACCAAAAAACCGCTAAATCAGGAGCCCAGAAGCTCAGCCTTGACCAACTTAGCCTGCTCATCCGCATGATACGAAGACCGCACCAACGGCCCCGAAGCCACGTTCTTGAACCCCATCTTGTACCCTTCCTCAGCAAACCAGGCAAAGGTATCCGGATGCACAAAACGCTGCACCGGCAAGTGACTACGCGAAGGCTGCAAGTACTGCCCCAAGGTCAACATATCGATGTCATGCTCACGCATGCGCTTCATGACCTCGATAACTTCCTCATCCGTCTCACCCAGGCCCAGCATCAAGCCGGACTTGGTCGGAATATGCGGCATCATCTGCTTGAAGCGCTGCAGCAAGGTCAGCGACCACTGGTAATCCGACCCCGGACGCGCAGCCTTGTACAGGCGCGGCACGGTTTCCAGGTTGTGGTTGAACACATCCGGCGGCTCGGCGGCGGTGATTTCCAGGGCGATGTCCATGCGGCCACGGTAATCGGGCACCAGGGTTTCCAATTGTACGTTCGGCGACAGCTTGCGGATCTCGCGGATGCAGTCGGCAAAGTGCTGGGCACCGCCGTCACGCAGGTCGTCACGGTCCACCGAGGTGATGACCACGTACTTGAGCTTCAGGTCGGCGATGGCGATGGCCAGGCTTTCCGGCTCGTTGGTGTCCAAGGGCTTCGGACGGCCATGACCGACGTCACAGAACGGGCAACGACGGGTGCAGATGTCGCCCATGATCATGAACGTGGCGGTGCCGCCGGAGAAGCACTCGCCCAGGTTCGGGCAGGAAGCTTCCTCGCAAACGCTGTGCAACTTGTGTTTGCGCAGCAAGGCCTTGATGCGGTCGACTTCCGGGGAAACCGGGATGCGCACGCGGATCCAGTCGGGTTTCTTCGGCAGTTCGGTGGTGGGGATGATCTTGACCGGGATGCGTGCAACCTTCTCGGCGCCGCGCAGCTTGACGCCGGCCTCTACCTTGGCACGCGGGGCCGGACGCTCGGTGACGTCCAGCGTCGGGATCATGGTTTGCACTGCATCAGTAGTCATATCAGTCGATTCCGCCCGTGAGGGTCGTCTGCTCAGCATAGTCGAGGTGTTTGACGAGCTGCGCGCGCAGCCGGGCACTTACCTCGGCAAATTCAATCGATCCTGCGTGCTCGCTCAACTGGGTCATCGCCAGTCCCGCGTAGCCACAGGGATTAATCCGTCGGAATGGCGCCAGGTCCATGTCCACGTTCAGCGCCAGGCCATGAAACGAACAGCCATGGCGGATCCGCAAGCCGAGGGAGGCGATTTTCGCCCCATCGACGTAGACACCCGGTGCATCCGGCTTGGCCGCCGCCGTCACGCCGTAGCTGGCCAGCAGCTCGATCAGGCACGTTTCCATGCGGGTGACCAGCTCGCGCACGCCAAACCCCAGCTTGCGCACATCCAGCAACAGGTAGGCGACCAGCTGGCCAGGGCCATGGTAGGTCACCTGCCCGCCCCGGTCGACCTTCACCACCGGGATATCCCCCGGCAGCAACAGGTGCTCGGCCTTGCCGGCCTGGCCCTGGGTGAACACCGGAGGGTGTTCCACCAGCCAGACTTCATCGTCGGCGGTGCTACCGCGTTCGTTGGTGAAGCGTTGCATGGCATGCCAGACCGGCTCGTAGGCCATCGTGCCCAGCTCGCGAAAGCCCAGCGTGCCCGGCATCACAACACCATATGCACGAAACCGGTCGCTCGCAGCTCGCTGTTGATGTCGTAGAGCTGTTCCTGACCGGTGGCAATGATGTGCAACTGGATCGTCGTGTACTTGCCGTTGGTACTCTGGCGCTCGGCCAGGGTCTTGTGGTCAACGGTGGCATGTTTTTCAAGGATCGCGATGATCTTGTCCTTGAACCCCACGCCGGTGTCGCCGATTACCTTGATGGGGTAATCCGCGCAGGGAAATTCGATTTTTGGCGCCTTTACTTCAGAGTCTGTCATGGCGTAACGGCCTCGTAAGCCGTGGTAACGCACATGGCCCCGCTCCGAATGGGAACGAGGCCATGCAGGTCAACACTTCGATCAGTTGAACAAGCCGTAGAAGAATAGACGGATGCTATCCCAGATGCGGCGGAAGATACCACCTTCCTCGACCGCGTCCAGAGCGATCAGGTCAGCGCTGTGCACCACTTTGTCGTCCAGTTTGACTTCGACTTTACCGATCACGTCGCCCTTGGCGATGGGAGCGGTCAGTTGCGGGTTCATGGTCATGCTGGCAGCGAGCTTCTTGAGCTGGCCTTTGGGCAGGGTCATGGTCAGGTCCTGGGCCAGGCCGGCCTTGACCTGGTTGCTCGAACCTTTCCAGACCTGGGCCTGGGCCAGTTCGGTGCCCTTCTGGTAGAAGGTCTGGGTTTCGAAGAAGCGGAAGCCGTAGGTCAACAGTTTCTGGGTCTCGGCGGCACGGGCCACCTCGCTGTTGGTGCCAAAGACAACGGCGATCAGGCGCATGCCGTCACGCACCGCCGAAGACACCATGCAGTAGCCGGCTTCTTCGGTGTGACCGGTCTTCAGGCCATCGACGGTCTTGTCGCGCCACAGCAACAGGTTGCGGTTAGGCTGCTTGATGCCGTTCCAGAAAAACTCCTTCTGGGAGTAGATGGCGTAGTGGGCCGGGTCTTCGTGGATGATTGCCCGGGCCAGCAGCGCCATGTCGTGAGCCGACGAATAGTGCTCAGGGTTCGGCAGGCCGGTGGGGTTCATGAAGTGGCTGTTGGTCATGCCCAGGTCGGCCACGGTTTTGTTCATCATGTCGGCGAACGCATCTTCGCTGCCGGCGATGTGCTCGGCCAGGGCGACGCTGGCGTCGTTGCCAGACTGGATGATGATGCCGTGCAGCAGGTCGCTGACGGTCACTTGGGAACCGACCTTGATGAACATCCGCGAACCGCCGGTGCGCCAGGCGTTTTCGCTGACGGTCACCGGATCGTTTTCACCGATCTGGCCGCGACGGATTTCCAGCGTGGCGATGTAGGCGGTCATCAGCTTGGTCAGGCTGGCCGGTGGCAGGCGCTGGTCACCATTGTTCTCTACCAGCACCTCGCCGCTGCTGGCGTCCATGAGCACAAAGGATTTGGCGGCCAATTGAGGGGGAGCCGGCATCATCTCGACCGCGAACGCGGCCGGTGAGAGAAGCAGCGGGACTAGCAGGCAAAGGCGTTTGGCAAAGGTGGTGATGTTCATCCGTCTCTCGAAATCGCTAATGGGACTGCCCGAAGGCAAAACTGAAACAGGCAGCTTTCTAACGAGCTGCCGCGTATTTAAGTTGCTCACTCACTGCCCTTGCCGGGCTTTTATTATTCATGGAGCCAACAACCTGACCCGCTCCAACCGCAAGCGGGCCTCATTCAATCACTCAGCGGTGACCAGGCTCGGCGAACCGAGATTGGCCAGGCGCACGCTGTTCTGCACCTGCTGGACTTCACCCGGAGAACCGATCGGCCCCAGGCGCACCCGATGCAGTGTCTGCTGGTTGCGCACGATCGAGCTGATGAACACCGGAGCGCTCACCATCGAGCTGAGCTTCGACCTCAGCAGCTCGGCAGCGTCCGGGTTGGCGAACGCGCCCACTTGCAGAAACTGGCCAGACGCTGTTGCAGAAGCGTTTTTTTTTGCATCGATCTGCACGGGCAGCACGGCCGCGGCATGTTGCTGCGGCGGTGGTGTCCACTGCTCGACCGTGCCGGTGGACGCCGTCACGGTTGGCGCGGCATTTTGCGCCACTTTCGGCTCGTTGAGCATCAAAGGCGCCGGACGGCCACGTTGGGCCCACCATTCCTGCGGGTCGATGCCTTCGACCTTGACCCGAGCGGTGCCGATTTCAGCGTAACCGAGTTTTTTCGCCGCCGCATACGACAGGTCGATGATGCGGTCGGAATAGAACGGCCCACGGTCATTGACCCGCAGGATCACGCTCTTGTTGTTGTCCAGGTTGGTCACCCGCACATAGCTGGGCAGCGGCAAGGTCTTGTGGGCCGCGCTCATGCCATACAGGTCATAGACCTCGCCATTGGCGGTGTTCTGGCCGTGGAACTTGGTGCCGTACCAGGACGCCGTGCCCGAGGCCACGTAGCGCTTGGAGTCGGACAGCGGGAAATAGGTCTTGCCCAGCACCGTGTACGGGTTGGCCTTGTAGGGACCGGTGTGCAGGGTCGGCGTGGCGTCGGGAATGCGCGAAACATCCACGTCCCACCACGGCGCGCCGTCCTTGTGGGCCCGGTTGATGTCCAGGCCCGGCGTCGCGCGTACGGCGGTGGTGTTTTTCTGGGCCGGCGCGCGGCTGGTCGAACAACTGACGACCAACAGCGACAGCGCGGCCAACGCCACGAGCTTCAGGGGTTGATAGGTAGGCAATGCCCGCATTATTTGACGCCCCGTGCTTTGACCAGCTCTTCAGACAGTTGATATACGGCCATGGCGTACATCACGCTGCGGTTATAACGCGTAATCGCGTAGAAATTCTTCAGGCCCATCCAATATTCGGGGCCTTGTTCGCCTTCCAGCCGCATCGCGGTGACCGGCATGTCGTCACGCAGCGCATCATGACTCGACCAGCCCAACGCCCGCAACTCCCCGACGGTTTTCGTCGGCTCGATGCCCTCGGTCAGGCCCTCGTCCACTTGCTCGCCGCGCACGTCGGCGCGGCTGACCACCGGTTGGCCGGCTTCCCAGCCATGGCGCTTGAAATAGCTGGCGACACTGCCGATGGCATCGGTCGGGTTGGTCCAGATATTGATGTGGCCGTCGCCGTCGAAGTCCACCGCGTAGGCGCGGAAACTGCTGGGCATGAATTGCGGCAGGCCCATGGCCCCGGCGTAGGAGCCCTTGAGGGTCAACGGATCGACCTGCTCTTCACGGGCCAGCAGCAGGAACTCGCGCAGCTCCTTGCGGAAGAACTCGGCACGCGGCGGGTAATCGAAGCCCAGGGTCGACAACGCGTCGATCACCCGGAAATTCCCGGTGTTGCGGCCAAAGAAGGTCTCGACGCCAATGATCGACACGATGACCTGGGCCGGCACGCCGTATTCCTGCTCGGCACGGGCCAGGGCGGCCTCGTGCTGGCGCCAGAAGTCCACGCCCCGGGCGATACGCGCCTCGGTGATGAACATCGGCCGGTACTCGCTCCACTGCTTGACCCGCTCGGCGGGCCGGGAGATCGCATCGAGGATCGACTGCTTGCGTTCGGCCTCGCGAAACACTCCCATCAGTTGCTCACCGGCAAAACCGTAGTCGCGGGTCATCTCACCGACGAATTCGGCCACCTGTGGCGAGCCTTCGTATTCACCGGCCAAGGCCTGCGACGCACTGCCCAGAAAGCCGACCAGGCCGATCCACGGCGCATATCGCGTCGACCAGCCGCGCATTGCTTGCATTGAACTCTTCACCTTATTCAAACCTGCGCGATCCACTTGCGATGCGTATGAATCGACATCAAAACCCCAAACGCTGACAGTAGGGTCACCAGCGAAGTTCCTCCGTAGCTAATGAAAGGCAACGGCACCCCCACGACCGGCAACAGGCCACTGACCATACCGATGTTGACGAAAACATAAACAAAAAACGTCATGGTCAGGCTGCCCGCGAGCAACTTGCCGAACAATGTCTGGGCCTGGGCGGTGATCACCAGCCCCCGGCCGATCAGCAGCAGATAGATCAGCAGCAGCACGCAGATGCCCACCAGGCCGAACTCCTCGCCCAGTACGGCGATGATGAAGTCGGTGTGGCTTTCCGGCAAAAAGTCCAGGTGCGACTGGGTGCCCATCAGCCAGCCCTTGCCGAACACCCCGCCGGAGCCGATGGCGGCCTTGGACTGGATGATGTTCCAGCCAGTGCCCAACGGGTCGCTCTCGGGGTCGAGGAAAGTCAGCACCCGCTGCTTCTGGTAGTCGTGCATCACGAAGTACCACATGGCCACCGACACCGGCACGGCGGCGGCGATCACGCTGAGGATCCAGCGCCAGCGCAACCCGCCCATGAACAGCACGAAGGCACCGCCGGCCAGGATCAGCAGCGAAGTGCCGAGGTCCGGCTGACGGACGATCAGGATGAACGGGATGCCGATCAGCAACAGGCTGATGCACACATGCTTGAGCTGCGGCGGCAGGGAACGCTTGGCCAGGTACCAGGCGATGGTCGCCGGCATGATGATCTTGAGGAATTCCGAAGGCTGGAAGCGGATCACCCCGGGTATGTTGATCCAGCGGGTGGCCCCCATGGCGTTGTGGCCCATGATGTCCACCACCACCAACAAGCAGACCCCCACCACATAGGCCAGTGGCACCCAGCGCGCCATGAACCGCGGTTCGAGCTGGGCGATCACGATCATTGACACCAGGCCGATGCCGAACGAGGTGGCCTGCTTGGCCAGCAGGTCCCAGCTCTTGCCGCTGGCCGAATACAGCACGAACAGGCTGCCGGCGGCCAGGGTCAGCAGCAGGATCAGCAACGGGCCATCGATGTGCATGCGCTGCAACAAGGTGGCGCGACGGCGCATCACGTCTTCGCTGGAGAGGATCCGGTCGAAATTATTCTTCACGGGCCGTAGCCTCCGCAGTGATGGGGCTCGCGTATTCCGGCTTGAGCTGGCCGTGTTCATCCAGCAGCCAGGCGTCCATGATCTGGCGCACCACCGGCGCGGCGACGCCGGAACCCGACTCGCCGTTCTCGACCATGACCGCCACGACAATCTTCGGGTTGTCGGCCGGCGCGAAACCGACGAACAAGGCGTGGTCGCGGTGGCGCTCCTGAACCTTGGAGCGGTCGTACTTCTCGCCCTGCTTGATGGCGACGACCTGGGCCGTACCACTCTTGCCGGCAATCCGGTATTGCGCACCGATGGACGCCTTGCGGGCGGTACCGCGGGCGCCATGCATCACCTGCTGCATGCCGTTGTTGACCTTCTGCCAGTCCGACGGGTTGCGCAGGATGATGTCCGGCATCGGGTTCGGGTCCACCGGCTTCTGGCCTTCGATGGTCTTGGCCAGGTGCGGGCGATACCACTTGCCTTTGCTCGCCACCAGCGCCGTGGCCTGGGCCAACTGCAGTGGCGTGGCCTGCATGTAGCCCTGGCCGATCCCCAGGATCAGGGTTTCGCCGGGGAACCAGGCCTGGCGCCGAGTCGCCCGCTTCCATTCCCGGGATGGCATCAGGCCGGGGGACTCCTCGAACATGTCCAGGGAGACTTTCTGACCGAGACCGAACTTGTTCATGTAGGACGCCAACCGATCGATCCCCAGCTTATGGGCCAGGTCATAGAAGTAGGTGTCGTTGGAACGCATGATCGCCGTTTCCAGGTCCACATAGCCGTCGCCGGTGCGGTTCCAGTTGCGGTACTTGTGGTCATAGTTCGGCAACTGGTAATAACCCGGGTCGTAGACCCGGCTCGAAGCGGTCACCACGCCGGAGTCGAGCCCGGCAATCGCCACGGCGGGCTTGATGGTCGAGCCCGGCGGGTAGAGACCGCGCAGCACACGGTTGAACAGCGGCCGGTCGATGGAATCGCGCAGCTCGGCGTAGGCCTTGAAGCTGATGCCGGTGACGAACAGGTTCGGGTCGAAACTCGGCTGGCTGACCATCGCCAGCACTTCGCCGGTGTTCGGGTCCAGTGCCACCACCGCGCCGCGGCGCCCGCCCAGCGCTGCTTCGGCGGCCTCTTGCAGCTTGATGTCCAGGCTCAGGACGATGTCCTTGCCGGGGATCGGATCGGTGCGCTTGAGCACCCGCAATACGCGACCGCGAGCGTTGGTCTCGACCTCCTCGTACCCCACCTGGCCATGCAGTTCGGGCTCGTAGAAGCGCTCGATACCGGTCTTGCCGATATGGTGGGTGCCGCTGTAATTGACTGGATCGAGGGTCTTGAGCTCTTTCTCGTTGATCCGCCCCATGTAGCCGACCGAGTGGGCGAAATGCGGCCCCTGGGGATAATGCCGCACCAATTGCGCCACCACCTCGACGCCGGGCAGGCGGAACTGGTTCACGGCGATCAGGGCGATCTGCTCTTCGGTCAGCTCGAACAGGATCGGCACCGGCTCGAACGGCCGTCGACCCTGACGCATGCGCTTCTCGAAGATCGCCCGGTCCTCGGGCGTCAGCTGCAGCACTTCGACGATCACGTCGAGCACCTGCTGCCAGTCACCGGAGCGCTCGCGGGTCATGCTCAGGCTGAAGCTGGGCCGGTTATCCGCCACCACCACGCCGTTGCGGTCGAAGATCAACCCGCGGGTCGGCGGAATCGGTTGCACGTGCACCCGGTTGTTTTCCGACAGGGTGGAGTGGTATTCGTACTGGATCACTTGCAGGAAATACAAGCGCGCAATCAGCACGCCGATCAGCGTCACCACCGTGATAGCACCGAACACGACGCGGCCCCGTACCAGACGGGCGTCTTTTTCGTGGTCCTTGATGCGGATCGGCTGGGGCATGGGGCAGGATTACTTGTGGTAAGGGTGCCCGGACAGGACTGTCCAGGCACGATACAACTGTTCGCCGATCAGGATCCGCACCAGCGGGTGCGGCAACGTCAACGGCGACAACGACCAGCGCTGATCGGCCCGGGCACAGACTTCCGGCGCCAGCCCTTCCGGGCCGCCGACCATGAAGTTGACCGTGCGCGCGTCCAGCCGCCAGCGATCAAGCTCCACCGCCAACTGCTCGGTGCTCCAGGGCTTGCCATGGACTTCGAGGGTGACGATGCGCTCGTTCGGCCCGACCTTGGCCAGCATGGCTTCGCCTTCCTGGCGGATGAAACGCGCCACGTCGGCGTTCTTGCCTCGGGTGTTGAGCGGAATTTCCACCAGTTCCAGGGCCAGCTCGGAGGGAAGACGCTTGGCATATTCATGCCAGCCTTCTTCCACCCACTTGGGCATGCGAGAACCGACAGCGATCAGGCGCAGTCGCACAGCGGTCCCTTATTGCTGGTCTTTGTTGAGCTTGGTGAAGTGCTCATGGGGGTTTTCCGGGCTGTGGTGCGCGGCGCTGGCCGAACGGCTCTGCTCGGCACCGGCCCACAGGCGTTCCAGGTCATAGAACTGACGCGCCGAGGCGGTCATCATGTGCACGATGACATCGTCCATGTCCAACAGCACCCAGTCGCTGTCGCCCTTGCCTTCTTCACCCAGCGGCTTGACGCCCTGGGCCTTGACGGCTTCGCGGACCTTGTCCAGCATCGCGCCGATCTGGCGGTTGGAGGTACCGGTGGCGATGATCATGTAGTCCGTGATGCTTTGCTTTTCACGCACGTCGATCACCTGGATGTCCTGGGCCTTGACGTCTTCCAGGGCCGCCACGGCCACCTTGACCAGCTCTTCGCCGACCAGCGCCACGCCGGTATGCGCCTCTACAGGCAGCGGGGCGCTCTTGAAGGTGCCCTTGCGCTTTACTTTGTTTACGTCTTTGTCAGTCATATAAAACTCGTTTTGCTCGTATGTTCGGGCGCTTCGCTACACGCATTCACGTGCCTTGAAGCGCGCCTTTTTCAGTTCGACGCACGGTAAAGCCCGTGCGCATCGATGTAGGCCAGGACCGCGTCAGGCACCAGGAAACGTACCGACTTACCGCTGGCCAGCAGTTGACGGATCTGGGTGGCGGATACCGCGAGCGGCGTCTGCCAGACGAATGCAATCTGTCCGCTCGGCCCTTTCAGGGCCAGCGGGTCGCTCACCGAGCGGGCCGCCAGCAGGTTGCGCAAGGCATCCGGCGGCTCGCTGTCGGCATCCGGGCGTTGCAACACCAGGATGTGGCAATGCTGGAGCAACTCTTCCCAGCGATGCCAAGTGGGCAGGCCGCAAAAAGCGTCCCAGCCCAGAAGCAGAAAAACCTGGGCATCAACGGCCAGTTCGGCGCGCATCAGCTCCAGGGTATCGATGGTGTAGGACGGTTTGTCCCGCTGCAATTCGCGGGCATCCACCACCAGCGGTGCCACACCGGCCACCGCGCACTCGACCATCGCCAAGCGGTCCTGCGCCGACACCTGCGGCGTGTCCCGGTGAGGCGGCCTGGCGCTGGGCGTCAGGCGTAGCTCATCGAGGGCCAGGGCGTCGGCGACTTCCAGCGCACCGCGCAAATGGCCGATGTGCACCGGGTCGAACGTGCCGCCCAGGATGCCGATGCGCCGGGGCGGAGTTGTCGTCGTCACAGCGGCTGACGGGTCGAGGTCGCCCAAGTCAGACCGGCTCCTGTCCGCGCAACTGGCCGTCACCGACCACAATGTATTTCTCGCAGGTCAGGCCTTCGAGGCCCACCGGGCCGCGGGCGTGCAGCTTATCAGTAGAAATGCCGATCTCGGCACCCAATCCGTATTCAAAGCCGTCGGCGAAGCAGGTCGGGGTGTTGATCATCACCGACGCCGAATCCACTTCAGCCACGAAACGCCGGGTTTCGCCCTGGTGTTCACTGACGATGGAATCGGTGTGGTGCGAGCCGTGGCGGTTGATGTGTTCGATGGCCTGGTCCAGCCCGTCGACCACGCGGATCGACAAGATCGGTGCCAGGTACTCGGTGTCCCAATCTTCTTGCGTGGCCGCAACGGCCTCGATGATCGCCCGGGTACGCTCGCAACCGCGCAGTTCGACGCCTTTTTCGCGGAACTGGGCGGCCATCGACGGCAGGAAGTCCTGGGCAACGGCCTGGTCCACCAGCAGGGTTTCCATCGCGCCGCAGATACCGTAGCGGTAGGTCTTGGCGTTGAAGGCGATGCGTTGGGCCTTGGGCAATTCGGCGTGGGCACTGACGTAGACGTGGCAGATACCGTCCAGGTGCTTGATCACCGGCACGCGGGCGTCACGGCTGACCCGTTCGATCAGGCCCTTGCCGCCACGTGGCACGATGACATCGACGAACTCGGGCATGGTGATCAGGGCGCCGACTGCGGCGCGGTCGGTGGTTTCCACCACTTGCACCACGGCCGCCGGCAGATCGGCCTCGGCCAGGCCGCGCTGGATGCAGGCGGCAATGGCACGGTTGGAATGGATGGCCTCGGAGCCGCCGCGCAGGATGGTCGCATTACCCGACTTCAGGCACAGGCTCGCGGCGTCGATGGTCACGTTCGGCCGCGACTCGTAGATGATCCCGACCACGCCCAGGGGCACGCGCATCTTGCCGACCTGGATGCCCGACGGGCGGTAGCTCATGTCGCGGATCGCCCCGACCGGGTCCGGCAGGGCCGCGACCTGACGCAGACCGACGATCATGCCGTCGATGCGGGCCGGGGTCAGCGCCAGGCGCTCGAGCATGGCCGGTTCGAGACCATTGGCCCGGCCGGCGGCCAGGTCCAGCTCGTTGGCGGCGGACAGCTCGGCGCGCGCAGCGTCCAGCGCATTGGCAGCGGCCTGCAGGGCGCGGTTTTTCTGCGCGGTGCTGGCCCGGCCGATGATGCGCGACGCTTCGCGAGCGGCGCGACCCAGGCGGGTCATGTAGTCAAGAACGGACTCAGTCATGGTCTGTGTGGTCTTGGCGATGGGGAAAGCGGCAGATTATAGCTGTCGTAACCCTCGACTAACAGCATGGACTCGCAGTGGTGACCGGCGGAGAAGTAAAACAGGCGTAAACAGCCGGTTGAAGCGAGTGTTCAGCGGTGATTAAGCTTTCCATTGCTATCATCGCGCTTCCTTTGGCCTCACTTCGTCTATCGCCATGACCGATTTGCCATCGCCCAACGCCCTGCCCCACGCCTTTTTCGACCGCGACGCCCAGGTCCTTGCCAAAGATCTGCTGGGCAAAGTCATTCGCCACAAGGTCGGCGACCTGTGGCTCAGCGCGCGGATCATCGAGACCGAGGCGTATTACTTTGCCGAAAAAGGCAGCCACGCCTCGCTGGGCTACACGGAAAAACGTAAGGCTTTGTTTCTGGATGGCGGACACATCTATATGTACTACGCCCGGGGCGGCGATTCGCTGAACTTCAGCGCCCAGGGTCCAGGTAATGCCGTGTTGATCAAATCGGCCTACCCGTGGGTCGATGCCGTTTCCGGGCCGACGAGCCTGGCGCAGATGCTATTGAACAACCCCGACGCCCAAGGCCGGCCGCGCACACCGCAGAAACTCTGTGCCGGCCAGACCCTGCTGTGCAAAGCGTTGGGGCTGAAAGTGCCGGACTGGGACGCCAAACGCTTCGACCCCGAGCGCTTGCTGGTGGAAAACGTGGGCGTGCCGACGGTCAATGTGATCCAGACCACCCGCCTGGGTATTCCATTGGGACGGGATGAACACTTGCTCTATCGCTTCGTCGATGCTGCCTACGCTCCGTGGTGCACCCGTAACCCGTTGCGACGGGGGCAGGTCGAAGGGCGTGATTATTTTTTGCTGCCCTGATGAAATACCGCATCCCCCTGTGGGGGCGGGCTTGCTCGCGAATGCGGTGTGTCAGATAAATCAATGTCAACTGACACACCGCATTCGCGAGCAAGCCCGCTCCCACAGTTTGAATCTTCAGTGATTTTGAATTTTCGTTCACACAGTAAAAACTGCATGCCAATCACTATTCAATGGAGTTGTCCTTATGGGCCCATGGCTCGATAGCGTCACTGGCTGGCTGACCGTCAACCCGCAATGGCTGGCGGTGGCGGTGTTCATCGTCGCTTGCGTGGAGTGCCTGGCCATCGCCGGCCTGATCGTGCCGGGAACGGTGCTGTTGTTTGCCATCGCGGTGCTGGCCGGCAGCGGCGCGTTGTCCCTGGGCGAGACGTTGCTGCTGGGCCTGCTCGGCGGCTTGCTGGGGGACTTGGTGTCGTATTTCCTCGGCCGGCATTTCCACCAGAATATCCGGCGCCTGCCCGGGCTGCGCCATCACCCTGAGTGGATGAGCGCCGCGGAAAACTATTTCCAGCGCTATGGCATCGCCAGCCTGCTGGTGGGGCGTTTTATCGGCCCGCTACGGCCCATGTTGCCGATGGTGGCCGGGATGTGCGACATGCCGTTCCCACGCTTCGCCGCCGTCAGCGTGCTGGCCGCGGCGGGCTGGACCGTGGCCTATCTGTTGCCGGGCTGGGCCACCGGGGCGGCGTTCCGTCTGCCATTGCCCGAAGGGTTCTGGCCACAGGCCGGCGTGGTCATCGGCAGCATCGCGGTGATGATCGGGCTGAGCGTCAACAGCAGCCTGCGTCGCCATCGCCATGCCACGGCGCTGATCGCCGGCATCGGCCTGGTGATCCTGATCGGCCTGTTCATCGGCTTTCGTTACCTGACGGCGTTCGACCAGGGCTTGATGGCCCTGGTACAGGAGCATCGCAGCCCGACGCTGGACGAAATCGCCGTGACCTTCACGCTGATCGGCGAATTCCGCTACATGTTGATTGTCTGCAGCCTGCTGACCGGGTTGCTGCTGTTGGCACGCCAATGGCGCCAGGCAATCTTTGCCGGGGGCACGATGCTGGTCACCTCCTTGGCCAATACCGGCAGCAAACACTTCTTTGCCCGGGTGCGCCCGGAGATCCTCACCGACCCGCTGACCAGCTACAGCATGCCCAGCGGCCACGCCTCCGGGGCATTCGCGCTGTTCCTGACCCTGGCCGTCCTGGCCGGCCGCGGTCAACCGCCACGCCTGCGCCTGACCTGGCTGTTGCTGGGCTGCTTGCCGGCGCTGGCCATCGCCCTGTCGCGGGTCTACCTGGGGGCGCACTGGCCGAGCGACATCGTCGCCGGCGCCATGCTGGCCGCCAGCGTCTGTGCGGCCGCCCTGTGGCTGAGCCAGCGCCAGACCCCGCTGCCGGCCATGCCGCCGAAAGTCTGGTGGTTGATTCTGCCGGCGCTGGTGGCGGTGTTCAGCTTCTTCGCGCTGCGGCATTTGCCCCATGCGATGTTGCGGTATGCCTATTGAGCGGCGGGCCAATGAACACTGGAGATCCATGTGGGAGCGGGCTTGCTCGCGAAGGCAGTGGGTCATTTAACACCTGTGTCGGATGACACTCCGCTTTCGCGAGCAAGCCCGCTCCCACAAGGGATCAGTGGTATTCAGTGAAATATGAGTTGAGTCAGGCGAACAGTTCGCCCTGCAGCTCATCGAGCAGCGCCTGGATCGCATCCAGGCGTTGCTGGGGGTCATCGAGTTGCAGCAGGTCGATCTTGTCCAGCTCATTGAACGGCAACAGGTAAGCCAGTTGATTGGCCAGCGATTGCTGGCCAGTCGCTTCGGTGCCCATGTTCAAGGCCTCGACCATCGGGTGCTCGGCCAAGGCCTTGAGCAGCGCCACCAGGTCGGCGTCTTCCTCTTGCAGCGGTTGCTCCGGTTCCTCCTCCAGCCACTCGACTTCAGCGACCATCAGTTGATCGGCCTGGACGCTGGTGCCATGGACGATAAAGCGCCGCCCACCCTCCACGCGAATGCCCAGCAGACCATTGTCCTGCTGGGAAAAATCAGTGATGCGCGCTTCACAACCAACCCGCGCGTAGCCTTCAGGCGCGAGGCCGACCTCCTCGCCATCGAGGATGCACACCACCCCGAAGCCTTCGCCCTTTTTCATGCAGCGCCCAATCATGTCGAGGTAACGCGCCTCGAAAATCTGCAAGTCGAGGATGCAACCGGGGAACAGCACAGTGTTCAACGGGAAAAGCGGCAAGCTCATAACCAGATCCTTAAACGGTCATCGACACCACCAACGGCAATAGCACCGCCGTGGCCACGCCCATCAGACTCATCGCCAGCGCCGCAAAGGCACCCGACTCCTCGCTTTCCTGCAGCGCCACCGACGTGCCCACCGCATGGGCCGCCAGCCCCAGGGCCATGCCCCGGGCCTCAGGGCTATGGACCCCCAACCGGGTCAGAATACTCGGACCGAGGATCGCCCCGAGTACACCGGTGATCAACACGAACACCGCCGCCATGGCCGCCACGCCGCCGATCTGCTCGGCCACCAGCATGGCGATCGGCGAAGTCACGGACTTGGGCGCCATGGTCATCAGGATCATGTGCTCGGCGCCAAAGGCCCAGCCCAACACCACCGCGGAGCCCGTGGCAAACACCCCGGCTATCACCAGCGTAGTAAAAATCGGCCAGAACAACTGCCGGATCCGTCGCAGGTTCAAATACAGCGGCACCGCCAGGGCGACCGTGGCCGGGCCCAGCAGAATGCTGAGGATCTCGGTGCTCTTGCGATACTCGGCATAGCCGATGCCGCAGCCGAGCAACACACCGATCAACAGCACCATCGACATCAGCACCGGTTGCAGGAACACCCAGCGGGTCTTTTCGAACGCCGCCAACACCAACTGATAGGCACCCAGGGTTATGCCGATGCCGAACAGCGGATGATGGATCACCGAGGTCCAGGCGCCCTGCCAGTCGAGCATCATTGGCTGTCCTCCGCAGCGGCGACGTGACGGCGGGCCAGGCGCTGCATCAGCACGCCCGTCAGCGCCACGGACAGCACCAGGGACAAGGTCAACGCGCCAACGATGGCCCAGAAATCGGCGGCGATCGCCCCGGCATAGACCATCACCCCCACCGCCGGCGGCACCAGCAGCAAGGGCAGGTAACGCAGCAGGCTACTGGCGGCCAGGTTCAACGGTTCGCTGACTTCACCGCGCATCACCAGATAGCCCAGCAGCAACAGCAGGCCAATGATCGGCCCCGGCAGCACCGGTAAGAACAAATGATTGATCGCAGTGCCCAGCAATTGAAAAAACACCAGCCAGGTCAGGCCCCGTAGCAACATCCGCTCTCTCCCCCTGCAACAGCCCAATGAACGCGCCAATTCGGTTCACTCAAGCGTGCGGCGTGATTACGTGGCGAGGGAGCTTGCTCCCGCTGGGCTGCGCAGCGGCCCCATTTCATGAGCGCTTCGCACTCAAGCGGGAGCAAGCTCCCTCGCCACGGAATCAAACGCACACGTTAAATGAACGGAATTGCAAAGAATGCGCCGGCATTATAAGCATGCCTGCGCTATGGGTCGGCATTCGTAAAAAGCATGTTCAGTGACCTTACTTGCACGCCATGTTGATCTACAGTGGTTTTTCGGGGACGCCAATCCCCGCTCCAGAAAAGTAAAACCGATGAACCCAAGGAGAGTCTCAATGCCCTACGTCCCCGTTGCAGCGCTCAAAGATTATGTCGGCAAGGAACTTGGACGTTCCGAGTGGCTCACCATCGATCAGGCGCGCATCAACCTGTTCGCCGAAGCCACTGGCGACTTTCAGTTCATCCACGTCGACCCGGTCAAGGCCGCGCAGACACCGTTTGGCAGCACCATCGCCCACGGTTTCCTGTCGCTGTCGCTGATGCCCAAGCTGATGGAAGACATCCTGATCCTGCCCGAAGGCGTGAAGATGGTCGTCAACTACGGCCTGGACAGCGTGCGCTTCATCCAACCGGTGAAGGTCGATTCCAAGGTCCGGCTCAAGGTCGACCTGGTGGACGCCACCGAGAAAAAACCCGGCCAATGGCTACTCAAGGCCACCGCCACGCTGGAAATCGAAGGTTCGGAAAAACCGGCCTACATCGCCGAGCCACTGTCACTCTGTTTCGTGTAAACCTGCGCGGTCGCGAAACCGCCCGTGCAGTTTCGCATCGCTTCCCTATGTCCAGGGGACCAAGCTGCGGCATACTCGTGACCTGATGACCTGGATCCCGTTATGCGCTTATTCGTCCCACTGACCCTGACCCTGTTGCTCACCGCCTGTGGCGGCGGCGAATCGCCGCTGCCTCCCGACGCGCGCCTGCCCGATGGCGGCCGCTATCGCGGCGACCTGGTGGACGGGCTGCTGCAAGGCCAGGGGCGCATCGACTACCCCAACGGTAGTTGGTATGCCGGGCAGTTCGACAAGGGCCAGTGGCACGGCACCGGGGAATGGCACGGCAGCAATGGCGAGGTCTATCGCGGCCAGTTCCACCAGGGCCTGTTCCACGGCCAGGGCAGCCTGACCACCCCCACCAGCAGCTACACCGGCGGCTTCAAGCTGGGCCGACGGGACGGTGAAGGGACGCTCAAGGAAAACGGCATGACCTACCGGGGCGAGTTCAAGGCCGACCGCTATTCCGGTCTCGGGCGCCTGGAACTCGACGACGGCAGCCAGTACCAAGGCCCCTTCGTCAACGGCAAGCCCAACGGTGAAGGCCAGCGCTTCGACGCCAGCGGCAACCAGTTCACCGGCCATTTTGTCGATGGGCAACTGCAGGGCAAGGGCACCTTCAACAGCGCCGATGGCGATGTCTACATCGGCGGTTTCAGGAACAATCAGCTCAACGGTCGCGGTCGCTACGAAAATGCCGACGGCGATGTCTGGATCGGCCGGTTCAAGGACGGTGCGCTGACCGGCAAGGGCGAACTGATCGGTGCCGACGGCAGCCACTACCTCGGTCAATTCAATGATTGGCGCTTTACCGGCCAGGGCCGCCTGAACCTGCCCGACGGCAGTTTCTACATCGGCCAGTTCGAAAACGACAGCTACCACGGACGCGGCACCCTGGTGCTGACCGATGGCACCGTGCAAAGCGGCACCTGGGCCAATGGCCAACGGGTACGCGACGCGGACGGCAGGCTGTTGCCGGATGTGCTCGAACTTGGCCTGCTGGCCCAGGGCCGCCTGCTGGAGGAGGCCCTGGCCAACATCCCGGCCTCGACCCCGGCGGTGGAACTGTACAGCCTGACCCTGGGCGGCGACGGCAAGCAAAGCGTGTTCCTGCGCGAATCCGACTATGTCGCCAACATGCTCGCCAGCCGTTTCGGCGCGTTCGGGCAGATCCGCCTGGTGAACCACCGCGATCATCTCGGCGACCGGCCCATGGCCAGCCGCGAAAGCCTGCGCCGCGCCGCCGCGACCCTGGCCGAGCGCAGTGGCCCGGAAGACCTGATCTTCATCTACCTGACCAGCCACGGCACCAGCGAGCATGAACTGGTGCTCGACCAGCCGCGCATGGAGCTGGCCGACCTGCCCGCCGATGAACTGGCCGTGGTCCTGGCGCCGCTGAAGAACCGCGACAAGATCGTGGTGATCTCGGCCTGCTACTCCGGCGGCTTCATCCCGGCGCTCAAGGATGAACGCACCTTGATCATGACCGCTTCCCGGGCCGACCGGGTGTCCTTCGGCTGCTCCGAGGAAGCCAACTTCACCTACTTCGGCGACGCGCTGTTCGCCCAGGCCTTGAACCAGACCGACGACCTGGAACAGGCTTTCAAGCGGGCCAAGGCCACCGTGGCCGAACGGGAACAGGCGGACAATTTCGAAGCCTCCGAACCGCAGATATGGGCGCCCAGGACAGTCCTTTCCCACTGGCAATTGCTGCGCAAGCAGCAGGCCCGGAAAGCATTGCAAAGTACTGCATTGAACGACGGGGCCACAAAGAGCAACTAAGCTGAACCGTATCAAGGGGGAAACACTATGTACTTGACGCCTCAGCATGTTTTGCTCGCCGGAGCTACCGGCCTGACCGGGGAACATCTACTGGACCGGTTGCTCAACGAGCCGACCATCACCCGGGTCCTGGCCCCCACGCGCCGGCCACTGGCCGAACATACGCGCCTGGAAAACCCGGTGGGGGAGCCGGCCCAGGTGTTGCCTCAACTCAGCGGCCAGGTCGACATTGCCTTTTGCTGCCTCGGCACCACCCTCAAGAAAGCCGGTTCCGAAGCAGCCTTTCGCGCGGTGGACCTGGACCTGGTGGTGGCGTTTGCCAAGCGCGCCCGGGAACTGGGCGCGCGGCACCTGGTGGTCATCAGTGCCCTCGGGGCCGACGCCAAGTCATCGATCTTCTACAACCGGGTCAAGGGTGAGATGGAGGCGGCCCTCAAGGCCCAGGACTGGCCGCAGTTGACCATTTGCCGCCCTTCCCTGCTGCTGGGCGACCGCGTCGAACCGCGCCTGGCCGAGCAACTGGCCGGGCCGTTGTCGAAGCTGATCCCAGGCAAGTACCACGGCATCGAAGCCTGTCAACTGGCCCGGGCCATGTGGCGCCTGGCGCTGGAAGAGCAGGACGGGGTGCGGGTGGTGGAGTCGGATGAGTTGCGTAAGCTCGGTAAATAGTCCCGGGGCGCCCCACCCATCCAAAGCCGAGCACTTCTTATTGTGGCGAGGGAGCTTGCTCCCGCTGGGCTGCGAAGCGGCCCCAAGCTTCTGGGGTTTGACTCAAATCCTAAGGCGACTGCTGCGCAGTCGAGCGGGAGCAAGCTCCCTCGCCACGGGCAAATCGGCTCATCACAGAGCACGCGTGCGCTACATCCCCCCAGTCGCCCGGAACCCCACGCCTATCGCCGTGAACAGCGACAACGGCAACAACAAGGTATCCAGCAGCGCACTGCCCGGCAGATCGACGCCGGGGTAGCTCGGCGCCTCGGCCCCGAAGCGGTCCTTGGCGCAGCAGCCGCCGTTGAGCGCGTAAAGATCCAGGCGCGTGCCCGCGTATACCACCGGCGCACCGGGCTTGGCGGCGTCGAGGGTGCGGGCGGTGGCGCAGCCGGTCAGCTGCAGCGCCAGCAGCACGATCAGCAGCTTATTCATCGCTGCTCAAATGATGTTCGCCCCAGCGCGGCAGCATGTCCTGGGGGATGTTCAACAGGTTGAGAATCCGCGCGACGACGAAATCGATCAGGTCGTCGATGGTCTGCGGCTGGTGATAGAAACCCGGCGAGGCCGGCAGGATGGTCACGCCCATGTTCGACAGCTTGAGCATGTGCTCCAGGTGAATGCTCGAATACGGCGCTTCCCGCGGCACCAGGATCAACGGGCGGCGCTCCTTGAGCGTGACGTCCGCCGCCCGCTCGATCAGGTTGTTGCAGGCCCCGGTGGCAATCGCCGACAGCGTCCCGGTGGAACACGGCACCACCACCATGGCCGCTGGCGCGCCGGAGCCCGAGGCCACCGGTGACATCCAGTCTTCCTTGCCGTACACGCGAATCTGCCCCGCCGCCGCACCGGTGTATTCGGTGAGGAAGGCCTGCATCATCTGGGTCTTGGCCGGCAGGGTCACGTCGGTCTCGGTGGCCATCACCAGTTGCGCGGCCTTGGAGATGAGGAAGTGCACCTCGCGGTCTTCGCGCACCAGGCAATCGAGCAGGCGCAAGCCGTACTGGGCGCCGGAAGCGCCGGTCATCGCCAGGGTGATGCGTTCCGGACTGTTGTTCATCGCAGCGCCTCGGCCAGTTTGCCGTGCAGGCCGCCGAAGCCGCCGTTGCTCATGATCACCACGTGGGTACCGGGCTGGGCCTGGCTCTTCACGCGCTCGATGATGCCCTCCAGGGAATCGCTGACAATCGACGGCACCGTGCACAGCGCGGCGGTGGCGCCGAGGTCCCAGCCCAGGTTGGCCGGTGCGTACCAGATCACCTGGTCGGCATCGACCACGCTTTCCGGCAGGCCATCGCGGTGAGCGCCGAGCTTCATGGAGTTGGAGCGCGGCTCGATGATCGCGATCAGCGGCGCCTCGCCGATGCGCTTGCGCAAACCGTCGAGGGTGGTGGCGATGGCGGTCGGGTGGTGAGCGAAGTCGTCATAAATGGTGATGCCGTTGACCTCGGCGACTTTCTCCATCCGCCGCTTCACGCTCTTGAACGCGCTCAACGCGGCGATGCCCATGGACGGCACCACGCCGACATGCCGGGCCGCCGCCAACGTCGCCAGGGCGTTGGCGACGTTGTGCTGGCCGGTCATGTCCCACTCGACCACGCCTTGGGACTGGCCTTCGAACATGACTTCAAATTGCGAACCGTCATCCTTGAGCAACTTCACCTGCCATTGACCGCCCGCGCCGGTGGTTTGCACCGGGGTCCAGCAGCCCATTTCAATGACGCGCTGCAAGGCCGGTTCGGTGGTCGGATGGATCACCAGGCCTTCGCTCGGGATGATGCGCACCAAATGGTGGAACTGCCGTTCGATGGCCGCTAAGTCGGGGAAGATGTCGGCGTGATCGAACTCAAGGTTGTTGAGGATCGCCGTGCGTGGACGATAGTGGACGAATTTCGAGCGTTTATCGAAAAACGCGCTGTCGTATTCATCCGCCTCGATCACGAAGAACGGCGTGCCACCCAGGCGCGCCGACACCGAGAAATTCTGCGGCACGCCACCGATCAGGAAACCCGGGCTCATGCCGGCGTGTTCCAGGACCCAGGCGAGCATGCTGCTGGTGGTGGTCTTGCCGTGGGTGCCGGCCACGGCCAGGACCCAACGGCCCTGCAACACGTGATCGGCCAGCCACTGCGGCCCGGACACGTACGGCAGGCCTTTGTTGAGCACGTACTCCACCGCCGGGTTGCCCCGGGACATGGCGTTGCCGATGACCACCAGGTCCGGTGCTGGGTCCAGTTGTGCCGGGTCGTAGCCTTGGGTCAGTTCGATGCCCTGGGCTTCCAGCTGGGTGCTCATCGGCGGATAGACGTTGGCGTCGGAACCGGTCACGTGATGGCCCAGCTCCTTGGCCAGGACCGCCATCGAACCCATGAAAGTGCCGCAAATACCGAGAATATGGATGTGCATAGTCGACCTCGTAAAACATGGCCGCAGGTTAGCGTAGGGAGGGGGAAATCGCACCTTGTGTTTCGAACGGCAGCCATCAGGACACTGCAAATCCCTGTGGGAGCGAGCTTGCTCGCGATAGCGGTGGGTCAGTTTGCGGCGATGTTGAATGTACTACCCGGCTTTTGTGGCGAGGGAGCTTGCTCCCGCTCGACTGCGCAGCAGTCGCCTTCGGTTTCAGGGTGGAAAGAAAGCTTGGGGCTGCTGCGCAGCCCAGCGGGAGCAAGCTCCCTCGCCACAACAGCCGTCAGCCGATCAACTATCAGTGGCTCAGCGGGCGATGGCGTGTTTGCGCAGCTTCCGGTAAAGGGTATTGCGGCTGATGCCCAGTTGTTCGGCGGTGTGGGTCATGTGCCAGCGCTGGCGCTCCAGTGCTTCGATCAAGGCCAACCGTTCGGCATCGTCCAGCGGCCGCGCGGCCACCGCTTCGACCGCCACAGCAACCGGGCGCTGGCGGATCATCGCCGGCAAGTCCTCCAACCCAATCCGCCCGCCTTCGCACAGCGCGGCCAGGGTGCGCAGGACGTTACGCAGTTGCCGCACATTGCCCGGCCAGTCGAATCCCAGCAACGCCTGACGCGCCGGCTCGTCGATGAGCACCGTCTCGCCCCCGCTCTCCTCAGCCAACAGAAAATCCAGCAACTGCGACTTGTCACTGCGCTCGCGCAACGCCGGGAGGGGGATTTCCAGGCCGTTGAGGCGGTAGTACAAATCCTCGCGGAAACTGCCATCCCGCACCCGGTCGAGCAACTGCCGGTGGGTGGCGCTGATGATGCGCACGTTCACCGCCTCGGGCTCGCCGCCGATGGGCACCACCTGGCGATCTTCCAGCACCCGCAGCAAACGAGTCTGCAAGGCCAGGGGCATGTCGCCGATTTCATCGAGGAACAACGTGCCGCCGTCGGCCTGTTGCAGCTTGCCGCGCATGCCTTCCTTGCGCGCGCCGGTGAAGCTGCCGCCGCGATAACCGAACAGTTCGCTCTCGATCAGGCTTTCGGGAATGGCCGCGCAGTTGAGGGCGACGAAGTGCTTGCCGGCGCGCTGGCTGGCGTGGTGCACGGCCTTGGCGAACGCCTCCTTGCCCGAGCCGGTTTCACCATGGATCAGCAACGGCACATCGCGCTCGAACACCCGCAGTGCCTTGCGAAAATGCTCCTGCAACGCCGCGTCCCCCAGGCAGATACCCGGCAGCCGCGCGGGCTCGACGGCCTTGAGCAGCGCCGGCACGACCGGCACCGGCACACTGCGCGGCTGCCCACGCAACACCGCGAACAAATGCCGGCCATCACGGGTGCGCAGCGGCCAACTGGCACTGGCCTGGGCGCTGGCCCGGCCCAGCAACTCGTCCAGTGAACAGTCGAAGAAGTCTTCCACCCGCTGGCCTAGCAAGCTGCCGCGAATATGCCCCAAGAGATTGAGGGCGCTCTGGTTGACCGCGCAGATCCGCCCTTCGCCATCGAACGCCAGCAAGCCCTCGCTGAACAGCCCCACGGATTCGGCCTGCAAATGAAAGCGCAGCAGCCATTGATTGTCGAAGCAACGGAGGAAATAGCAGCTCTCGATCATCTTCGCCGAGAGATTGACCAAAGCCATGGTGTGAAACTGGCTCTGGCGCGACACGTCCGGCCGGGCCGAGGAGACGTCGAGCACCGCCAGCAACTCGCCCTGGGGATCGAACACCGGGCTGGCCGAACAGGTCAGGCCGGTGTGGCGGCCGCGAAAGTGTTCTTCCTGGTGGATGGTCAGGGCCTGGCGTTCCACCAGGCAGGTGCCGATGCCGTTGGTGCCTTCGCAGGCTTCGCTCCAGTCGGCGCCGAGCCAGAGGCCGGCCCGTTCGAAAATCTTCCGTTCACTGGGGGCGGTGACGCAGTTGAGGATCACGCCCCGGGCGTCGGTCAGCAGCACCGCGTGGCCGGCGCCGGAGAGTTGCTGGTGCAGGCTGGTCATTTCATTGCCGGCGATGTGCAGCACCTGTTGCAAGCGCTCGCGGCTCTCCAGCACCCGGCCGTGCTCAAGCACCGTCGGCGCCAGGTTCTGGGCCGGGTCGAGGTGATAGTCCTCGAGGCAGCGCAGCCAGGAACGGGCAATCGACGGATCGCTGCCAGGGCCCTGCAAATGGGCCTTGCCCTGGGTGACCGTCAGGACTTGCTGGGCATGGCGACTCAAATGGTTGCTGTGCATTTCTTATTGTTCTCCCCGAAGGACCTGCCTCACTGGAGCAACTGGCGAATAGCTAACTGTGAACACCGAACCCCGTGGCGAGGGAGCTTGCTCCCGCTCGACTGCGCAGCAGTCGCCTTCGATCTGATGTGAACACTTTTGGGTCTGCTGCGCAGCCCAGCGGGAGCAAGCTCCCTCGCCACAAAAGCTGTCCTGCCACAAAAATACATTTGCCAGAGATTCCAGGATCGAAGCCCAGCATCCTCCAGCCCAACCGCCTTTGCAATGCTGGCGCGACCTGTCAGTCACAGACTGTCTCGCATCTGGCACAAACTGTCACACCCGCTGTATCGCAAGCGTCACACACCCCCTCCGTTTGTCCGACCAACTCCTCCTAAAGTCTTGATTTACGGGCCCTGCAAGGCAATGGCCCAACCTTTGCTCTAGGCTTTATTACCAGCGCTCAATTTTGCGCGGCCTCCCGTATAAGCACAAAAGCCAAGGAGAACTCATCATGCGTTACGCTCACCCCGGTACTGAAGGCGCTATCGTTTCGTTCAAGAGCAAATACGGTAACTACATCGGCGGCGAGTTCGTCGCGCCGGTCAAAGGTCAGTACTTCACCAATACTTCCCCGGTCAATGGCCAGCCCATTGCCGAATTCCCGCGCTCCACGGCCGAAGACATCGAGAAAGCCCTGGACGCCGCCCACGCCGCCGCCGATGCCTGGGGCGCCACGTCGGCCCAGGCCCGTTCGCTGGTCCTGCTGAAAATCGCCGACCGCATCGAAGCCAACCTTGAAGTGCTGGCGATCACCGAGTCCTGGGACAACGGCAAGGCCGTGCGCGAAACCCTCAACGCCGACATCCCCCTGGCCGCCGACCACTTCCGCTACTTCGCCGGTTGCCTGCGGGCCCAGGAAGGCGCGGCCGCCGAGATCGACGGCAACACCGTGGCCTACCACATCCATGAGCCCCTGGGCGTGGTCGGGCAGATCATCCCCTGGAACTTTCCGCTGCTGATGGCCGCCTGGAAACTCGCTCCGGCCCTGGCCGCCGGTAACTGCGTGGTGCTCAAGCCGGCCGAGCAAACCCCACTGGGCATCTGCGTGCTGATGGAGTTGATCGGCGACCTGCTGCCGCCTGGCGTACTGAACGTGGTGCAAGGCTTCGGCAAGGAAGCCGGTGAAGCCCTCGCCACCAGCAAGCGCATCGCCAAGATCGCCTTCACCGGCTCCACCCCGGTGGGCTCGCACATCATGAAATGTGCCGCCGAGAACATCATCCCGTCCACCGTGGAACTGGGCGGCAAGTCGCCGAACATCTTCTTTGAAGACATCATGCAGGCCGAACCGAGCTTCATCGAGAAAGCCGCTGAAGGTCTGGTGCTGGCGTTCTTCAACCAGGGCGAAGTCTGCACCTGCCCATCTCGCGCCCTGGTACAGGAATCGATCTACGACGAATTCATGCAAGTGGTGATGAAGAAAGTCCTGCAGATCAAACGCGGCGACCCGCTGGACACCGACACCATGGTGGGTGCCCAGGCGTCCGAGCAGCAATTCGACAAGATTCTTTCGTACCTGGAAATCGCCAAGGGCGAAGGCGCCGAGCTGCTGACCGGCGGCAAAGTGGAGAAACTCGAGGGCAACCTGGCGACCGGGTATTACATCCAGCCGACCCTGCTCAAGGGCACCAACAAAATGCGCGTGTTCCAGGAAGAAATCTTCGGCCCAGTGGTGAGCATCACCACCTTCAAGGACGAAGCCGAAGCCCTGGCGATCGCCAACGACACCGAGTTCGGCCTCGGCGCCGGCCTGTGGACCCGCGACATCAACCGCGCCTACCGCATGGGCCGGGCGATCAAGGCCGGTCGCGTCTGGACCAACTGCTACCACCTGTACCCGGCGCATGCCGCGTTCGGTGGCTACAAGAAGTCCGGCGTGGGGCGTGAAACCCACAAGATGATGCTCGACCACTACCAGCAGACCAAAAACCTGCTGGTGAGCTACGACATCAATCCGTTGGGGTTCTTCTAAGCCATTGGGGCGGGACAGGTGGTTCTGTGCCGCTCTTTAAGCAGCTATCGCGAGCAAGCTCGCTCCACACAGCATTTGTGGATGGCGCTCCAGTCTCGGCTGGCTCAATCCCCCTGTGGGAGCGGGCTTGCTCGCGAAAGCGGTGCGTCAGTCACATAGTTGCTCAAGGTGCCACCGCCTTCGCGAGCAAGCCCGCTCCCACAGGGGTACTGCGCTAATCCGGCGATCAGGCTAGACACAAAAACAATAAAAACAGGTAAACCCTTATGCCAAGCGATCATGCAAACCCGCAACCGGCAACGTCCTCGGTCGACTTCGAAAAGGTCGGCACCGAATATTTCCAACAACGCGAACTGAAAAAAGGCGCGGCGGGCTGGGTCCTGCTGGTGGGCCTGGGCGTGGCCTATGTCATCTCCGGGGACTACGCCGGCTGGAACTTCGGCCTGGCCCAAGGCGGCTGGGGCGGCATGTTCCTCGCCACCCTGCTGATGGCCGCGATGTACCTGTGCATGTGCTTTTCCCTCGCCGAGCTGTCCTCGATGATCCCCACCGCTGGCGGTGGCTACGGCTTTGCCCGTAGCGCATTCGGGCCTTGGGGCGGGTTTCTCACGGGCACGGCGATCCTCATCGAATACGCCATCGCCCCGGCAGCGATTGCGGTGTTCATCGGCGCGTATTGCCAATCGTTGTTCGGCATCGGCGGCTGGATGATCTACCTGGCGTTCTACATCATCTTTATTGCCATCCATATTTTCGGCGTCGGTGAAGCCCTCAAGCTGATGTTCATCATCACCGCTGTCGCCGCCCTCGCGCTGGGGGTGTTCCTGGTGGCGATGGTGCCGCACTTCAACGTTGCCAACCTGCTGGACATCCCCGTCACTGCGGCCACGGGCGCCAGCCCATTCCTGCCCTTCGGCTACGTCGGCGTGTGGGCGGCGATTCCCTATGCGATCTGGTTTTTCCTCGCCGTGGAAGGCGTGCCGCTGGCCGCTGAAGAAACCAAGAACCCCAAGCGCGACCTGCCACGGGGCCTGATCGGCGCCATGCTGGTGCTGGTGGCCTTCGCCCTGCTGATCCTGGTGATCGGCCCGGGCGGCGCAGGCTCCAACGCGCTGATGGCGTCGGGCAACCCGCTGGTGGAGGCCTTGGCCAAGGCCTATGGCGGCTCGACCTGGATGGGCAGCTTCGTCAACCTCGTCGGCCTGGCAGGCCTGATCGCCAGTTTCTTCTCGATCATCTACGCCTATTCGCGGCAGATCTTTGCTTTGTCCCGCGCCGGCTACCTGCCGCGCAAACTCTCGGAAACCAATAAAAGCAAAGCGCCGGTCTTGGCGCTGGTCATTCCCGGCATCATCGGTTTCGGCCTGTCCTTGACCGGCCAGGGCGACCTGCTGATTCTGGTGGCGGTGTTCGGCGCCACCATCTCCTATGTACTGATGATGGCCGCGCACATCACCCTGCGCATCCGTCGCCCCAAAATGGACCGGCCATACCGCACACCGGGCGGCATCTTCACCTCGGGCGTGGCCCTGGTGCTGGCGTGCATCGCCGTGGTGGCGGGCTTTTTGGTGGATCCGCGGGTGGTCATCGGCGCCGCGATCATCTATGGAGTGTTAATTGCTTACTTCGCGTTCTACAGTCGGCATCACTTGGTCGCAGGCACGCCCGAAGAAGAATTCGCGGCGATCCAGAAAGCTGAAGAAGCCCTGCACTAAGCGCTAACGTGCCGAAAACCACGGCGCCACCCAGGTGGCGCCGTCACGGAGAACCTGTATGGCCAGTTTTGCACACACGGTCGGCGCCCAGACCTACCGCTTCGACAGCCTCAAAGACCTGATGGCCAAGGCCAGCCCGGCGCGCTCCGGGGATTTCCTCGCCGAAATCGCCGCGCTCAATGACGGCGAGCGGGTGGCCGCGCAAATGGCTTTGGCTGACTTGTCCCTCAGCCATTTCCTGCAAGAAGCGTTGATTCCTTACGAGGTCGACGAAGTCACCCGGTTGATCGTCGACACCCACGACAAACACGCCTTCGCCACCGTCAGCCACCTCACGGTCGGCGGTTTTCGCGACTGGCTGCTCAGCGACGCCGCCGATGAAGACAGCCTGCGGGCACTGGCCCCCGGCCTGACGCCGGAAATGGTCGCTGCTGTGTCGAAGATCATGCGCGTGCAGGATTTGGTACTGGTGGCGCAAAAAATCCGCGTGGTCACCAAGTTCCGCGGCACCCTCGGCCTGCGCGGCCGGCTGTCCACCCGCCTGCAACCCAACCACCCCACCGACGAACCCGCCGGCATCGCCGCAAGCATCCTCGACGGCCTGCTCTTCGGCAACGGCGACGCCATGATCGGCATCAACCCGGCCACCGACAGCACCGCCTCGATCTGCGCCATGCTGGAAATGCTCGACGCCATCATCCAGCGCTACGACATTCCCACCCAAGGCTGCGTGCTGACCCACGTCACCACCTCCATCGAAGCGGCGAACCGCGGCGTGCCCCTGGACCTGGTGTTCCAGTCCATCGCCGGCACCGAAGCGGCCAATGCCAGTTTCGGCATCAGCCTGAACATCTTGAAGGAAGGCTACGACGCCGGCTTGAGCCTGAATCGCGGCACCCTCGGCAACAACCTGATGTATTTCGAAACCGGCCAGGGCAGCGCGCTGTCGGCCAACGCCCACCACGGCGTCGATCAACAGACCTGCGAGACCCGGGCCTACGCCGTGGCACGGCATTTCAACCCGTTCCTGGTGAACACGGTTGTAGGCTTCATCGGTCCGGAATACCTGTACAACGGCAAACAGATCATCCGCGCCGGCCTCGAAGACCACTTCTGCGGCAAGCTGCTGGGCGTGCCGATGGGCTGCGACATCTGCTACACCAACCACGCCGAAGCCGACCAGGACGACATGGACACCCTGCTGACCCTGCTGGGCGTGGCCGGGATCAACTTCATCATGGGCATCCCTGGCTCTGACGACATCATGCTCAACTACCAGACCACCTCGTTCCACGACGCCCTCTACGCCCGCCAGACCCTGGGCCTGAAGCCGGCGCCGGAGTTCGAAACCTGGCTGGCGAACATGGGCATCTTCACCCAGGCCGATGGCCGGGTGCGGTTTGGCGACAACCTGCCACCGGCGTTCCGTCACGCCCTCGCGCATCTGGGATGAGTGAACTGCCCATGGATAAAAAACCTGTCGACCCGCAAAACCCGTGGCTGAACCTGCGCAACCTCACCCCGGCGCGCATCGCCCTGGGCCGCACCGGCACCAGCCTGCCGACCCAGGCGCAACTGGATTTCCAGTACGCCCACGCCCAGGCCCGCGATGCGGTGCACCTGGCCTTCGATCACCAGGGCATTCGCGCACAGTTGACCGAGGGCGGCCGTGAAAGCCTGTTGCTCCACAGCGCCGCGGCCGACCGCCACAGTTATCTACAGCGCCCGGACCTGGGCCGACGGCTCGATGAGGCCTCCGCGCAAATCCTGCAGGACTACGCAGCGGCCCATCCCGGCGGCGTGGACCTGGCCATCGTGGTGGCTGACGGCCTGTCGGCACTGGCGGTGCATCGCCATACCTTGCCGTTCCTGGCGCGGCTGGAAGAACAGATCGCCGCTGAAGGCTGGTCGACATCGCCGGTGACCCTGGTGGAACAGGGCCGCGTCGCCGTGGCCGATGAAGTGGCACAGCGGCTCGGCGCGAAAATGTCGGTGATCCTGATCGGCGAACGCCCCGGCCTCAGCTCCCCCGACAGCCTGGGGCTGTATTTCACCTACGCCCCCAAGGTCGGCCTGACCGATGCCTATCGCAACTGCATCTCCAATGTCCGCCTCGAAGGACTGAGCTACGGCATGGCGGCCCATCGCTTGATCTACCTGATGCGCGAGGCCTGCCGCCGTCAGCTTTCGGGCGTCAATCTGAAGGACGAAGCCCAAGTGAACACTCTAGAGGCGGAAAGCGGAGCCGATATGAAAGGTAATTTCCTACTGGCGCCGCCCCGAAACTGATCCGCTTATCCGATTGCGTTTTTGATCCGCTTTCAGGCAGCATCAAAAGCACGGCAGCGCGAAGTTGTTGTCTGAATATCTGTCGACCTTTGCAGACGAGACCTACCATGCGGATTATCCAAGCGACGCTGGAACACCTGGACCTGCTGACCCCATTGTTCGTCAAGTACCGGGAATTCTACGGCTCACTGCCTTACCCGGACTCGTCCCGAGCCTTCCTCGAAAAGCGCCTGCGCCGCAAGGAATCGGTGATCTACCTGGCCCTGCCCGATGACGACGACAACCGGTTACTGGGCTTCTGCCAGCTCTACCCGAGCTACTCATCCCTGTCCCTCAAGCGCGTATGGATCCTCAACGACATCTACGTCGCCGAAGACGCCCGCCGCCAACTGGTGGCCGACAACCTGATCCGCACCGCGAAAAAAATGGCCAAGGAAACCAACGCCGTGCGCATGCGCGTCTCCACCAGCAGCAACAACGAAGTGGCACAGAAAACCTACGAATCGATCGGCTTCAAGGAAGACACCGAGTTCAAGAACTACGTGTTGCCTATCAGCGAAGGCATCTGACCCGATTACCGCGGACTGATCGTTCTGTGGGAGCAAAGCTTGCTCGCGATAGCAGTCTGTCGGGCAACATCAATGCTGACTGCCCCGCCGCCATCGCGGGCAAGCAGGCATATCTATGGGAGATAGATCTGTTGAAGCAAAGCTTGCTCGCGATAGCGGTCCGTCAGGCCCATCAATGTTGACTGAATAGCCACCATCGCGAGCAAGCTTTGCTCCCACGGGTGTTTCACCCTGCGACGACACATCGAAATCCCTGGCTACAAACTCACCCCGCTCCCCGCCCTCCAGCCCGTATAATGCCGCTCTTCCCGGCTTGTAAGAAAAAGCTACACACTCTGTAGCCATCCTCCAAGCCCGACCCAAAGCCTGCCGAGCCAGGCCACCACCACAGGTGTTATGCATGGATTTCAACCCCCTCGACCTCATCCTGCACCTCGATGTGTACCTCGACCTGCTGGTGACCAACTACGGCACCTGGGTCTACGCCATCCTGTTCCTGGTGATCTTCTGTGAAACCGGCCTGGTGGTGATGCCGTTCCTGCCCGGTGACTCCCTGCTGTTCATCGCTGGCGCCGTCGCCGCCGGTGGCGCCATGGACCCCGTGCTGCTGGCCGGCCTGCTGATGCTCGCGGCCATCCTCGGCGACAGCACCAACTACCTCATCGGCCGCACCGCCGGAGAAAAACTGTTCAGCAACCCCAACTCGAAAATCTTCCGCCGCGACTACCTGCAGCAAACCCACGACTTCTACGACAAACACGGCGGCAAAACCGTGACCCTGGCGCGCTTCCTGCCGATCATCCGCACCTTCGCCCCCTTCGTCGCCGGCGTGGGCAAAATGAATTACCTGCGCTTCTTCGGCTTCAGCGTCCTCGGTACCGTCCTCTGGGTCGGCGGCCTGGTGACCCTCGGTTACTTCTTCGGCAACGTGCCCTTCATCAAGCAGAACCTGTCGCTGCTGGTGGTGGGCATCATCCTGGTGTCGCTGCTGCCGATGATCATCAGCCTGGTGCGCAGCAAAATGAACCAGCGCGCCTCGAAAGCCTGATCAGCCATGTGGTCCCTGAGCAACTGGCGCCGCCGACGCACCCTCGCCAAACACCCCGTGGCCGAGGACACCTGGCAACGGGTGCGCCAACAATTGAGCTTCCTCGACGGCATCAGCGCCGCCGAGGACCAATGGCTGCGGGAAGCCTGCGTGCTGTTCCTGCACGATAAACACCTCACCGCCCTGCCCGGCGTCGAACTGCACCAGGAACAACGCCTGCTGCTCGCCGCCCAGGCCCAACTGCCACTGATGCACCTGGGCGAGCTGAACTGGTACCAGGGCTTCCACGAAATCGTCCTCTACCCCGACGACTTCCTCAGCCCCCAACGCTACCGCGACGCCAGCGGCATCGAGCACGAATGGGACGGCGAACACAGCGGCGAAGCCTGGCCCCAGGGCCCGATCATCCTGGCCTGGGACGGCGTGATGGCCAGCGGCGGCTGGGACGGCTACAACCTGGTGATCCACGAACTGGCGCACAAACTCGACATGCTCAACGGCGACGCCAACGGCCTGCCACCACTGCACGCCGACATGCGCGTCAGCGACTGGGCCGAAGCCATGCAACAAGCCTTCGACGACCTCGACCGCCAACTGGACCAGAACCCCGACGCAGAAACCCTCATCGATCCCTACGCCGCGGAAAACCCGGCGGAGTTCTTCGCCGTCACCAGCGAATACTTCTTCAGCGCCCCGGACCTGCTGCACCAGGCCTATCCACGGGTCTATGAACAGCTCAAGGCCTTCTACCGCCAGGATCCTTTGGCCCGGCTGCGGCAACTTCAAGCCGAAGATCCGGTCTATCAGGCGTCATACTAAGGTCTCTAAGACCCTGGTAACGTGGCAACAGCGGCCGAATATGCCTATAATCGCCGCCACTTTTTGGTCAATCCGACCAAGTCATTTGGTCAACTAACGGGGGCACCGCCCAATGAGCTACAGCAAGATTCCGGCTGGCAAAGACCTGCCGAACGACATCTACGTCGCGATCGAAATCCCGGCCAACCACGCCCCGATCAAATACGAAATCGACAAAGACAGCGACTGCCTGTTCGTTGACCGTTTCATGGCCACCCCCATGTTCTACCCGGCCAACTACGGTTACATCCCCAACACCCTGGCCGACGACGGCGACCCCCTCGACGTGCTGGTCGTGACCCCATACCCAGTTGCCCCAGGCTCGGTCATCCGCGCCCGTCCAGTCGGCATCCTGAACATGACCGACGACGGCGGCGGCGATGCCAAAGTCATCGCAGTGCCACACGACAAACTGTCGCAACTGTACGTCGACGTGAAGGAATACACCGACCTGCCGCCACTGCTGATCCAGCAGATCGAACACTTCTTCGAGAACTACAAAGACCTCGAAAAAGGCAAGTGGGTCAAGATCGAAGGCTGGGCCGGCGCAGACGCCGCCCGCGAAGCGATCACCAAGTCGGTTGCCGCCTACAAAGGCTGAAACAAACTTGAAAAGAACCCCGGTTTGCCCCGGGGTTTTTTTATGCCTTAATGGTTTCTAATACGAGCCTGTATTAACACCGTTTACCCACGTTTAGCCCGCGCCTTTCAAATCCCAAAAACGGAAAGATCGTCTTATATATTTGAACGACATGTTTATTGCCGAAAACACAGTCGCCCCTAAACTTTCCGTTTATGAAAATACTTTCCAGTGGCGACCGCTTCCGAGCCCTTCTAAAAGAAGCGAATATCCGATCCGCCGACTTCGCGAAGTTATACGGCGTGAAATCCCAACACGTGAACAACTGGTTCAACCGTGGCATCCCGCCAGGGCGCATCCACTCCATCGCCAGCCTGCTGACCGTCAGCCCGGAGTGGCTCGCCCACGGCGAAGGCCCGCAAACCCCATTGGGCCTCGGCCCCGGCACCACCTATGAGGCGGCCGAAAACGATGGCGTCTACAGCGTGCAGGAACCCACGGACATCGAACTGCCTTTCTATAAGGAAGTCCCCATCGCCCCCGGCGAAACCAAAACCCACATCGTCGAAATCCCCGACCAATCCATCCGCCTGCCCCGCAGCCACCTCGAAACCCTGGAAATAAACCCCAGCGACGCCATCTGCCTCACCATGGTCGGCGACAGCATGGCCGAACGCATCGAAGACGGCTCCACCCTCGCCATCGACCGCGGCCTGACCCAAATCGTCGACGGCCAAATCTACGCCCTCGAACACGACGGCATGCTCCGCATCAAATACCTGCACCGCATCCCCGGCAACCGCCTGCGACTGCGCAGCCACAACAGCGCGGCCTACCCGGACGAAGTCTTCAGCGCAGAACAGATCGAAGCACAGAACATACGGGTGATTGGCTGGGTGTTCTGGTGGTCCACCCTCAACAAACAGAGACCGCCGGTGTGCGACTAACCCACCCGAACGGAAAGACAACCACCGAAGCCCCAGTGGTTGGGCTTCAGTGGTTAGAAGCCTCAATGGTGAGCACATCTGTGGCGAGGGGATTTATCCCCGCCGGGCTGCGAAGCAGCCCCCGCTTTTCCCCCTGGATCAGCGATAACCCAATGATTCCACACCACTTACCTCTGGGATTCTGCCAAAAACCCGAGTATCCTCCGCCCCACATTTGCGAGCCCACGCCTCGCACCGACATGGCAGATCACTTTCTGACCAAGTCCCACAGCCGGCCGCAAGAGCCGGATGTACGTTTTGAAGGCTGGTGAGGTTTGTCAAAAACGAACTGAGTTAGTCAACGAGAAGCCGGCCATAAGCCGGCTTTTTAATGTCTGGTGGAAAGTTTTTTCCCCTATCGAAGGTACCCGCAGCACTTTTTTCCTCTATGGATCCACGGAAAGAAAAGGGCTAAAAGCCTATATCAGAGTCTTTTCTGACCAGTTCCCACAGCTGGTTGGGAGAGCCACGTGCACGTTTTTGCCAATCAATGCATACATTTCATAATGCGTGAACTCGGCCGACACCATAGCAAGCTAAAAAAAGAGTCATTGCGAGTAAAAATCTCAGAAGTGACAGGCAACGACAGGCTAGCTCTGAATCCACAATTGGATACACATCTGTACATCCACATGCTACCCTTCGCTACATGGCTATCAAAGACTCCGGAATGCGAATTAGGGTTGAGAGAGATTTGCGCGAAGCTTTCGTGCAGGCCTGCCGCGCCCAAGATCGTGTAGCAGCAGACGTGTTGCGGGATTTTATGCGCGCGTTTGCAGAGAAACAGCACAGCGGTCAAGGCTATCTCTTCTCAGACCCAAAACGAAAGTGAAAATGACAATGCAGACAGAACGAGACGTGATCTCCATGTGCCTCGCCCTACTGCAAACTGGGCAAGACAGCCTTTCCAAGGCGGAACAAAAACTCGCAAAAACAGCAGAAGCGTCTGAGCTCCGTGTATCCAAGATTGAACTCAACGCCGTCCGCAAAGCCATTTTGCGCGGTACCGATCCTCTTGGAGAGGCTTTCTCCGCCATTCGGTCGCCCTTCGAGCGTCGTGCTACTGGCGCGGTATACACTCCCCACCCAATTGTACGCTCGATGATGACTTGGCTCTCACGCCACGGGGATCCGGCTCGTATTGTCGACCCAGGAGCGGGATCTGGACGATTCATTCTGGCGGCTGGCGCCGCATTCCCCGCCGCACAACTGATAGCCGTTGAGATGGACCCTTTGGCTGCGCTCATGCTGCGAGCAAATCTTAGCGTGCGCGGCTGGGGTGACCGTTCTACCGTACTAGTCAAAGATTATAGGGAGGTCAAACTACCTCGATGCAAGGGTATGACTGCTTTTATTGGCAACCCCCCTTACGTCCGACATCACGACATTAGTACTGACTGGAAAGAATGGTACGCCTCCCGCTTCGCCGGATTAGGTATTAAAGCAAGTGCCTTGGCCGGACTGCATGTACATTTCTTCTTGCAGACACGCCTCTTGGCAAAGAAAGGAGACATAGGAGCTTTCATCACCTCAGCGGAATGGATGGATGTCAATTACGGTTCTGCGCTACGCAAGTTACTATTGGAAGAGCTTGGAGGCATTGCTCTACATGTACTTGAACCAACTATTGAGGCTTTCCCAGGGACCGCGACCACCGCTGCTATAACTTGTTTTCAGGTTGGCGAGACCAGCAAACCCATACGAGTTCACTCTGTAGCAGAATTGGCCCGCCTCAAAGGTTTAACCAAGGGGACAGATGTTCCCCGAGAACAACTGCAGGCTGCAGCACGCTGGTCAATCATTGTTCGCCCATCGGCGACGACAAAAGCTGGTGAAATTGAACTCGGCGAGTTGTTCCGTGTGCATAGAGGACAGGTAACAGGGGCAAATAGTATTTGGATTGCTGGTGATCATGCGAGGGACTTGCCAGAGCGCGTGATGCTACCTGCTGTTACTAAAGCCCGGGATTTGATCGAAGCAGGAGCAAACTTGAGCTCCTCTGACGTTTTGCGTCGAGTAATCGATTTACCGCCAGATCTTGATGACTTTAGCCATGAAGAACGTAGACGTATCAACGACTTTTTGTTGTGGGCAAAAAATCAAGGCGCGGATCAGAGCTATATAGCTCAACACCGTAGAGCATGGTGGTCAGTAGGCCTCAAGGCTCCAGCGCCTATTCTTTGTACCTACATGGCTAGGCGGCCACCTCAGTTCACACTAAACACCTGTGCCGCAAGACACATCAACATAGCCCATGGTCTTTACCCTCGTGAAACCCTAGCCCCACATGCTCTACCTAGGCTGGTTAAGTGGCTTAACGAGAACATCAACACAGGAAGTGGCAGAACATATGCCGGTGGCTTGACTAAGTTCGAGCCGAAGGAAATCGAACGTCTGCGTGTTCCCAGCCTGGAATTTTTAACGGCATGACTAGCTCACCTGCTCGATGGACAACCGAGGAACTAGCCGAGGAAGCCACTGTATCTGCATCATTGTTCAGGACAGAACGATTATCTGTTTCGGGTGCCTGGGAGTCACATTATCAAAATGCCCGCAATAAATTCGAGTTGCTATTTCAAAAACTAAACAACCTGAATCCCGACGAAATCACGGACGCAAACCTAGCCGACGCCTACGGTTCTGGTCTGGGTGAGGCTCTGCGCTATCTGGCTGGACCGCCAATTTCGGACGATGATCTTCAGGTAATCGCCGACGTGGACTCGATTGCTCCTGGAGTTCTGAAAAAAAAGCCCGAAGACGTCAGAAAGCTTTTTGAGGTCATCGAGCGAGTAATTGACGTCCATCGCTTCCCATGGCTTGACGCGGGGAGCACTCCCACGGACCAAGAGCGTGAGGCCGCTCTACTTGCATCCTCCGTGCTTCTTGCAGCCCAGCGAATTGCCACCGAAAGAAGAATTGTCGGAAAAGATGGGCAGGAAACTCGAGTAAAGGACTACCTACGAAGCCAGGGCTTTACTGAAGTTACTGCTGCGACGATAACAACGATTGTAAAAGGCCCACAACCAATGCAGTTTTGCGCGGAGTGCCTACTAGGTGAGCGTAAAGCCGATGTCGTGGTGCGCCTACATGATTCTCGCCTAATGGCTATCGAGTGCAAGGTGTCGAATAGCGCGACCAACAGTGTCAAGCGACTTAATAATGACGCAGCGGTAAAGGCTGAGTATTGGCTCAAAATGTTTGGTACCTTACAAGTCGTACCGGCAGCTATGCTTTCAGGTGTATTCAAGGTTATGAACCTAGAGCAAGCTCAGCAACGTGGCCTCGCCCTTTTTTGGGCGCATGACCTGGATAAGCTGGGCGCATTCATAGGATCCACCAAGTAGAGAAGGCTTTCCCTGAGAACATCGGACAGAGGACGCTTACCTTTACTCACACGCGGGTGCACAGGTTTCAAACCTTCAATAAAACAGCACCCGTGCTCGTCCTCGCAGCACCAAACACCTTGAAAAACGGTGCAGCCGTACAGAAGTTTCCACGCAACATACCCGCCATACCTATGATTACTCTAAGCGAAAATTTAGCGTTTTTTATGCCCGGTAGTTTTTCAGTAAGTCAGCCAACGCAGTTGCCCTGCTCAAACAGCGCGGACTAATTATTCAGGATGCAGGGTAAAGCGCATTGCTTTCTCAAAGCAGTCAATTCCTTTCGCCTCACACTCCACCAAAGCCATCCAGGCCAAAGCTATCCATAGAAAACGGGCGCACGTCTTCAACGATGATCCCGCCAATGTGCTGCAGATACACATAAAGGGACAAACGTGGTCGCAAGGCACCAGCTTGAACGCACGACAACCACGATCCGCACCTGCTTTAATACGCCCCGGCAACTGAACAGGAAGTTATCTATGCCCATCCCAGATTTCCAGAGCGTAATGCGACCGATACTGGCCACCGTCGCCGACAATACTCCGCTCGCCCTAAGCGAACTTCGCGAACGCATCGCCAACGAGTTTCAGCTCAGCGAGGAGGAGCGCAGCGAACGCCTGCCTTCCGGCAAGCAAACAGTCATTAACAATCGAGTCGGTTGGGCGCGTACCTATCTGAATAAGGCGGGGTTGCTGAGTATTCCGGCAAAGGGACTGGTGCAAATCACCGAACGCGGTCGAGAGGCGCTGAGCAGCGGGCCGGCACGTATTACCGTTAGGTGGCTCAAACAATACCCTGAATTCGCCGCGTTCCATACGATCAGTCCCGTCGATGACCCAGCGTTAGCCTTGCAGAGCGAACCGGTCGAACAAGCTACTCCGGACGAGCAACTGGCCGCAGCACACCAGGCGCTGACGCAATCATTGGCGGATGAACTGCTAGCCTTGGTGCGTGCAGCTTCACCAACTTTTTTCGAGCAACTAGTAGTCGATCTGATGATCGCCATGGGCTACGGTGGCTCACGCAAAGAAGCAGGTCGAGCGACGCAACAAACCAACGACGACGGCATCGACGGCATCATCAAGGAAGACAAGCTCGGCCTGGACGTCATCTACCTACAAGCCAAGCGCTGGACCAATACCGTACACCGCCCAGAAATAGATAAGTTCATCGGTGCCCTCACCCGCCAACGTGCCCGTAAGGGCGTGTTTATTACCACTTCCGACTTCTCCAACGGTGCCCGCGAGGCCGCCATGAGCCTGGATATCAAAGTGGTGTTGATCGATGGGTTGGAGCTGGCGCGGCTGATGGTCGAAAACAATCTAGGTTGTAACGTCAAACAGGTTTACGAAGTGAAGCACTTGGATAGCGATTACTTCGTGGAAGACTGACCCAGTCAGCTTGCCGGTCACTGCCTCCCACTGATGTCCTGCTGACGTGCACAATTGTCCAACGGGTTGTTGGACAATCTGAGCGCTCGTCGTTTCGGGGCTCTCGGATACGAAAAAGGTCTTGCCAAGCAAGACCTTTTTTACGCCAGGAGGTCAGCGAACGCCCCGCTCTACCTCACCTCAACAATATCCAAAGCCCGATTCGCCAACAGCTCACTCACCTCAATCACCTGCAAAATCCCCAACGCAAAATGCCGTCGTGATCCCTCAAGATCAAACGCCAAATCACTGATCATGGCATTAGCCGAAGCCAGGTTTTCACTGAGATTCGCAAGCAAACACTCGGAATCAACCCCAGGGTCAATCCGTAAAATGGAGTCCGACTTGTCAGACGTTTCGCTCTTAGGCTTAGGCTTCAGGTAGTAATCCAACGCTCGCGTGGCAGCGTCGTCGATTTTCTTGTTGCGGGCAGACTGAGCACGGGAGACGTGTTCGTTCGTATCAGGGGGGTTCGGAGTATCTTTTGCCATTGTCTTGCTTCCTGTAGTTGGAGCCATCACCCGCTCGCGACTAAACGATGGGAGGCAGCTGTACGCAGGTTAGTCGACCGGGGAAACAAGAAACCGGCGCGTCCGAGGACGCCCTGCGCACAGCCACCATCAAGTGCAGGATGGGAATCCTGACTGGATGACGCCTTGCACAACCTGTTTCACCCTGGGCGACTAAACCCGATCACTGATGAGCAGTGACAGGACCCAAACTACCGACGTGACCCAAGACGCACAAGCCGGCGGATTCTGGCGTAGTTGTAGGCAATGGCGCAAGGCGATGTCGGTCTTGGCTAGTCTCGTGGAGTCACGATAAACAGCTGGCTGGAATGTGGCTGATGCACCGCTATCGCGAGCAAGCTCGCTCCCACAGAGGCGCTTGTGTACTTACGTCGAAGGGGAATGCATTCGCGACTGGCTGCATCCTTGCAGCCAGTCGCGAATAGGGTTACGACTCGTTGTTCAATGGGGCTTGCGACCAACATCGCAATAAATCAGGCGGGATATCTCGATCATATCCCCAACGGTTTTGTCATCGACCGCAAACCCGCTGCCTGCCCCCCCTGTGTTGCTATTACTTGAGTGTGACGTCGAGCATCGGCGGGATGTACCCGTAGTCGTACTCGGCCACCACGAACGTCTGCTGCCCTTTTATTTTCATGCCCACCGTGGGTGCCTCGGTGCCACCCACACGAATCTGCGTGCCGGTTTCGTCGGTCGGTACGCTGTCGATAAAGGAGGTCACCAGGCCGTTTGGCATCACATAGTGCGAGTAGGTCTGGAATGGCTGGGAGGACGGGTTACCCAGTACCAGGCCGGAACCGTTGAGCGGCACGTAGGGGCCGAACAGCGAGTCCGCGACGAAACCGTACACGCCGTCCGGCCCGGTCACGCCGTCGCCATAGGTGAAGGTGTGGCTGATGGTGAACAGGTAGTACTTGCCATCCTGGAACACGAAGTGCGGGCGTTCGGTCTGGTCGTTGACGCCCACGGCCGTCAGCAGGGGCGGCAACATTTCCCAGTCGTCACCGTCTGCGTCGCGGGCTACGGCGATGCCAACACAGGCGGTCTGGAAGCGTGAGTTGCCGACATCTTCATAACCCGGCGGCACATCGCCGATTTCGGCCTCGCCTACTTTGTGCGAGCCGCGCTCACCGGCCACGTTGCCCTCGAACAGCATGTACAGCTTGCCGTCGTTCGGGTCGCGGAATGGCCATGGGTCACGAAAACCCCAGAAGGCGTTTTGGGCTTCGGTCTGGTACATGTTGCCGTCGGCCTCGAACAGCGGCTTGACCTTCTCGAAGCCGACCATGCTGACACCATGTTCAGTGGTCACGACCCGACCGCGCACCTTGACGATGGTCGCGCCTGGGGTGACGGCGGTGTAATACAAATCCACTTCACCTCGGTCGTTCAACAGGATCGGCGTACCGGCCCATTCGCGAGCGGTCGGCGAAACGCCTTCGGCCATCACTCGGCCACCGAGCTCCCAGTTCTTGCCGGTACGAGAAAACCAGTAGTACATCTTTGCCCGACCGTGACGATCGTTCCAGTCGCGGAGGATGTCGTAGTTACCGTCCTCGTCGAGGTACTGGGGGTCGTTTGGATGACGATCGGCCGTCAAGGTGAAGATCACCGACCAGCCATCGACGGACGTCACGTTACCGTCCAGGTCGCGCAGGGGCATGGTGTCCCAGATGAACACGTCGTCGCTCAATACCGGGAAATCCGCGCGGACCAGCGGTTGAGTGGTGGTGGGATCGTCCGCCCGGACTTTCAACGCATCGGCGCGGGTCCAAAGGCTGGGTTGATGGGGGGTTACACCGAATTTTTCAGTGTTGGTTTTCATAAGGTAATACCTCGTCCATGAATGGATTCAAATAGATGATGCTTAAGGAGTACTGGATGCGCATACAGTAAAATCACCTTATAGAGACGCACCCCTGTGGGTCAAGGAAAAAATGCATTTGTGCATATTTTGGCTTTTTCTTGTAGCTGATACGTTTCAGCTTTTAGCGTTCGCAGAAGTTAATTCGGGGAGAGATCGACGACGTTGTCTGCACACTCGGTGCTTTGAACGCTACTTGGTGGGGGAGCCACGCGGGGGTTAGATTTGTCGCCGTCGGTGGCATGAAGGGAAGCGGGACGTGGTGGGCTGCTTGCGCGGTGGTGGGGCTGCGGTATTGATGTTGACTGGTGTGCCGCTATCGCGAGCAAGCTCGGCTCCCACAGGGGGGACTCCCACAGGGTGGACTGCCCCCAAGGGCTGGGGTGAAATGCTTGTTATGGCGGTGGGTCAGTTGTTTTGATGGGGTTGATTCCGAAGGCTCAGTCACTCAATACCCGGGGTAAGCGCGGATCTGGATTTCACATCCGCCGCAGCTCTTTCGGTGAGGTCAGGCTCGGTCTAGGCAATCGCGCAAACAAAACTCCTGGCGCGACCAGCTTCAACACCCAACAAGCCTATTTCGGTTTCATCGATGGCTTGGAGCAGAACCAAGTCCCTGCCTTCGCGTCGGTAGACTGAACTGCCGCCTGAATCAGCGTGAACCACATATCCTCCGTGTTTTACGCCCACGCGAGCTTTAGCAAGAGCAATGCTGGCCGAGACCAGGATATGGAAATCCAGGACGTTGTTCTTATGCAAAACCGTCGCGCCAATGAAATGTTCTGCGCATATTTCCAAAGCCAGTTGCAGCCCATGGATAGCCGGGGCTTCCCGATAACTGCCCGGCATGAATATCTTATCGGCCCAGAACTGCGCCCCGGCCAGTTCGTCCAACCCATCATTTCCGATATTGGGGTAGCGTTTATGCTGATAGAAGACGTTTCCATCCCAAATGATGAAGCCGGTATTTCTGACGATTCCGTCCCTGGCTTCCGCCCCTCTTGATTCGATTTTCGCGATCTCCTCCTTCGTAGTCGCTGCATGATGGCCATAGATCCCTTTACTGATGCGGTCCCGCTCCGGGATTTCATTCACAACCGCATCCATTTCCACACGATATTTTGCCTTGTTGATATTTCTGGCCGGTCCCCATGATTTCAACTTCCCGGTTTCCCTTTTCAGCGCCCTGGATTCCGGACGCAACATTGATTTGAACCAGAGCGTCGTGCCAGGGACCAGTATCAGCCACGGATTTCTCGTTGAAATATCTGCCAATGTTGCCCGGATGATTTCTTTTTCCTCCTCCGACATAAACGAGACAGGCATGTCCTTGGAGAAAAGATACTCGGGGGCGACGACCAGGCAATAATTCAGTTGATGTTGATCGACATGTTTGGCGAAGGCCGTTCTCGCCATGTACAGCAAAGCCCCAATCCTAAGTTGTATGCTGAGAAGACTATTCTCGACGGGGACTCTTAATCTGCGTGTATCGAAGTCCCAGACCACCACCAGTACGTTCGGCATCCTTCCTCCCGCCTGGCTGCTGAGCGGTGCCGCAAGCCGGGTTGGCTGCATTCGTATGAGAAGGCACTTGGCGCGTTTTCCAGGAAAATTCAGCTTAGATGAGCCAGGACGATTTGCCCGACAGCCCCGGAAAAACATTTGTGAAGCGCAAGACTCGAGGCTCTTTGGGATGCCGCAAAAAATCGGGCCGGTGACCAACCTGCCCGATGCCAACAACCTGACCTATCAACCCAGCGTATTCAAACAAACCACCTTCGGCTGGGTCATTTCCTCATACGCAAACCGCACCCCTTCCCTGCCCAGACTGCCGTACTTGGAGCCCCCGAACGGCATCGCATCGAAACGAAAATCGGAGGAGTCGTTGATCATCACCCCTCCCGCCTCGATCCGTCGTGCGGCACTCATAGCCGTGGACAGGTCATTGGTGAAAATCCCGGCATGAAGCGCGTAATCAGGTTCGTTAGCCAGCGCAATGGCTTCATCAAACGTCTCGAACGGCTGCAACACCACCACCGGTGCGAAGACCTCATTGCGCCAGAGTCGGCTGGCATGGTCGACGTTTTCCAACACGGTCGCGGCGTAGCAGGCGCCTTGGCGGCGGTGGCCGCAGAGTAAGGTGGCGCCTTGTTGCAGGGCTTCGTTGACCACGTGTTCGGCGTTTTGCGCGGCTTGGTGGGTGATCATCGGGCCGATGTCGGTGTGGGCGAGCAGTGGGTTGCCGACGACGAGGGCTTGGGCCTGGTGTACGAAGCGTTCGCGGAAGGCGGCGTAGATCGGTGCGTGGATGAGCAGGCGTTGGGTGCCGATGCAGTTTTGCCCGGCGGCCCAGAAGGCGCCGGAGATGCAGCTGTCGACGGCGGCGTCGAGGTTGCAGTCGGCCATGACGATGACAGGGGCGTTGCCGCCCAGGTCCATGGCGAGTTTTTTCAGGCCGGCGGTGCGGGCGATTTGTTCGCCGGTGACGAAGCCGCCGGTGAAGGAGATCATGCGCACGTCACGGGCGGCGACCAGGGCTTTGCCGAGTTCGGCGCCACCAGTGGCGACGGTGACCACGGTTTCGGGCAGGCCGGCGGCGACCAGGTAAGAGACCAGTTTGAGGGCTGACAACGGTGCCAGTTCGGACGGTTTGAGGATCACCGCGTTGCCGCCGGCGATGGCGGGGCCGAGTTTGTGGGCCACCAGGTTCAGCGGGTCGTTGTAGGGGGTGATGGCGACGACCAGGCCCAGGGGCTCGCGGGTGAACCAGCCTTGGCGCGATTCGGCGCCTTCGTAGGCGTCGAACGGCACGATTTCGCCGGCGTTGCGCTTGGCTTCTTCGGCGGAGAGCTTGAGGGTGTTGACGCAGCGTTTGACTTCTTTTTCCGCCTGTTTGAGGGTCTTGCCGGCTTCGTCGACGATCAGCCGGGCGAAGGCTTTGGCGTCGCGTTCGATGTTCAGTGCAGCGTGTTCGAGAATGCTTGCACGGCGATGGCGCGGCAGTGCGGCGCAGGCTTTGACGCCGTTGCGGCCGGTCTCGAGCAGTTGTGGGACTTCTGAGGCTTTGAGGTCCGCGACGGTGCCGACGACGCTGCCGTCAAAGGGGTTGAGGACTTCGATGTGCGGTTCGACGACCGCCAGGGCCAGGCGCGATACGTTCACAGGTTGTGCTCCTGTTTGCCGGTTGCCGATTGGTGGATGTGGATGATGTCCGACAGCAGTGCAAAGGCGGTTTCGGTGCGGCCTGCGCCGGGGCCCGAGACGGTGACGGCGCCGAGCAGTTCGGAGGTGAACGACACGGCGTTGGTGGCGCCGCTGACGCTGGCCAGTGGGTGGTCGTTACTCAGCAGGCGCGGTTCGACACGGGCGCTGATGGAGCCGTCGGCGTTGCGGCTGGCGGCGCCGATGAGTTTCCAGCGGGCGCCGTCCTCGCGGGCTTTTTCGATGTCGGCGAGGCTGAGGGCGGAGATGCCGCTGCAGGTGACGTCGTTGACGGTGAGCTTGGCGTCCAGCAGTTCGTTGGCGAGGATGACGACTTTGAGGCGCACGTCATGGCCTTCGACGTCCGCGGTTGGGTCGGCTTCGGCGTAGCCCAGTTCCTGGGCTTTTTTGACCGCTTCGGCAAATCCCAATCCGTCTTCCATGCAGGTGAGGACGAAGTTGGAGGTGCCGTTGAGGATGCCTTCGAAACCACTGATCGAGCTGCCGGCCAGGGACTGTTTGGCAAGGCGAATCACGGGGGTGCCGCTCATGACCGAGCCTTCGTATTCGAAAGCGACGTTGTTGCGCTGGGCCAGGGCTTTGAGTTCGGCGCCGTGCAGGGCGATGGGGCCTTTGTTGGTGGTGACCACGTGTTTGCCGCGCTCCAGGGCCCATCGGCAGAACGAGGTGGCGGGCTCACCGTCCACCGGGTTGGTGAAGGTGGCTTCGGCGATGATGTCGGCGCCGCAGTCTTTGATCACGGCTTCGTTGAGGGCGTCGACGGTGCCGCCGGGGAGTTGGGCCATGGCGCCTTGGGTGGCTGGCAGTCTGGCCAGTGACGCGGCGTCGAGACCGTGGCGGTCCATCACCGAACCGAGGAACAGGTCGGTGACGCCGACGATTTTCAGGGTGAAGCCGAGGTCGGTTTTCCAGCTTTCGTTACGCTCGGCAATCAGCTGAGCCAATGCCCGGTTCACACCGCCGAAGCCGACCAGCGCCAGTTTGTATTCAGTCATTTTTGTTATGTCCTTGATCCGGGGGTGGGTTGTTGGGATCTAGGTTAGGGGGGTGGGGTGGGCAGTGAAATATGCCAATTTGCTCTATTTTTTGGGCGTTTTGACCAGGGGGTGGGCAAAGCGGTAAGCCTGCTTGTTCCACTGGCCGAACACATTCCTCCTGTGGGAGAGAGCTTGCTCGCGATGGGGCCAGGTCAGGTACATCAGTGGTGGCTGGTGTACCGCTATCGCGAGCAAGCTCGCTCCCACAG
>NZ_FPJC01000052.1:0-5328 GCF_900119265.1 Pseudomonas sp. NFACC04-2
GCCGTTGCAGGAAGGCATCCTCTATCACCACCTGGCCGCCGAGCAGGGCGACCCCTATGTGTTGCAATCGCAATTCGCCTTCGACAACCGTGAACGCCTCGATGCCTTCATCGGCGCACTGCAAGTGGTGATCGATCGCCACGACATCTTGCGCACCAGTGTGGTCTGGGAAGGCTTGGATGAGCCGGTGCAAGTGGTCTGGCGCCAGGTGCTGCTGGCGCCGCAATGCATCGTTCTCGATGCCACGGCCGGCGACATTGCCACACAATTGGCCAGCCGTTTCGATGCGCGCCACAGTCGCCTGGATTTGGGCCGGGCACCGTTGTTGCACCTGGCTTACGCCCGGGACGAGGCCCAGGATCGCTGGGTCGCGATCCTGTTGTTCCACCACATGGCCCTGGACCACACCGCCCTGGACGTGATGCAGCATGAAATGCAAATGCACCTGCTGGGCCAGGACGAACACTTGGTCGCATCGGTGCCGTACCGCAACTACGTGGCCCAGGCCCGCCTGGGGACGAGCGAACAGGAGCACGAAGCGTTTTTCCGCAACATGCTTGGCGATATCGACGAGCCGACGCTGCCATTCGGCCTGGCCCAGGTACAGGGTGATGGGCACGGCATCGAAGAAGTGAAGGCGTTTGTCGATGACCACTTGAGCCTGCGCCTGCGCACGCAAGCCCGCCAGCTGGGTGTCAGTGCCGCCAGCCTGGTCCATCTGGCTTGGGCCCAGGTCCTGGCCGTGGCGTCGGGCCAGGAGAACGTGGTGTTCGGCACGGTCCTGCTGGGCCGGATGCAAGGCGGCGACGGGGCTGACCGGGCCCTGGGCATGTTCATCAACACCTTGCCGATCTGCGTGCCCGTGAATGAGCAAAGCGTGCGGGACGCGGTGAAAACCACCCATGCGCGGCTGACGGGGTTGCTGGGGCATGAGCATGCTTCCCTTGCCTTGGCCCAGCGCTGCAGTGAGGTGGCCTCGCCAGCGCCGCTGTTCAGTGCGCTGCTGAACTTCCGCCACAGTTCGCTGCAGGTGACGGATGAGGGGTTGTCGGCCTGGAACGGCATGCAAATGTTGTCCAGCGAGGAACGTACCAACTATCCGCTGACCCTGAACGTCGATGACCTGGGGGAAAACTTCAGCCTGACGGTGCAGGTCGAGTCCCGGATCGGGGCGCAACGTATCTGTGACTATGTGCAGGTGGCCCTGCAGAGCCTGGTTGACTCCTTGGAACACGCACCGCAAACGGCGGTGCACAACCTCGCGGTATTGCCATCGGCCGAACGCAAGCAACTGTTGGAAACCTGGAATGCGCCAGAGGCGACGTACGCCCATGACGCGCTGATCCATCGCCAGTTCGAGGCCCAGGTCGCGATGCAACCTGACGCGGTGGCGGTGGTGTTCGAGCATCAGGCCCTGACCTACGGCGAACTCAACGCCCAGGCCAACCAGCTCGCCCATCGCTTGTTGTCGCTGGGCATTCGCCCGGATGACCGGGTCGCGATCTGTGTCGAACGCGGCTTGGACATGCTCGTCGGCCTGTTGGGTATCTTGAAGTCGGGTGCCGGCTACGTACCGCTGGATCCGGCTTCCCCAGCGGAACGCATCGCCTACATGCTCGAGGACAGTGCCCCCGTGGCGATCGTGGTGCATGCCGCCACCCAGGCGCTGCTGGCCGAAGAGTCGGTACGGGTGATCGAACTCGATAGCCCGGCATTGCGCAGCCAGTCTACTGCCAACCCGCAAGTACCGGGCCAGACCTCGTCGCAGTTGGCCTACGTGATCTACACCTCCGGCTCCACCGGGTTGCCCAAGGGCGTAATGGTCGAGCACCGCAATGTCACGCGGCTGTTCTCGGCGACCCAGCCCTGGTTCGAGTTCGGCCATCAGGACGTGTGGGCACTGTTCCATTCCTTCGCTTTCGATTTCTCGGTCTGGGAAATCTGGGGGGCGTTGATTCACGGCGGACGCCTGCTGGTGGTGCCACAGCTGGTCAGCCGCTCCCCGCAAGAGTGCTACGCGCTGCTGTGCCAGGCCGGTGTGACCGTGCTGAACCAGACCCCAAGCGCTTTCCGGCAACTGATCACGGCCCAGGGTGACAGCGACCTGCGCCACAGCCTGCGTCAGGTGATCTTTGGCGGTGAAGCACTGGAAACCGCGATGCTCAAGCCCTGGTACGCCCGCGTAGCCAATGCCGGGACGCAGTTGGTGAACATGTACGGCATTACCGAGACGACGGTGCACGTGACGTACCGTCTCCTCGAAGCGGCCGACGCGCAATTGACGGGCGTCAGTCCCATCGGCAAGCGCATTCCCGACCTGCAACTGTATGTGCTCGACGCCCGGCGCGAGCCGGTGCCGGTAGGTGTGGTGGGGGAGATGTACGTGGGGGGCGCGGGCGTGGCGCGGGGTTACCTGAACCGGCCCGAGTTGACCCAGGAACGTTTTATCGCCGACACCTTTAGCGGGTGTGAAGGGGCGCGCCTGTACAGGACCGGCGACCTCGGTCGCTGGCTGGCCGACGGCAGCATCGAATACCTGGGCCGCAACGACGACCAGGTGAAGATCCGCGGTTTCCGTATCGAACTGGGCGAGATCGAAGCGACCTTGGCCGCCTGTGAGGGGGTCCGCGAGGCGCTGGTGATAGCCCGTGAAGATGCGCCGGGGGACAAGCGCCTGGTGGGCTATGTGATTGCCGCGGACGGCGCGCAACCTTCAGCTACTGAGCTGCGCACCCAATTGCTGGCTTCGCTGGCGGACTACATGGTGCCCAGCGCGTTCGTGGTCCTCGAAGCGTTCCCGCTGACCACCAACGGCAAGCTTGACCGCAAGGCCTTGCCGGCGCCGGATCAGTCGGCGGTGGCGGCCCGCGAATACGAAGCGCCGCAAGGCGAGGCCGAGACGGTCATTGCCGCGATCTGGCAAGACCTGCTGGACCTTGAGCGGATCGGCCGTCACGACAACTTCTTCGAACTGGGCGGCCATTCGCTGCTGGCGGTGAAGCTGATCGAACGCATGCGCCACGTCGGCTTGAGCGCCGATGTGCGGGTGCTGTTCGGCCAACCGACGCTGGCGGCCCTGGCAGCCGCGGTGGGCGGGCACACGGAAGTCGTGGTGCCGGGCAACGCGATCCCGGACGGTTGCACGCGGATCACCCCGGACATGCTGCCCCTGGCCGAGCTGGACCAAGGCGCCATCGACCGGATCGTGACCATGGTGCCGGGTGGGGTGGCGAATGTGCAGGACATCTACGCCCTGGCGCCGTTGCAGGAAGGGATCCTGTACCACCACATCGCCGCCGCCCAAGGCGATCCCTACTTGCAGTACGTGATGTTCGCGTTCGACAGCTTCGCCCACGTGGAGCACTTCACCCAGGCGCTGCAAGCGGTCGTCTGCCGTCACGATATCCTGCGCACCGGGGTGCTCTGGGAAGGCCTGGCCGAGCCCATGCAAGTGGTCTGGCGTGAGGCGCGGCTGGTGGTCGAGTCGGTTGAACTGGATCCGTCGGCCGGGGAGGTTGCCACGCAGCTGCATCAGCGTTTCGACCCTCGGCACTATCGCCTGGACATCCGCCAGGCGCCGCTGATGCGAGTCGCTTATGCGCAAGACCCGGCCAATCAGCGCTGGGTGGGCATGCTGTTGTTCCATCACTTGGTGGACGATGCCACCTCGCTGGCCGTGCTGTCGGCGGAGATCGAGGCGCACATGCTCGGCCAGGCACAACGCTTGCCGGTATCGGTGCCGTACCGCAACTACGTGGCCCAGGCTCGGTTGGGCGTGAGTCGCGATGCCCATGAACGGTTCTTCCGCGACATGCTCGCAGATGTCGACGAGCCGACGTTGCCGTTCGATTTGCAGGATGTGCAAGGCGACGGCAGCGGCATCGAAGAGGTTCGCCAGGAGGTCGAGGCCGACCTCAGTCGTCGGCTGCGGGTCCAGGCACGTCAGCTCGGAGTGAGCGCGGCGAGCCTGTATCACCTGGTCTGGGCCCAGGTACTAGGCACGGTATCGGGGCGCGACGACGTGGTGTTCGGCACCGTGTTGGTGGGCCGGATGCAGGGCGGCGAGGGGGCTGACCGGGCACTGGGGATGTTCATCAATACGCTGCCGTTGCGGGTGAACCTGGGGCAGACCGGTGTCCGTGCCGGTGTGAAGGCGACCCATGCGCGCCTGACCGCCTTGCTCGGCCATGAGCACGCCTCGCTGGTGCTGGCGCAACGTTGCAGCGGCGTGGAGGCGCCGACGCCATTGTTCAGTGCCTTGCTCAACTATCGCCATACCGGTGCGGCGGCTTCCGCCGAAGCGCTGTCGGCCTGGGACGGTATCCGGGTGCTCAGTGGCGAGGAGCGGACCAACTACCCGCTGACGTTATCGGTGGATGACCAGGGCGAGGCGTTCAGCTTCACCATCATGACCCCGGCGCGCATCGGTGCACAGCGGCTGTGCGGGTATGTACGGCAGGCGCTGGAAGGTTTGATCCAGATGCTTGAGCAGACGCCAGAGGCGCCGTTGCACCAGCTGTCGATCCTGCCGCCGAGCGAGCGCCTGAAACTGCTGGCCGAGTTCAATACCGGTGGTGCCGATGATCCGCAGGAGCAGACTGTTCTCGGGCTGTTCGAAGCCCAGGTCCAACGCACGCCAGACAACGTGGCCGTCCTGCATGGCGAGCACGCGTTGAGCTATCGCCAGTTGGACGCGCGAGCCAACCAGTTGGCGCATTACCTGCGCAAGCAGGGCGTGCAACCGGATTCACGCGTGGCGATCTGTGTCCAGCGCAGCGCCGAAATGGTGATCGGGCTGCTGGCGATTCTCAAGGCGGGCGGTGGTTATGTGCCGTTGGATCCGGCTTATCCCGCGGAGCGGATTGCCTACATGCTGGCCGACAGCGAGCCGGCTGCGGTGCTGGCCCAGGCCGCGACCCGAGAACTCTTGTCGCGGGTTCAGGTGCCATTGATCGACCTGGACGCCGGCCCGTGGCAAGACGAGCCGGAGCATACCCCGCAGGTCACCGGCCTGACGCCGGCCCACCTGGCCTACGTGATCTACACCTCCGGTTCCACCGGCTTGCCCAAAGGGGTGATGGTCGAACATCGCGGCCTGCGCAACCTGCTGGACTGGTACCTCGAGGACCTGGCGTTCCACGCCGGCGACGCGGTGCTGCTGGCGTCTTCCTACAACTTCGACCTGACCCAGAAGAACATCCTCGCACCGCTGATGGTCGGGGCCTCGCTGCACCTGGCCGCCGAACCCTTCAACCCCGGCGCCATCGTCGCCCAGGTCGCCGAGGCCGGGATTACCCACCTCAATATGTCGCCCAGCGCCTTCCACGC